>JAGQZV010000080.1 GCA_020435295.1 Bdellovibrionales bacterium | reverse complement strand
GGATTTCGGCTCTCGATGCGTGCCCCTGCGGGCAAACCTAATCGAGCCGTCGCCGAGGCGGCCGCTTGCTTTACGACGTCATTGGGATCTGCGAGGGCTATGGAAACTGGCTGGGAAGCGTGTTGGCTTCCTACGTTTGCCAGAGGAGTGTATCTCTCCTTACCCTCGATTTTCCCATTTCCGTTTTGATCGTATGCAACTTGCCATTCGTCGCCCTGCTTCGTAGCAGGCATCCAACCCACTTGTGGATGGAAGATCTCTTGTGTTTTGCCGTCTGCCCCCATACGAATTCTAAAATTCGAACCTCCCGCGGAGACGGTGCTTTCTTGCGCGGCTTCTTTGGCGACTTTAAATTCCACCGGTTTTGATTCCACGACCGACTTGGTGACATCCGCCAGTGCGTCCTTTGTTTGCCCTGTAATGCTGGGTTGGCAGGTGGCGCAAAAGAAAATGGGCTCGTTGTTGTTGTCCAAACCCAAAAACACTTTAGTCAAAGCCCCGCTGTCGGTTTTCCCGAGGTAGGTTTTATCGCCAATCTTTACTTCTTTTAATTCGGGGAGCAGTGCTTTCAGCTCTGGCGATATTTCCCCCACCCTAAGAGCGGCACTGGCGCTTTCTGCCTGTTTCAATACGTCATCTCTCTGGTGCGTGCCAACGGTTACTTCGATAGGGTCGCCGACTTCCCCTTCTCCACGTCTTCCGTGGGTAAGCCCTGCTGGTACATAAAGACCTGACGCAAACTCGTGGTGTCCGCCGTCATTCTGGTTATAAATTTTCCCCACCTCGGCGGCATTTCCATTGGGAGTCGGGCTTCCGTCGGCCTTCTTCGTTTCCGGAAGTCGGCGGTAGTAAACCCCTTTTACCTCGCGGTTACCTTCTTGGTAGCCTTCAAAGACGAGTTTTCCGTCTTTATCTCGGCCCGTAGTCTCGAGTGCCGCCGTTCCGGAAACCGCAAATAGCTTTTCTACCTTAGCGCCTTTGCCGCCGTTCATGTAGCCGTCGACACCCACCTCGGGCCTGACAGCGAAGAGCCCACCGCCGCTAGCGGCATCGGAAAAAACATGAAACTGTGAGGTTCCACCGTTTGGAGTTGTAAGATCCATGACTTGAAACTGGTACTTCTTGCCAGTGGAGTCTGCCTCAGTGCGCTTCGTGTCGTCGGGGTTCCAAGCGGCTCTTTCTCCGCTTGCAGCACGGCCGTGAAAAAAGCGAGCGACCTCCGTGTTGCGCTGGTATGAGTGCGGGTTAAGGCTCTGCGCTTGTTGCCAAAAGGTTTGCGCTTGCTTGAATTGGGGATCGGTCCAGTTGCCCCCGCTTTCAGGCTCAAATTCTGTCGCCACCTTCGTTACCAACCGGTCAGCGATGTAGTCTTTTACTGCGCGAAAGGCAACGGCCTCCGGTGTGCCTTCCTTTGGGGGCGGTGTTAGCCCACGCAAAGTCGACGCTAACTTGGAAAGTTGTGTTCGAGCTTCTTCACTTTTGTTGTCTTCGCCGAGCGCGTCCGTAACAAGCGTATCGAGAGTCGCTAGGTCAAACTCGCCTAGGATTTTTTTTGCTTCCTCCCCCTGGAGTGTTTCCTGAAGTTTGCCGAGTCCCAAAAGGAGCGCTTGGTGTTCCTCGGGGTCCTTTCGGTCCGCAGCCCGGTCGGTGACTTCACTGCCAATCTGGGCTTTAATTTGATCGTAAAGCGAACCCTCGCCCGTAAGCGCCTGGAGTGCCTCCAGGGCTTTTCCAAGTCCTTCCGAATGGTCTTTGATGGTGTCGTAGTCGTCGCCGTCAGCAACTTTCGGAACGGGTTTGCCTTGCTCATCGACGGGCTTAAGATGTTTTTTTAGTGCTTCTACTTTTTCTTGGAACGCATTGTTTGTAGTAGTCGGTGGGTCCTGTTTAGGGGCTGCCGGCGGACGCTCCGCTGGTGGGGCACCTGTCGGCGGTGCGTGGGTCCTGTCATTTTCTACGTCCGCCAGAGATACACCCTGACTGACGAGCAACGCTATCACTAAAAATAAAAGACTGGTTCCCCTGGCTATTCTAAGCAATTTCTCCCCCCGGTTTCCATTGCTATACCTTCCAGGACTGCAAGGCCCACGCCAGGCGGGTTTGTGCCTATAAGGCCCTGTATTCTCGGTGTTTTCGTGCCTAGTCTTTGGGCGGCTGCCTAGATACGGGCTTTGGGGGCGTCCCGCCCGCCCCGCCTTCACAGCAATTAAGACTTCCCGCATTGACCCCAAAGGCCGGCTCCAGTAGTCACGAAAAGAAGGCATTAATAAGGAGGCTAGGGATGCGACATCTATTCCTGTTAGGACTATTACTATCCACTGCTGTTTTTTCAGCGGACATCAAAAAAATGAGTGCTAAGGATCTGCGCAGCGATTCGCTTGCGGATTTGATCCCGACGATTAAAGGGCTGCACGAGGCGGGTGAAAAAGAGTATAGCCCCGCGGGAGGCCGTGTGACTGCCGTGTACAAAGTCACCCCCGCCAAGGATGAAAAAGAATGGCAGGCTATGCGCGCTTTGGTGGACAAGGTGAATACCTTTGGTGAAGTTGGCGGAGAGGACGTGGACGAGGACGCGACCGCGTTTTTTGTAAAGCGCCCCAATTTTGAGCACGTTTCGGTAGCCTTTGTGAGCGACTATCTCGATCGGGATGAACTCTCGGACGGGCTTGTGGAAGAGCTAACGAAGTTTCGGGATCGGTTGCGCGAACTGCTTGCAGAAAAAGCCTACTTGGGTTTTTACCGGATTTTTTCTAGCAACGAGTCGCAGGGGCATCTGGGTTTTGTACTCTACAACCGCAGCAGTGACGAAGCGCTTTACGTTTCTACGGTAAGCGATCACTAGCTTTTACATGAAAAAGCCGGGTACTCATCGTAGCACCCGGCTTTTTTTTTGGTGAAAATTACTACCGCCTATTTCTTCTTCTTGCCTTTGTGCCCATGTTTTTGTCCGTGCTGGATCTGATTAAAGGCCTGGTAAGTCGGCAGATCAAAACGCCATAGGTCACTATATTTGTGAAAGGGAACAAGTCGGCTTTCGCCTTTGCTCGTGGCTTTTACAACAGCTTGATCCCCCGCTACGAGCTCTGTTCCGCAAGTAAGGTCCTTAATTCGGTCCAATTGTTTTTGGTGCATGCTTTGGAAGTTTTCTTTATTTCCCTTTGGCTTACTCGCTAGCCCGCGTCCTGGCGGTGTGGAAAGTTTGTTAAACGTATCAAAGTCATTGTTCCTCGCTGCAGTAGCAAGCTCTTCACAAACCCCTTTAGGAGTGGAAGCTGCCAAAGCAAAAGTAGCGCTGAGTAATACGGCGATCGAAACGATGAGAAAACGCATGTGGTGGCTCCTTCTAGAATTAAGACATCCATTATACGCCGATCGGTACTTAAGTGGCGGGACGGCGCGATGGGGTAGGGAAGTACCATTGTGGGACGCTGGTGAGACATTGTGTCTCGTTCGCAAGTGCGTACCTGGGTTGATCGCCTTGCTTTTTTGCGCAAAAGACTAACGAAAGACTCGCCAGTTTGAAGAAAATGCCGACCATAACTACGCGCATTTGTTAACAGCCAGAACAACCCTGTCGTTGCTTACGTGTGGCTAGAAGGCTGCATCCGCTCCGATGAGCCGCGCTGCAGCATCCTAACTTTTGTTAACAGTTTTTTTGTGCTGGTTTGCATCATGGACCCGCCGTTGCAATGGTCTATGCACGAACGCGGTAACTACATAGGAAGGGGAATTCATGAAATCCATATTCTTTACTATCGCTCTTAGTTTAGTTTTTGCAGTGAACCTCGCCAATGCGGATGACGCCGACAAGCCGGTTTTACAGGCTGTGGCCGCCGTAAAGGCATTTATTCCAGTCGGATTTGACGACAACGATCAGTCGCAACTCGTGATTGCCGGTCGTTTCCCGAACACCTGCTACCAAGTGGGTCCGTACGACGTAAAAGTCGACGAAGTAGAACGCACCGTCACCGTTACACAGTTTGCTTACATTTACAGTGGCGTCTGTTTGCGCATGCTTGTGCCTTACACCCAAACGATCGACGTCGGCATGCTCAACAAGGGTCAGTACGAGATCCTAGACGGAGAAAGCGCCGCGCCTCTTGGCAAGCTCGAGATTAACAAAGCCACCCAAGTTGGACCCGGAACCGACGACTACTTGTACGCTCCTATCGAGGATGCGTTCATCGAAGTAGATAAGAACACGGGCAAGAAAGTGGCGGTTCTGCACGGTGCTTTCAGCAATAGCTGCATGAGCTTCGATAAAACCGAAGTCCACGCCTATCCAGAAGTGGTCATCGTGCAACCTGTCGTAAAGTTTGAAGAGCAGCCTCACTGTCAGGTGGGACATTTTGCCTTCAAGAAAACCGTCGAGCTGGACAAGGTCGCTGATGGGGCCTTCTTGCTGCACGTACGGTCCATGAACGGAAAAGCAATTAACAAAGTCTACGCGGAAATCAACTAACCAAAACCGCGGGTTGTGAGGTGTATGATGTTTAAACCACTACTAGTCCTAGCCCTACTTGTAGGGATTGCCGCGCACGCGGAGTACGAACCCAAGCTCGTTGAAACCAATCTAACGGGAGTGAGAATTCCCATAGGATTTGACGACAACGATCGCATCCAAGTCGTAGCGGAGGGCGCGCTGTATAGCTCTTGCTATCAGCTGGGGCCGTACAAGACTGAGGTGGATCTCGCGGCCCACACGGTGAAGCTCTTCCAAAAGGCCTATGTCTACGAAGGCTTCTGCATCGAAGTGGAGATGCGGTACACGCAGGTGATGGAGCTTGAACTACTGCCTGCGGGTGATTGGAAGATTCTGGATGGACCTACCGGAAAACTGCTAGGGACGTTGCCCGTCGAACGTGCGACGCATTCAGGTCCCGGACCGGACGACTACCTCTACGCTCCTGTTGAGGACGTGTTCCTCGTTCAGGACGAGGCTAGTGGTCAGCCGGCCCTGGTATTAACCGGTCACCATCCGGTGAGCTGCCTTGAAATCAAGGACATCGTAATGACGGTAGGAAACGGCGTCATTGTGGTGCAGCCGATCGCGTTCAAACGAAAGAATGTTGAATGCGCTGCAGGCAAATTCCCGTTCCAAGTCACAGCCCTTGTCAACGACGGCGCAAAGCCCGGGGAATACCTGGTGCACGTCCGCGCGATGAATGGGCAAGCAGTCAATAAGATGTTCCGCATTCACTAAGCGGCAACGATTGGGGCGCCTCCTTTTGGGGGCGCCCTTTTTTTTGCCTGCGCCATGGCGCGAAGCGTTGAAATCCGAATTTGCCGAGCGTAGCGGGATGGGCTAACTCTCACTAGGGGAGGGGCTAATGAAACATCTTTCATTATTTATCGTAATACTTGGAATTTTTGTATCAGGGACGGGATCGGCAGAAGTCCCTAGACACGATCGTGAACTCGCCGCAAAGCAGGCGCTTCGGGACCAGGCACTGCGCTTAAAGTACGCTGCGAGCGATCGGGGAATCGCCGAAAGAGCGCGCAAGTCCGACGAAGCGGCGAAGATCGCGAACTTGTTGGATGGCACATCGGATGATCACTGCTTCGACAAATGCATGGACGCGTGTCAGCAGGGGGGCGGCGGGGGAGGAAGCTCCCAATGCTGGAACAAATGTAACAACGATGGGTACAGCTTATCTAGCTGCGTGTCGAGTTGCGGGATTAATTCGGACGCCAGCAGCAACGCCTGTTGGGCGCGTTGTAAGAAAGACGGGTACAGCGTTTCCAGTTGTGTGAGCTATTGCGGCGTTAACTTCGCCAGCGCTTCTGAGGCTTGCTGGAACAAGTGTGAAGGTGATGGTTACAGCGTTTCCAGTTGCGTGAGTTACTGCGGTACCGGCACCGGATACGGAAGTGCTGCGTGCTGGAAAAAGTGTCAGAGCGATGGTTATGGCTTATCGAGCTGTGTTTCGTACTGCGGAATTGAGACAGGGCATGGGAGCGAGGCTTGCTGGGGAAAATGTGAGGCTGACGGCTACAGTTTATCTAGCTGTGTCAGTTATTGCGGTACGAGCACCAACTACGGCAAGCAAGCTTGCTGGAAAAAATGCCAGAAGGACGGTTACTCACTGAGCAGCTGTACTTCTTATTGCGGAACCAACTAACATTCAATGTTAACGCATGGGCGGCCTTGATCTCCTCAAGGCCGCCCTTTTTTTTGCAACCTGTGCCGTTGAGGTGCCGTGTTGAAACCTAATTCAGTCGTCTTTGCCACGACTCCAAATTCACGTCCGCGGCTTCCCAGATTTCCGGGCGCTCGCGCATGTCCTCAGAAACCACTCGGCCGACGAGCGGATGGTCGCTCTTGTGTCCGTAGTCCACTTCGAAACAATCCAGTGCCGAAGGCGGCGGGCCGTATTGTAGCAATTGGCAGCTCTGCGTCTCTAGATTAATCAGATTCTCGATCGTTGCTTGCCAAGTCCAGTGGTACTCACCGTCTTCCGTTCGAAAAGCCCGCTTGTGGCGGAGCATCGCCGCAAAAATGAGAGGAAAGAGCACTCGGTATTCCGGGATGACACTGGAGGCCCCCCTATCTAGGTGGTAAAAGTCGTGCAAAAAGCCGTAAGTGGTTCCGAAATACATCCCATCGCCTTCTACGACACCGTCTATCCCAGGGAATGGAACCGTGATTACCCGCGTGTGTTGCCCCACCTGATTAATGATGCTGTCATGGGGAGCGACTCCAAATTCGGGGATCCCTTGCATCGCGCGCTCCTCGTAGCGCCTTTCCAAATACACCTGCATCAAACTGAAAGAGGGAACCACAAGGGCCCAGCTTTGCTGTGCGATTGGACGCAAATGCATGCCGAGGAATGTTCTAAAGGTGGCATCCGCGATCCCGAGCCTGGGATCCCTACGGATCGCGGCTTCTGTGCTCACTTGAAGCACGTATTGCTCGGAGAGGGGAAGGGCAGTGGCTTGTGTCGCAAACCGCTCTTTCGCAGCGTCGTTCAGTCCGCGGGAGGCAGTGAGCATCTCGTTGCCTTGGGACGTGAGAGTGTCCCCCTCCACGAGCCTGACAAACCGCAGGCTTTCGGCGTACTCGTTGCGGGCAGCCCAAAAGAATTGATGGGTAACAAACTGGCTTTCTGAGATCTTTCCCGCCCGAAAAAGGCCGTAGGCAATGCCGGGGGCTAAGGGGTGTGTGAAGATTGGGGCCTCCCAACGCCCCATTGCCAAGGCTTGCAGCATTTGTCTAGATTCGGAGGAAGCCGAAGGGACTTCTTGTCGCCTGAGCTCTGCAAGTTCGGCTGGCCGGAGGCGAGCGGTTAGTGTGGTGTGAACGGCCGGAGCGAAGGCTCGCGGCAGTACTGCCACGATGGCATTTCGCACGCAACTTGGAAGAATGCCCCCATTGGCCGCTGTGGATAGCAAACACAACAAAACCAGGGCTTGGCACTGGATCGGCCTGGATTTTTTCACCTACGTTTAACCCCTTCCGTACAAGGTCGGTGCCGTGACGCGAAAAGTCAACCTGGTGAGACCGGGAAAGAGCCTTGACGAAAACTTGATGAGCCATTTATTTGTATACAAATCGGATTGCTTTAAAAATCAGATGTGTTGATCTAGTCATGCGTAGCCATCTAATTGAAAATCCAAGGCATTTGGTGCCGTTTTCCGCCCCTTATCCAACCAAAAAGGGGCTAATTTTTTGATTTTTCCAATCCTTGCGGACACCTTTTTTTGGATAGCAATCGTGGGCTGCAGTTTGCAGCTCCTTGGGATTGTCTGCCTTGTGATCTTCTACTTCCACAAATCGCCGGCTTTGAAGAAGCACGAGAAAAATTACCCCGGCATTACGATGATCAAGTGCTGCGTGAATGCCTATGACAACGAAGAAGAGAACTTCGACGTTTTTTTTCGTCAGGACTATCCGGGGCCGCGGCAACTCATCTTTACGGTGCCTAATGAGTCGGCACCCGTGGTCCCCGTCATTCAAAGCTATTTGAAAAAATACCCGGATGCGGATGCCCAGATGCTCGTTTCGACAACGCGAAAAGCCCTTTGGCGAAAGGTGGATGCCATCCACGATGGGATGCAGTGTGCGAAGCACCCTATCGTTTTGCTATCGGATTCCGACTCGGTCGTAAACGAGGACTATTTTTCCCAAAATGTCGCTTGCTTGGAAGACGCCGATACGTCGTTGGTAACTATCCCCCAGTATGACTTTCGGATGAATAGTTTTGGTTCGGCACTCAAGCTAGGCAATACCTGCGATCTGGCGACTTTCGTGATGATCTCCTGGGCATTTTCGAAGTCCCCTGGTTTTGGTTGGGGCCATTCCATGGCGTTTTGGAAAGACGATTTTGATAGTTTTGGTGAGCATACCTGGAGTTATCTGAATGATTTTCTCGCTGATGATATCGCCATTCCGAAGCTATTTACGATGCATGGCCTGAAAGTCCGGTTTGCCAACATCCATTGCCCGGTTCAGTATTCCGATAAGACGGTAAACGATGTTATTCAGCAAAAAAGGCGATGGGCCTGGTGCCAGAAAATCGCCCTTCCGAACAAGTGGTTGTACCTTCTGGCGACGATGGTCTACCCGCAGGTGCCGGCGACGTTGGCTCTATTGTTTTCAGGCTTTTCGTCGTGGAGTTGGGTGCTTTGGTTTTCGTGTGCTGGCGTTCGCATCTTGGTGTCTGTGGTTCACGAGCTACTGTTTCAAAAGTCCCTCAAAACCAATCTCAAGTATTTCTGGACCATTCTCCTGTGGGATTTGGGGCAGGCGTATTTTGTGCTCGAAACTTTTTTGAGCGACACCATCGATTTCGACGGCAAACGCTACCGCGTGGTGAACCGTTATTTTCTGGAACGGGTGCCGCAGTGAAATTTGCCGATCTGGTTGCCAAAGTAAGACGGTTTCGAATCGTTAAGACGGCAGTCGTAGGGCTTACGGCGACTGCAGTAGATTTGTTGACTTTGACCGTTCTCGTTCAGTTTGTGGGCTTTGGTCCGCGTGTGGCAAATGTGCCGGCCCTTGTGCTTGGTGTATCGGTGCAGTTTTGGGGAAACCGCTGCTATGTGTTTGAGGCCCAAGCCGGACATCTGTGGAAGCAGCTGGCCGGATTTATCGCCATTGAACTAGGGTCCGTCGGACTCATTGCGCTCAGCTTTCATTTTGCCGTGGCACTCATACCGCTTCACTATATTTACGTGCGCCTCATCTGTACGACGTGTGTGTTTTTCCTTTTTAGCTACCCCATGTGGCATCTCAATTTTCTTCCTTGGGGCAAAAATAGTGCGATCGATCCGTCTTAGCGTCGGCTAAGGAGTAGGGGTTTTGGAAGATGTCCCTTCAACCAAGTGGCCACGGCCGGGTGACTAAGTTTGACATGGTAGTTGGGAAGTGATGTTTCCTCGTCCGTTTTGACTGCAGTAATTAATGCGTGAACTCCGAGTAGTCGACCGTCAGGCAGTAGCAGGGGGCCACCGGAATCTCCGGGCCCTAAGCTTTTGCGGACGGTGCTATTAGTTGCGTAGTAGTACTGCCCCATGGGTAACTCCAGATCTCCTAGGCGGGGGCGTACGAGTTGCCGAGTGGCAGCTTTAAGGTATCCCTGGCGGCTGCTACCCTGGCCTTCACAACGTGCGGAGTTTGAGTTTACCGCTTCACAGCCACCACCTACTACGACTACCCGTGTACCTAATTCTGCCTCATTGTAGTCGGGTGTTGCTATATCTAGTGCGGCCTCGATAAACGGGCGCGCCGGATCTTCTACCCTTTTTACTTCCAAATCCACGAGACCGAGATCCACAGTGGTGTTCAGATAGCGCTCTATGGATTCCCGCCGAGGATCGCTCGCGGGCGTGGCGTAAAGCGGGTGCAGAAAACTTGCTCGTACTCGCAGGTGCCCAAAGCGACTTCCATTGGTTGCTAGCAATCGAACGGAGTGCCCGGGCGATAGGGACAGGCTCTTTAAACAGTGCCCGGCCATGAGAAACATTTCCGGTGCAATTCTCACCGCCGAACAACTCTTGCCTTTGGCCTCGAGTACAACGGCGGCGGCGTGTTCGGTGTGCCCGGTGGAGGCGAGCCGGATGCGCTTTCCATCGGTAAGGGCGAGTGCCTGGGGTACCCACATGAGGGTGTAGGCACAAAGCACCAACCAACTTCCACAGAGTGGCAACCGGCTCTTATCCAAAACGATACCTCCAGCAACCTGGAGCGTTACGACGCCCCATCTAGACACGTTGCTTTTGCAAGCGCTGTACCCAGTTTTTTGTGCGTAAAGTGAGGGCCGAAGTGATTCAGCCTTGATAAGATTGTGGCGGATTTTTTCAGACTTGAGAATCCGCTCCGCGCAGTGGAGCCGCGCTGCGACTAGCGTTTTAGTAGCAAACTAGGCTGTCTATGCTAGCGTTGTTGCGCCGTTGCTCATACGGGTAGAAGCAATGAAAGGTGCCATCGGGGGCTATTCCGATTGTTTTATTGTGATCCCCGCTGGAGCGCATGGTGTCAGCAAGATAGTTCTTGAAACCCAGTAAGCGGCAAAGGCCCGGCAAATCCGAGCGGTCACTTGCGAGTAAGCGCTGGTGTCCGCGGTAAACCATAATCCCCTCCAGCTTGACGGTTCCGTCGGGATTGCGCGTGGTAGTAGAGACTCTGGCTTTTAGCTGGGGTGGGGATTCGCCATCGTAGCAACTAAGCGCCGTTATTTGCGTGTTAGCACCGCGGCTTTTGTAAATGTCAAAACCTCCAAAGAGAGAGTCCTTGTCTACGATGAGAGTCTTTTCAACATCGCCCGATTGCTCGAGAGTTTCTTCGAGGTATTTGCCGTAGCCGTACGCGGCGCAGACCCCCCCTGGATCTGACTTGATGCCAGAGAGCGGGTAGGTGCCCGCGGAGCGGCTTACTGAGAGAGTAAAGAGGCTTACCGAACCGTCGGGGTTAGTCTTTTTTTCCTTGGAATAAAATACCATCTTTGGCGGGTTGTCGTTTTGATAACAAGAAAGGTGCACTACACGGGTATTGTCATAGTTGTTGGCATATTCCTTGAAGCCTCCCCATTCGCCCTTTTCATCGACGATGAACGTAATCTTCAAATCACCGCCCGTAACAAGTGTTTGATCTAGATAAGCACTAAAACCAAAAGCCTTGCAGATGCCCCGCGCGTCAGATCCTACGCCTGATAAGTCAAAGCTATCAGTTGCACGCTTGACCTTTGGATCAACAATAGAAGTGGAGCCGTCCGCGTTGCGCTTGATTTCCTTTGCCGAATAAACTGATTCTGGTGGTTCTTTTGCGTTGAAGCACGTGATGGAAGCGATGTGGCGGTTGTAACCTTTAGAGGATCGCTTTTTAAAGTGCTTGAACTGTCTGTCCTCCGTTAACGGCGAGTGTTATAGCCTCGTCCCCATTTTCTACTAAAGTCTTGTCAAGATAGCTGTCGAAACCAAAACCTTTACAGACTCCGTCCAGGTCAGAGTCAGTGGAGGAGATCCAATAGGGCGCGGGGCCTCGCAATGTGTAGGGGGATGTTATGGTGTGGCTTCCATCCTCATTTTGAGCCTTTTCAATATAACGAAATAGTAAATCTGGGCAGGCTCCGTTGTGGCAAGTAATCGCATCAATCCGCGCATTGTAATTCCGAGACTCTTGGTGTTTCCACCCTTCAAATTTCCCGTCTTTGTTGATGATGATGGCCTTTTGTGCATCGCCGCTTGCCTCGCGACTGGGATCTAGGTAGTCCTCGTACCCAAAAAGTTTACAAACGCCCCTGGAATCTGATGCTTCGGAGCTAATCTCGAGCGTCTCGGCCCCGCGGATAACCCGGGGGTTGAGGATAGTAACAGAACCATCCGCATTCGTTTTTTCTTCGGAGCATTGGGCGAGAAGGGGTGGATCCGCTTTAGCCAATTGACCGAATAGGATTAACCCCAGTACTAGACCTGCCTTCTTTGCTTTCACCTGTCCCCCTAGTCTCAGTTTACCTCTATCCAAGGCACTTGCTTAAATTCGCTACCATCTTCGCGGACTTCGTACATGTGGTCCGTGTAGGCTTGGTTGTCCTTCTGCAATCTCAAAATGAAACGCTCTGTGTCCGAGTTCCAGTCAATTCGAAGTGCTTGCAATGGCGATGCGTCCCAAGCGAACACTAAGAAGCCGTCCTGGAAGAGCACAAACCGACTGTGCGATTTTTCATCATTGAGCGTGCTGGGGTCCCATTCCAGACCGTCAGCGAGTCGTACCAAGTCTTTCTCGATCGAAATGGCATCCGCGAGAAGGGCGACTGCTTTCTCTTTGCATTGCAATTGGACAGCTTTCGCTTTCAGCTTTGCAAGAAGTGATCGTTTCTCATCTGTGACGTACCATAGACTGTAGGCGCCGGTTTTTTCGTCCTGTAAGGCGTACGGAGAGCCTTTACAGGAATCGGGCAGCGAGATGTCTTCTGGCTTCAAAGAATCTATGAGGCTTTGTGCAGTTTTATACTGCTCTGCCTGCCGCTTTTGCTCACTGTTCCATTGCGATTCAGTTTCCGCATCGAAGGTCTCGAGGCGCTTGGTTTCCTCCGCAAAGCGGAGTTTGTGACTTTCATGAAAGTTGGCTTTTCGATGGAAATACGCTCCGAGCACCGTTAGCAGTTCGGAGCGAGTAAACGCACGCCTTTGTTCTAGGTCTTTTGTTAGGCGTGCGGTGAGATTTTCTCTGAATTCTTGTCGAATAGCGCGCTCTTTTTCCAGTGCCTCGGTCGCAGCTTTTCTCGCCTCTTCAGAGGGGAGTTTTGCAATTCGATCCGTCTCCGCTCCAAAAAAGGCGTCATCAGCCGCAAGTGTATCTGAAATGAATTTCTTTTTAGCGCCATCGAACCAAGTTTGATCTTGGGCTTGGGATCGTGTTTCCCAATCCAGATAGCGGCGGGCCGCTTCGGCGGCGTCCACCATGGGCCTGTACTCGTCAGCGCGCCGCGTTTTTTCGGCTGTCCACTGTTCTGTAAATGGCACCCAGCTTTGTGCCCATCTTTCAGCTAACGACTTAGCTCGGTCCAAATGTTCGCTTTCTTTGGCGGGACCTTCCTCGGCTGTCGACTTGGCTTCCAGGATAAGACTCGCAAGCTGCTCTTTGGCGAGTGCCTCCTGTGCTTCCCGCAGCTTGGTGCGAAAATCTTTTCGTTTTTTTTCTTCTTCTGCGATGACGGTCTCGGCAAGAGCTTCAAGTGCTGAATCGCCGATCTTAGTAGCGAGTTCTCGCTCGGATTTGAAATATGCTGCATCCACTCTTTCGTCGTCATCCAGGTGTTTTTTCGCACCGGATGCGAAGTTCTGAAGACTTTCCGAAGAGCCGGCTTCCCATTCCCTGAGGTTTTTTGCAAATGGCGTACGCCAGGTGACGCTGCCATCAGGGTTTAGCTTATAGGCGTCAGCCCCACTTTGAATTCGCTTGCCCCCTATAGCGACAACTCCGGGTGGAATGGGTGTCCATCCGTCGTCTTCTGCAGCCGGGGCATCACTGGGGATCGCTGGTGTCTTGGCATCAGGATCCTGGGTGGCGGGTGCCGGTCCGAAACCGGCTTCCGCTTTGGCGCGCAATACATCCTCAAGCTTTACTGTGGCTTGTACTTTTTTCCCTGCGATAAAAGATAAATCAAAGGCTTTTCGGTAGCGTCCATCACCGTAGACCATCTCCACTTCAACTACGTAGTTGTACTGTTTGCCCTTTTCCAGCGGGGGGGTGATGTACCTGTCTCCGTTAGCTTTTATTCCGTCTACGTAAAGTGCCGCCCCTTCGGGAATGCGGATCTGGATTTCTGTTCGGACTGTCGAAGGTTCCGAACGCTCCGGACGTTGGGCAATTTCAGTAGGTGGCGGTGTTTCGATCTCCTCGTAGTGCGGTTGGGCGTACTGCGGAGAGGAGTATTGGGGAGAAGAATAACGAGGGACGCTCGAACTGGAAGGGTAGCTGTAGCTATGAGACGGGTAGCTATAAGACGGGCTCGTGTAGGACGGGAATGAGGAACCGTAGCTATTGTACTGCGATCGGGCGGCCGCTTCAGCGCGGAGTTGTGCTTCGTAGTTGCGCCGTTGCTGGTCGCGGACAGCGGCCTCAGCGCGGAGTTGTGCTTCGTAGTTGCGCCGTTGCTGGTCGCGGACAGCGGCTTCAGCGCGGAGTTGTGCTTCGTA
>JAGQZV010000079.1 GCA_020435295.1 Bdellovibrionales bacterium | reverse complement strand
GAGCTGCGACTCATAGTTGCGCTGATTTTGGGCGCGAATGGCGGCCTGCGCGCGGTAGTAACTTCCGTAGTAGTCGTCCGCGCGTACCGCAACTGCCACGGTAAGAAAGAAAATACAAAGTCCAAGACGCATGCCCATTGTGAGATCCTCACTCCCTAATAAAGCCATTTCGGCTCACGCTTTCGCGCGGCAGTGATCAGGACCAAAGAGGGCCGGTAATTGGTAAGTCTAGGGATAGATGATTCGCCCGCTGCGCGTCAACGGGCGGTCGCTATGTAGCCCTGGAAGTGTGGACGCTTTGACGCGCCGCAATAGTTCGGGCTTGACGGCTCGGGCCACCGGGGTCTATTTAGACAATTGTATAGTTTTGCGTGGCAGTTGTCTAAGACCAAAGTGTGTCGGTAATTGGTGACTACGATTTACCTTGGTCTGTGGGGCCCCTCATCGGGGACTGACATCCTGCTTTAGCTGACGCAATTGGGTTTCGAGTTCCGTGTCCGGAATGGTCTTTGACGAGATCATGTGCGCGCTCATCTCCCAGATTCGTTTCAAGACGTCCCGCTGGTAGGCCTTGTCGCGCAAATCGGCGTCCGCATCCTTTGGTAATTTTTGGAATACCTCATCCAATCCGTCGCCCAAGCGAGGGGATTTTTCCACCAATTCGGCAGCGCGTGCAATCGGATAGGCGGAGATCGTCTTGTGGGTGAGTAGTTCCAGGGCAGCATTGGAATCATTGCAGAGACCGAGGTAGCCGTACCCATCGGCCGGTTTGTTTTTTGCTATTGTCTGCGCTTCTTTGCGGATGCGTTTGAAATACGCGGTGGCGGTTTTTACTGTAGCAAGGACAAAGTTCTTGTCTTTGTCGCTTGAAACCGAATACGCGACGCGATTTCCCGTCCATGCGGGGCGTTCATCTGTTTGCGCCCAAAAGCCCACACCGGAAATGCCAAGATAAAACATAACTCGAGCATCGACTTGCGGTCCGCGGATGCGCCAGGCGTGGTGGCTGTGGCCGACGGGTGCCACCATATTCTCGCCAGTGGATAAAGCTACACCTGAATCGAGCCAAACGGGCCATTGTACGCTGGTTCCCCCATCGTTTAGGGAAATGAAATTCGCATAGGTACGTTCGTTGCGCACTTCGACAAGGTGACCCGAGGCAATAAGGGCGTCAAATAGGTCCCAGGGAGTGTGTAACGTGCGCTTTCCCTTTTTGGATTCATATGTCAGCTTCCCGCTGCCTTCAGCAAGGAAGTTCAGAATAGTTGCAAGACTATCACTGTGCTTGGTTTGTGTCGGCGACAAAGTCTCCAATGGGAAATGGCCGTAGGTGACTTCAGCCAGATCTTTTTTTACCGGCTGTGGGTAGTGGCGTACGGTCTTTGTGCCCGCAAGTATTTCCTCGACTGAGCCAGTGAGTTTCCTGACTTCTTTTTTTGGGCTCAGCGTGTTCTGGTCGAGCCTAGACTCCAATCCGGCCACGAGCGGTCTCAAGTACGTTAGCTGGGGCAACGGGGGGAGGACTGGGAAACGATTCGTTTCTGCTGCGAGAAACGCTTTGAGTTGATCGACGAGGATTTGGAATTCCGCCCTATCTTCATCCAATGCAGTTTTGGGGAGTGAAGCTTCCACGCGGCCTCTTACAAAAGGTTCCAGCGAGCTATCCTCTATGAGCGGCTTCTTGTATTTTTGTAGAAATTCGCGTGCGTCTACAGTCTGTCTAGTGCAGTGTTTTTTGCAACTGGAGGTGAGTTCCAAATGGGAGCCTCCATCGGGGCTATTTCCTTCTTTTACCGATTCAGTGGTGGCTAGTACCCGGTAAAGACCCGGCTCTCTGAGACTAACATCTAAGCGCACGGATTGGCCGTTGCCGGTTTGCGTTTCTGCCAGCGTTGGCCCGCCACCTATCTCGACGCTGTCTCCGCTCTCTTTAAGAGGGCCCTCGATTCGTAGATAGGGAAAAACTCTATCATTACTTTTAAGGACCAAGGTAATTTGTGTCTCGCCGAAAGATTGTACGCGAAAGGCTGTCGCGCTCACTTTGCCTTTGGGCAGGGGAGTGAGGACGCTTCGCTGCATAGGGCATTTTTCATGTTGATCGGGAGCGCAAAGAGCTGTGGCGGACTGAAGGCTTCCGTACTCAACGGGACCGAGATCCACAAAGCTGGCTTGTGCGCCAAGACTTCCAAACCATAACCCCGCAGTGAGCATCCAAATTTTGGGCCGCATTTCTGCCTCCTTGAGCGACTTAAGTTGAAAGGCCAAAATAGCGCACTGCCGCGAAGAGTCAATGTAAAGGGGGTGGAAAGCTGTGATGGAGATTATGTAAATATTGGAATTTATTGATGAGATTGGTGTTTCCGCTAGCGGTTCACCGGTAGAATTAGTTAAGAAAGGGAGGCGCTATGATCCGGCGACGCACAGGGTTTTGGGTGTTGTGGGTTGTACTTTTTGCCTGGCGGGCTTGGGCGGCGGAGCCGCTTTTTGTAATTGACCGCAGTCTCAATCGCAATCAGGTGGTCTACGAGCTCAATCTCTCTGATGCAAACGGCATGGCTGAAAATCCAGTTCGAGTGTACTGGGTGCTGCATGAGGATAATGGACGGGTTGAAGAACTCTCCTCACTCGAACAGGGTTTTGCGTATGGGGTCAGCATTCGCAAGCAGGAAGCAGAAGAACTTAGATTTGTTCTGAAAGCACTTCCCAAGAAAGAGATTGTGGTTCTCAGACGTAAGGGGGGAGGCTTCGTAGCGGTGACGGAAATCGCTGGGCACCCGGCGTTCATTAAAAGCATTTTCATTAAATCCATCGGAAGTGGTATTTTTTCTTCTGTCCGCTATGTGGAGGTTAATGGACTCTCTGTCGACGGTGAAGAACGAGTGGTGGAAAGGATCGTTCCTAAACGAGCATTTGGTTAGAGAGTCTTTAACCGCTTAAACAGCTTTCCCACGCGGGGGAGGCTCGGGGAATGCGAAATAAAAAGCTGGCTAAAAAGTGCGTGGGCGGTCTCGACCGCGTCTTTTACGTGTTTCACGCGTCCGGATTGAAATTTAGCATTCTCTTCGTTGCCGGATGCCCCCAAAGATTTTTGCAGTACGCCTAGACTCGCTTCGGCTTCCTCCAAAATGCGTAGCTCTCGCGTATGTAGCACCGTCGAAATAGACCGCCAAATGTGCACGTCGGCCTCGAAATAAAAATTGCGATCGCCTGCGATACGAATCCGCTTTACTACCCCCCATATCTGCAACTCACCCAGTGCGGAGCTGACGGAGCCAGCGCTAAGAGCCAAGCGCTCTTGGATCTCGGTCGGGTTGAGCGGGGCTGAACTTAGATAGAGTAAGGACCAGATGCGGCCAAGGTGGCGTTTGAAGCCCCACTGTTCGATGAGATCGCCGATAATCTCAGAGAAGGCCAGTTCTTCCTCTGTTAGGTTGGTGATAGATGCCATCCCTCTGAAATAAGCCAAAGCTGACCATTCCACAAGCAAACAGCGGGGAAAGGCTTAATTTTCGAAAACCCTCGGTTTCTAGCTCTCCGGCGAGTGCCTGCGGTGTGAGAAATGAGCCGGCGGAGTCCCGCAAATACTCATAAGCTGGCTCGTCTCCGAACAGCCGGCCGATGGGAGGGACCACGCGTCGCCAGTACCAGTCGATAGGTTTTAATAAGGCGATGTCAGGCACCGGATGAATTTCTATGATTCCGATGCGGCCCCCGGGGCGTAGTACGCGTCGCCATTCTGCGAACGCTTGTCGGCGATTCTGAAAGTTTCGCACGCCAAAAGCGCAACTGATCAAATCGATTGAAGCGGTTGGCAGGGAAAGAGTTTCCGAACTTCCGAGTTTCCACTCGATAGTTGTTCCGTGACGTTGGCGGGCGAGTGCTAACATGTGTGAAGACGGGTCCAGGCCCACTACATGTCGGCTCCCCTTCTTGTGGAAACGGGCTGCGACATCGCCTGTTCCCGTGGCCACATCCAATACGTGTTCGGGTAGAACGCCGTGTTCTTTTAGTAGAGCATTTACGAGCTCCTCTTTCCACGCGCGGTGCAACCCAAATGAAAGAACATCGTTGACGCGGTCATACTGTTTGGCAATGCGATCGAACGGTAAGGCTTGCATAGAAAATTTATACACTTCCGATTGACAGAGATCAGTAGAGATTTTATCTTTTTTAAAGTTTCAGAAATAATTGAAACTTCAGAAAGCTAAATAAGGAGGCCATGATGTCTGAGCGCACGATTACTGAGGACATGATCTTCGAGTGCTTTGCAGCAGCGCAAAAAGGCGCGGATCTGCAGAGTTCGGCGGAGTCATTTGTCGACGTGGAAGAGTACGAAAACAGGGTAATGTATCCGGAGTTTGCCCGGTGGGCCAAAGAAGCCGGCTATCCGGAAATTTCGAAGATTTTTCTGACGGTCGCGGGTGAAGAAAAAGCCCACGCCGTTTGGATGCGTGAGCTGTATCAGGAAATGGGTGAGCCGCCCCGTGGGAAAGACACGGCGCGTGCGATCGCAGCGCTGAAAGAAATTCGTGACAACTGCGATCGTTTGCTGGCGATGAATCCCGAAGGCGTTCTCGAAAACGCGCTTAAAGTAGCCATCAGAGTTGAAAACCGCGAGTGGAAGGAGATCTACCCAAACCTAAGAGATCAAGCCATCGCGGCCAAGAACACGCGCGCTGCGGAAGTGTATCAGCGAGTGATTGACTCCGAGAAACAACACGCGGTGTGGTTTCAAGAAGCTCTGGACAGCTACCAAAATGCGCGGCGCGCGACTGCATAAGTGATGCGTGCCACTCTCACAATGGGAGAGAAAACTATCGGGTGGTGGCAGGTGTTAAATCCTGCCATCTACCTGATATCTTTTCTCCCTGGCCTGGCGGTGTTTCTTTTCACCGGTGCGGATTTGTGGCCTCTGGTGGGGGCGACGTTTGGCGTGGTCCTCATCCAACATGGAATCAATTTACTCAACGACGCGATGGACTGGGTGCGGGGGGCAGACGTTGAGAAGTACAATTCCTGGGTGCGTTTTCACGGGCAGCTGCCTAAGCGCGCGATTTGGCACGGACGAGTCACGCTGCTGCTTGGCATCGCTCTGGGAAGCTGGGTGCTGTATCGTCAAAACAGCCTATATGTGCTTGGCCTCGGCCTACCGCTCCTGGCTCTTGGCTATGGTTACAATGCGGGATCCAGGCCGTTTGCGTACTCCGCCTTCTCCGAATGGGTGACCGGGGCCTGCTACGGCCCTGGGGTGTTCGGTTGCCTATGGCTTCTAAGTGGTGATCGCAACCTTGGAATCGGAATTTCGGGGAGTGTGGCCTTTGCTGCCCTTGCTGTGGCCGTGCTGCTTTCCCATCAGCCCTCACAGGTGTTGACCGACGTAATGGTAGGCAAGAAGTCCTTTGCTGTGCGCTTTGGCGTTGCAAAAACAATCCAAGTCACGGCGGGGCTGTTTCTCTTAAGCCTATTCGCTCTCGATGCAGCGTACAGCGTCGCCAGACCACCGCTTGGGTTTGCAGCCTTTGTTTCCACCCCCATCTTGTTTCTCGTCTTGTTGCAAGCGCGGGGCTGGCTTCCAAAGAATTTGCTTCTGGCAACATTCGCAAAACTTTGGGCCCTAGCGTTGTTAACTCTGTTAGGAGGTGTTCGGTGATACCATCGGTAGCGGTGGCTGCAGCTTTCGAGCGGTCCCGTCCGTTTGTAAACGCCTTATCTAGCTACCGGTATGAGTTGGAGCCACCCGAAGCACTGGTTGTGGATCAGGTGTGCCGATCACTTTGGGATCGTAGAGGCAAACGGTTGCGCTCCCACCTCGTCTTTTGGTTTGGCGAAATGGCTGGAATCCCGGAGGGCCACTTAAGTTTGTATGCTTGGGCTGCTGAAGCGGTGCATACGGCCACTCTTTTGCACGATGATGTGATTGATATGGGCACCGTGCGAAGGGGGGAACCCAGTGCCAATGTGCTATTTGGAAACACGCTTCCAGTACTGTCTGGAGACTATTTGCTAAGCGATGCCGTCCAGCGAGTCGCTGAAAAAGGAGATCCCCAGCTGCTAGCGGGCCTTTGCGCAGCGTTGAAGCAACTTGTTTGTGGGGAGTCGCTGCAATACGAATTGCGTTTTACTGTTCCTAAGTCGGAGCGCATCTACTGGAAGATTGCCGAACTCAAAACCGCTTCACTTTTGAGGTGGTCGGCATTAGTGGGACCAGAACTTGCCCAGAGTTCTTGGCGGTTCGACTTGGCTGTTTTCATGCGTACATTTGGTCAACTGTTTCAGTTTTCTGATGACTTACTGGACGTGATCGGCTCAGAAGACAAAGAAGCCTGGGTGGATCTCAAGGAGGGAAAACTGAATTTCATCACCTGGCAGCTTCTTGACCGGCGGCCGGAATTGACGCCGTATCTCCAACAACATTTCGAACAAAAACACATCCCGGAAGATGTCGTACGGCAGGTGGAGCGTGCCGTTTCAAAGGACTTCGTAGCGGAAATGCGCGAGCGGCTGGGCAGTCTTGCGAAGCAGGCAATTCAATGTCTTTGCTACCTTCCGGACAGCCGCATACGCTCGGCGGCCGAGGGCTTGGTAGATCTGTGCGTAGACCGTACGCGCTAGTTGAATCGTCGCGTTTTTGAACGAGGCATGCGAACCGGGTAGCCGCACTCGCCGAAAACTGGTACCACTGACACATGCTATCAGATCGGCAAAAGAGCTTTTGGAAATTTACCTTCTTCTATTTTCTAGAGGGAGCGCCCATTGGTTTTTTGTGGTGGGCGCTTCCGACGCTGTTGAAGCAAACTCAATGGAAGATTGAAGATATAACCTATTTTACGGCGCTGCTAGCTTTCCCTTGGACACTGAAATTCTTGTGGGCCCCTCTAGTCGACAAACAGAGTCAGAAGTGGGGATACCGTAATGTCATCCTGCTTTGCCAATTGGGAATGATTGTAGGGGTGGTCCCCGTTGCTTTGTACTTTCACTCGCTTCCCTTTGCTTGGTTCGGTGGCTTGCTAGTGGCGCACGCCATATGTGCGGCGACGCAGGATGTGGCAATTGATGGTTGGGCAATGGCTAGTGTGGGGGAGAACGATCGAGGGCGGCTGAACGCCGCGATGCAGGCGGGAATGCTGACGGCAAGATGGGCTTTTGGTGCAGGCCTGCTGCTTATTCCGAATATCAGCGTGAATCTGGGACTATGCATGATTGCTGGGTTGGTGTGCTCTGCGCCGTTCGTGATGCTGCTGCTGAAAAACCAGAGAGCTCCGGAGTCTGCAGAACACGCGGTCGGGGCGTGGCTCTGGGGGCGAGCGAGGAACCCTGCGGTGCTGAGAAACCTCGGCATTGCGCTGCTGTCAGGTGCCGGTTTTGAAGCCATTGGAGCGGTTGCCGGTCCAGCTCTACTCGCTTTGGGATATGTACAGACCGAGATAGGTTGGTTCTACACGGCGTCTGTCATCGTGATGATTGTGGGATCT
This sequence comes from Bdellovibrionales bacterium, assembly GCA_020435295.1. Taxonomy (GTDB): domain Bacteria; phylum Bdellovibrionota; class FAC87; order UBA2466; family JACKAF01; genus JACKAF01. The sequence continues at coordinate 6,729 of JAGQZV010000079.1, read as the reverse complement.
TGGGTGGGGGGAGTGGCTGCCGACAAAGTCGGTCACGCCCGCGCCTTCTTGCGAACGATCGTTGCGCTATTCGTACTTTGCGCCGCCGCTGGGTTTGCTCATAGCAGCGGTTCATCGCTCTTTTTAGTTTTTCTCATTCTTGTATATATGGCCATTGGTACTTTCACTGCGGTTTCCTATAGCTACTTCATGGACAAAAGCGCGAACGAGGAGTACCCGGCGACGATGTTTTCGACCTTTATGGCAGGAACCAATGGGTGTGAAGCGGCTTCGGCGTTTCTTGTGGGCAGGTTGGTGGCGCAGTGGAATTACGGTACCGCTTTTATCGTGATGGGCGCGTTGTCTCTACTAAGCTGTCCTTTGTTTAAGGTGGTAGAAACATCGCGAGACTCAATGAGGGAAAATGACCACCCACATCCAGGGCCCTAGCTCTTTACCAAGAACTCAAAAGCTAATTTGTGTGAGGATCTCCATAGTCGCGGCATATTGCGTGCGTGCTTTCATGGAAAACTATCTCTATCAGCTTAGCCCACAGGACGAGGGCATCTTTAGAAACTGTAGACACGGAGGTCACCATGAGAGCTCTAGTATTAGCTTTTGCCTGCATTCTTCTAGCCGGTTGTGGCGTTGACTTAAGACAGTCCAATGCCGATGCGATTGATACCTTGCAAAGACTTCCCATGATGTCAGTAGCGCCTATCGGAGATCCCTACGACGCTTCTTATGAGCAGCTTGAAGCTGCCTTGACGGAACTGGCCCCGCAGGACAACAGTACGCGTGGCTTATTTGGTCGTAAGGCTACAAGCTTTTCGAATTTGAGAAACCTTTTCAGCTTACTGAACAACGGGCAACCGCAAACGGTCGACTCTTTGGCGTATGGCCTTGTTCAAATGAATAATGGCAGCGTCGTGCAAACCGCGACCAGCCTCGGCGGGATTCTAGACATCATCAAGGCGATTGGCCCCATCATTGGATCCATTTTCCCAGGGCTGAACCCGATTATCCAAGCTTTGCTCACGATTCTGCCGGCTATCTTGTCGCTCTTCGGCGGATGATACTAATGATTTGAGCGCGTCAGCCAAGGCTTCGGGACAGCAAGAAATCAACTTGTGTGCACAACAGTCCCGGAGCTAAGGCATCAAGACTTGTGGTTCTTAAGTTCGCCACAGTCTGTAATTTTGACTTCTTGAGCTGGGGTTCCTGAAGAGGAGCCCTGGCTCTCGATTTTTTTGACGACATCCATTCCCTCAAGCACCTTGCCGAACACTACATGGCGTCCGTCCAACCAGGGTGTTTTGACCGTTGTAATAAAGAACTGCGAACCATTTGTGTTGGGGCCGGCATTGGCCATGCTGAGATAGCCGGGGCCTTCGTGTTTCAGCTTGAAGTTCTCGTCCTTGAACTTGCCACCCTTATAAATACTTTCGCCGCCAGTCCCATTGCCCGCGGTAAAATCGCCGCCTTGGATCATGAAGTTTGGAATAATACGGTGAAAGGTGGAACCCTTATAGTGTAAGGCCACGCCTTGCTTGTTTTTTCCCTTTTCTCCGGTGGCTAAGGCTCGAAAGTTTTCGACGGTTTTTGGAACGGTCTTCCCAAAGAGGCCCACAACAATTCGTCCAGCCGGCTTACCACCTATTGAGACGTCCATAAAAACTTTGGAAGTGGTCGCTGGCGTTGCAGCGTATAAACTGGAACAGGCGAGCAAGAGGAAGAAACTGGCGTTAAGAATCGCTTTCATTGGAGTCTCCTTTAGAGGAAATCTATCCGAAAAAGACCGAACCGCCAAAAACAATCCACAGTCTGTCAAAAAAGGAACGTGGTACCTAGCGTATGGGCGTATACACGGAGTGGGCGGTGCCTGGATTTTCGGCACTGCGCTTGCACTGAATTAATAGTGAGGAGAGCCTAATGAAACTTATCATCATCCTGACCGCCTTTGTTTCTCTGTCTCTTTTCGCCTGCGATAACCACCCAGGCATGACCCACGACCAATATGTGGTTTCCATTCGCAAGCGCTACGAAACACCGGTCGCGGCGGATACCTATTCCACTGCGATTGTCGATGAAGCCCCGCAAGCCGAGCCACCCGCGCAAGGTGAGCAACCGTCGGAATCGACTGCTTCAGAGAACTAGGTGTTTGGCTCCGCAATTATCCCACATTTGGCTCACACTCTACCGCTAGACTAATACGAAGGATCTTCAAGGAGGAACACCCATGTCAACGACACTCGGAAAGGACGCCGTGTGCCGGCGCCTGTGTTGCAAACTGCTTTGCCCGTTAGCATTCTGCCTCGCTCTTACAAGTCACGCCATGGGCGGGCGCCGCCCCCAAGCCCGCCTCCAGGGCTATGACGTCCTTGCCGTATCCGGCCAGACCATCGAGCTCAAAGCCAAGGTCGAAGCGATCGGAATAGCGTTCTTTACCCCTGATCTTAGCGGGGAAACAGTTGAATTTTGGTATCAAGACACGCTGATTGGCACGTCAATCAGCGCTGGTGAAGGGATGGCACGACTGCAAATCCGTGCCTCCCAGGCGGGCGACCATATCGTCAGTGTCCGTCTCAGTTCCGAGTCCGCGTATGTGGCGGCGCCCAGCCAACTTCTGGTCGCCGTGCGCGAATCTGATATCCCTGCTATCGTTACAGACATTGACCACACGATCGCAGATGTCACAGGCTTGGAATTCTTGGTACTGCAGAATGACCAGGTCCCCACGGTGCAGGGTTCCGAAACCGTGCTCGCCACGTTAAAGGACACCTATCTTATCATCTATGTTACTGCGAGGGACGATACGTTCACCGATAAGACCAAAGCGTGGTTAAAGCTTAGAAACTTTCCGCAGGGCCCCACCTATTTTTGGAACTTCGATCTGCATGGGGGCACACCACTTTCGCATGAGGCCTACAAGTCCGGAGTGATCCGCCGCCTCAAAGCGACCTTTCCCCGGATATTGGTAGGAGTCGGGGATAAGAACACCGATGCGGTTTCCTACCTCAGTAACGGGTTACGTGCTTATTCCGTGCGAGGGGGACCTGAGGATCCGGCCTTTCCGGAGGACACCATTTTCGTTCATGATTGGTACGAAATGGAAGACCACCTCGTACGTCACCCACTCTTTTAGCGGGGTGAGTTATTCGGGGTTTTGTCGGACGGGTAAGCTGGCCAAATCTTCGACGCTACAATTGAGATCGACAAAATTCCGACAATAACGCCAAGAGCGATCCCGGTGGGGATCGGGTACACGTCCGTCAGAAGCATTTTGATTCCCACAAATGTCAGGATAGCGGCCAAGCCGTACTGCAGAAAGTGGAATAGGTCCATCAAACCCGAGACCGCAAAGTACAAGGAACGCAAACCGAGAATAGCAAAAACATTGGAAGTATAAACCAAGAAAGCATCCGGTGTGATCGCGAGAATAGCGGGAATCGAATCGACCGCAAAAATCAGATCGGTGAACTCCACCATCACTAGCGCTGCAAGCAGCGGAGTGGCCATGCGTTTGCCATTTTTTCTCACAAAGAAGTGGGATCCTTCGTACTCGGAGGTCGTGGGAATAAGCTTTTTGGTGAGGCGCAAGACAAAATTCTTATCCAATGAAACTTCCTCTTCTTTGGGCATCGCCATTTTGAGACCCGAAAGGATGAGAAAGCCCCCAAAAACGAAAACTACCCAATGGTACTTTTGAATAAGTGTTACACCTGCGAGTATAAAGGCGCCGCGCATGAAGAGGGCGCCCAATATCCCCCAGAACAGTACCTTGTGCTGGTATTCAGCGGGGACTCGGAAGTAGGTGAATATCATGAGCATTACAAAAATATTATCTACGCTCAAAGACTTCTCGATGACATAGCCGGTGAGGAATGCCAACGCTGGTTCTGCGCCCCCACGGAGGTAAATGAGCAAATTGAATGTCAGAGAAAGTGTGATCCAGACAACGGTCCAGATCATGGCTTCTCGAAAGCCGATCCGGTGAGATTTCCGATGAAACACCCCCAAATCGAGTGCTAGCATGGCGAGGACGAAAAGATTAAATCCGATCCAAACGTAAATGCTGTGCTGGCCCATACGGATTTTTACACCAGGTTAGCGGGTTTGAGGAGCGCTTTATGTCAGGACGATCCCGCACGGTGTCTGTCCAAGCGGTTGAGGATTTCCGGTAAAAGGCGGCGGGCCAGTAGCCTGTGACCTAGTTTTCCGGGGTGCCCGGGATCGGAGTACATCGAGCACTCCGAGTAGTGGGATGCAAAGAGCGGGTATAGATTGACGGTGTCAATGCCGGCTTGTTCCGTCGCTAGACGAAAAGCTTCCGGGATAGCACTGTTTTTCTTGTCTACAATTAAGAAGTCATACGAGGCGATGACGACAAGGCGGGCACCGTGCGCTTCCACTTTGTTCTTTAGGCGCGCAAAAGCCCCACTGAGTTTCTCCACCACTTTTGGATCCGTGTACATCTTCTCCCATACAGGGAATAGCGTCCGGTAGAGATAACCTTGAGCTGCGGTCTTCATCGTTGCTAAACAGTCTTGCTGCGGCTTGGGGGCCAAGCTCTTAGCCCCGACGGCTCCAGAAAACACCTCCGGTGTAGGTGCGCTTAGCGTGGAATAGAAATAGTTTAATACCAACGGCGTTTGGTAGTAGCGTCTCAGATACTTTTTTAGACTGCCCTTAGGTCCTTGATAGTCTTCTAGTGCCACGAGTCTATCCGATTCGGGTTCCAGCAGAGTCAGTAGGACTGGGGCTGCGGAGTGTATATCGTTGAAGTTGAACGTGTAAACCACCCAATCAATGGGGGCTTTCTCAAAGACTTTATCGAGCTGTTGTTCCACCTGAACGATGCCGTATCCGGGGACGCCGAAGTTGTAGGCATCAAAAAGAGTTTGACTGTTTTGCAGTTGCTCCACAAAGCAGTCCTCAATTTTTACGTTGGCGCAAAAAGTTACAGAATCCCCCACGAAAGCGATTCCACTTCTGCGCCCGCCGCGTTGTGCCCCTTCGTGTCGGTGGTCCCGAATGGAAACTGGAAAGACGTCATAGCGGTCAACGAGACCGAAAAAGGGGGATGTGTCTGGATTTACCTGAATGTAAAGAAAGTTCTGGGGCAGCACCCAACGGCGCACCCCAAATTCTACAGCCGCAAGAGCACACACGGCGCATAGCGTGAAGCTAATGATGAGGGTTTTCAAAGGCAGACTCCCGAGGAATTAGGTACGCCGCTGCTTTTGGGTCCGTGCCTCAAAAGCAATCGCGTACCAATTATAACCCGGCACACTGCCCTGGATCTTGACGCGATGAGGCGGCTCTCCTATTTTCAGATGAAAAGAGGTCCCTTTAAGGCTATGGATCAGACGAAATACCGCCACCCAGGCTTAGGCGGAGTAGAGGCCGAAAATTCCCCCCCACCCGAGGATCCGTCCTTTTTTAAGCAGCTTCTCAATAGCATTCAGGATCCTGTGTACGTTATTTCCCCGGCCGACGGGTTTCGGATTCGTTATGTAAATGAGGCGGCGTGCCGGCATTGGGGGTATTCCCAGGAACAGCTGGTCCAAATGTGTATTCCGGATTGGGACCCCGAATTTACTCTTGAAACGTGCGAAGCGAGTTGGGCCCGCATTCAGCGCGAAAAAAGAATAAGCTTTGAGACGTGGCACGAGATTAGTTCGGGAGACCTGATTCCTGTAGAGATAACTTCCAACTACCTTGTCTACGAAGGGGAAGAACTCATCGCCGGGTTCATCAAGAATATCTCGGAGAGGCGTGAGACCGAAGAAAAAATTAGCGATCTCACTACCAACCTTATGCGCTCCAATAAGGAACTGGAGGAGTTTGCCTATGTGGCGTCCCATGACCTGCGCGAGCCGTTAGCTACTTTGGGCAGCTTCGTACATCTGTTGGAGTCCCGTTTTGCCGCGGCCTGGCCGGAAGAGGCGAAAGAGTGGCTTGCCTATATTCAAAAAAGCGCCGATCGAATGCGCAACATGATTGACTCTCTGTTGGCTTATTCGCGATTGAATGCCTTGGAACTAAATCTTGCGGAAGTTGATACGCGGAAGTTAGTAGAGGAGCTACTGGTAGATCTGGAGTCGATGATTCAGACGGCCGGAGCTGAAATCACAGTGCTAGAATTGCCAACTGTCGTTGCCGACAAGATGCAGCTTGGGCATGTATTCCAAAACCTACTGACGAACGCGATCAAATATAGCCAACTTGCTGGACGTCCGAAGGTAGAGATTTCTGCGCACCTGGAAGAAAACGAGTGGGTTTTCTCCGTCAAAGACAATGGGCCTGGGGTGGATCCTAAGGCCAGCGATCGAATCTTTGAACCCTTCCAGAGAGGGGTAGAGGAATCGGAGGCCTCGGGGACAGGGTTGGGTCTTTCCATTTGCAGAAAAACGGTCGAGCGCCATGGAGGGCGCATTTGGCTCTCGCAGAGGACGGACGGACTTACGGAGTTTTGTTTCAGTCTCCCTGTTCGGAAGTTGTTATCTTAGACGCCGTTTTTTCTGAACCAGGCAAGCATGCGTTTCCAGCCGTCTTGCGCCGCCGTCTTTTGATAGCTGGGACGGTAATCCGCATGAAACCCGTGCTCGGCGCCGGGGTAGACAATTACTTCGTGTTTGAGTTTGGACTTTTTGAGTGCGTCCCGCATCATGGCGAGATCACTTGCGGGGATGCCTTGGTCTTTTTCTCCATAAAGGCCGAGTACTGGGACTCGCAACGTGGGAGCTA
>JAGQZV010000007.1 GCA_020435295.1 Bdellovibrionales bacterium | reverse complement strand
CGCTCAGTTGGCTTTGTGCGGCGGCGATCCAGTAGGGCGGAATACTAGACGGAGTGCTGTTGGCGTACTGAATCACTGTTGCAAGCGCCGCAGCTTGAGCTGTCGTGGGTAATGCGGACGCAATCGGGTTTACGACAGAAGCCATTCCAAGTGACGCTAGTGTATGCCAGAACGAATTCACGCACCCAGCCGGACTCATCCCAGTAGTGGACTGAATCTGAGGGTTGGAGCACGCCAAGTGCCATTGGTTGTACTTCTGTGGAATCCAATCCCTATCAAAGCTAGAAGCACTACCCAAGATGGCTTGGATGAACCCTAAATCAAACTGACCTGAGCTCGCTGCAGCTACCGTTGCGTCGACTTGCGCTCCCAGATATTCTTCGAGGCCTTTTTGCATTTCTGCTGCTATTTTTTGGAGTTCGGATCCCGAGGCATCGGGCTTAATGGGTTGAGCGTCGGTGCTGTCCCCTCCACCGCCGCATGCAGTGAAGAATAGGAAGACGAAGCTACTTAAAAAAACGGGTACTAGAGTCTTGATGCGTTCCATGGCTGATCTCCTGAGGCACAACAGTTCGGGACTTCTATTCTTACGGGACGACTACTATTTAATGGTGCAATCGCCGTTCCTGTTTCCACCGATGGGCCAATTTCCCTTGGGTTGCAGGGGATTAGCGCAGAATTGCCTAGTTAGTAAACAGCCGGTGGGCCGTACTTTCATGTGTATAGCGCTGAGGCCCGCGCGGAACCGAGATCTCGAACCGCTGTATTCTCAGTGACTTACCGTGTTTTATAAGTGTAAAGACCTTCGTCAGCCTTGAGCAGGCGGCGTAAGTGGCGAAGACCAATGAAAATTTTGGGACCGCCGTGTTCAATGCGTAGTCTTCGCAGACACCCTGTCTAGGGCGTATTCAATTTGAATAACACTAGGAGATTTTGGCAAAGAATTTGTAACTCCTAATTTGCAGGGAACACATTGTTGGATTTGCCGGGTGCCTTCCGGAACCGCGATGTTTTGTTTTATCGGGGGAAACGAAATGAAAGCAGTCCGCTCCTTACTACCTTTTCTTGTGATTCCATTCTTGATGGCCTGTCAGGAAAATCCTGATCGCAGCGCCCAACGTCTCAACCTAATTGGCGATGGGACCGGGACTAACACGTTCATGCTTGGTTGCTTGGAGCAAGTAACCTCGGATGTGAAGGCCGGAAACATTAGCCAGGCAGATCTGGCTGCGGCTACCGAAGCGTGTCGCTTCAACGCCAAGGGAGTTTCTTCCAGCGTTCGCCAAGCCGGTGGGGCACGTGGCTTCCACAGTGCTTGGTCCGCGGTGAGCTCTTGGTGGAACACGGGTTATTGGTGGCCAGGCTATCAGGACAATTGTCAGTTTAATAACGGGGGTTATAGCTGTATTAACTACGACTACTACTACCCTTGGTACTACACGCCGTCTACCTTGTCTGCCTACTACAACATCGACTTTTCGATGTTCTGTGGTGTGGGAAGTTTCTCGTCGCTTTGCAACTACTTTGGGTATTACGGAGGCTATGTGAACAACTGCTCGCGTTGCCAGTATTACTCAACGCGTCGGAAGCGCCGCCGGTGTTTGGAAATGAATGGCTGTTTTGCGACAAGCGTCAGTACTGTGAGTTTTGACGATACTAACCAAGACTAAACTCTCCATTATTAATCCGTCTAAGGGCACGGGGCTTACGCCTCGTGCCCGTTCTATTGTGACTTTTCTCAAATGACAATTTCCATGCCCGGCAGTATCTACTAAAATGAACAGGTAGAACTCAACAAACAATTCAACAATTGCCGGGACTAGCGTGTTGCTCCGCGCTACGTCGGGGAGAGGGCGTGGAAAAAGAACAGCATCACAAAACAGAGCGGCGCGGACGTGCTGGCGACAAAATTCTTGGCTTGGAGGCTCTCACAGAGGCTCTGGAGGCGGAGAAAGCCCACGGCAAGAAGATTGTGCAGTGCCATGGCGTATTCGATTTGCTGCACCCGGGCCATATCCGGCATTTGGCCGAAGCGAAGACACTGGGAGATATTCTGGTTGTTTCGCTTACAAAAGACCAACATGTGAACAAGGGGCCTGGCCGCCCTGCGTTCAATATTCACTTGCGCGCCGAGTCCATTGCTGCGCTGCAGTGCGTGGATTATGTCACGATCAGCGATTTTCCGACCGCGGTGGAAATGATTTCGGCGTTGCGCCCAGATGTGTACGTTAAGGGCGCCGATTACGAGGAAAAAGGTAAGGATTTAACCAAAGGAATCTACGCGGAAGAAGAGGCCGTTCGTCGTGCAGGCGGGATTTTGCACTTTACCCACGATATTACCTTTAGCTCCACCGAGATCCTCAACAAAAACTTTGGAGTCTATCCGGAGCATGCTCGCCAGTATTTGAGGCATTTTCGAAATCAGTACCGCCCGGACGACATTATCGATCAGTTGAAAGCGCTGAAAGATCTGAAAGTTTTAGTTCTCGGCGACACGATTGTAGACGAGTACCATTACTGCCAACCACTAGGGAAATCTCCTAAGGAAACCATTGTGTCCACTCGCTACCTTAGCGAGGAAGGGTTTGCCGGCGGTATTCTAGCGTGTGCTAACCATATAGCTGCATTCTCCGATCACGTAGATCTCATTACCATATTGGGCTCCAAGGATCCCAAAACTCAGTTTATTGAGAGTCAGCTCAATTCAAAGATCCGCAATCGCTTTTTCTACCGCGAGGACGCTTGTACGAACATAAAACGGCGCTTTGTGGAGCCTGCCTTCCTTACAAAAATGTTCCAGGTCTCCTTTCTCACTGATACCGATTTATCCGAGCCATTGACTGAAGAGATTATTTGCCTTTTGGAAGAAACACTCCCCAACTATGACGTTGTTGTGGTTGCAGACTACGGGCATGGTTTTTTGAATCAGGATATCATCGGTACACTCGGAGAAAAGGCGCCGTATTTGGCTCTCAACGTTCAGACCAATAGCGCTAACCAAGGCTACAATCTGGTCACGAAATACCCTCAAGCAGACTACATTTCTATTGATGAACCGGAACTCCGCTTGGCGATGCAGCAAAAATACACTCCGGTACACGATCTCATCGAGCAATTTGCCCGGCGGTATCCGGAAACGACCATTACGATTACCCGCGGCCACAACGGTTCGATTACGAGGACGCCTAAAGGTGATCTTTTTGAAGCGCTTTCTGTATCAAGCAAGATCGTCGATCGCGTCGGAGCTGGGGACGCCTACTTCGCTGTCACTTCATTGCTTGCCGCTCGCGGGGCAGGCCCCGAGGTGATTGGCTTTGTTGGGAACGCGGTGGGAGCGATGGCAGTGGAGATTGTATGCAACCGCTCAAGCGTTCAGGCAGTACCAGTTTTCAAGTTTGTAAAATCCTTACTGTCTTGAGTTCTATTTTGGGGGGCCTATGTCGTGGAGTGAATTCCAGTCATTGACTGACTTCAACAGCAGCTTGCAGAAAGTGCGAGTAGTTGTACGAGATCGCAATGTGGTGCTTCCAGCCGAAGGACTGAAGATGGCGATCAAGATGATTCAGGCGGTGGACCAAACCGCCAAGAAAGTGGTGCTCGTCGGTAACGGCGGGAGTGCGGCTATCGCTAGCCACCAGGCCGTAGATCTTTGGAAGAATGGGGGGATACGCGCGACTTCGTTCAACGACGCCTCCTTACTTACCTGTTTGGCCAATGATTACGGATATGAAAACGTTTTTTCAAAATCAATCGAAATGTTTTGCGATCCTGGTGATTTGCTAATTGCCATCAGTAGTAGTGGAAATTCGGAGAATATTTTAAACGCAGTACGGTCTGCACGGCTCCGTGGGTGTTCAGTAATTACCTTGTCAGGATTCAAGCCGGACAATCCCTTGAGTGCGATGGGAGATCTGAACTTTTACATTCCTTCCGAGCGGTATGGAACGGTCGAAGTGGCACATCTGCTGCTCATTCATGTCACGGTTGATGAGGTCATTCAGCTAAAACAGAAGGAAGCTAGGTCCCGCAAGCAGAGACAGGAGATAAATCTTTGATCGCAGAAAAGAATCTGACGGAACTCTACCGACGCATGTTGCGCATCCGTCGAGTGGAAGAAGCCATCGTTGCGCATTACCCCAAACAGCAGATGCGGTGTCCCGTTCACCTCTCTATCGGGCAAGAAGCGGCTCCGGCCGCCCTTAGTTTGGATCTAACAGACGCCGACCGAGTGTATAGCTCGCACCGTTGTCACGCTCACTACCTCGCAAAGCTCGGCGCCACGAATAAGATGATTGCGGAACTTCTGGGCAAGACGGGTGGGTGCTCCAAGGGGAAGGGGGGGTCCATGCACCTAGTGGATGTGGAGCGTGGCATGATGGGATCCTCAGCGCTCGTGTCTGGCTCGATCCCACTGGCTGTTGGGAGTGCTTTTTCGTTCAAGCTTTCAGGTGAAAAGAGTCTAGCCGTTGCCTACTTCGGAGACGGCGGGAGTGAGGAAGGGATTTTGTATGAGTGTTTAAATTTTGCGGCGTTGAAAAAACTGCCGGTGATATTTGCCTGTGAGAACAACAACTACGCGACCTATAGCCCGCAGAAAGCCCGGCAAAGCGATTGTGAGATTTTTAAGCGGGGAGAGGCCTTTGGGGTTCCAGGACTTCGCGTGGATGGCTACGATCTTCCAGCGGTGCTGAGCGCCTCTAGAACGGCGGTGGAACGGGCAAGAAGCGGTGGGGGCCCGACCCTACTCGAATTTACGACGTGCCGATGGTTCGATCACGTGGGACCTAGCGAGGATTTTGAAGTCGGGTATCGTACGCAGGCTGAAGTGGAGGCGTGGAAAGCTCGCTGTCCATTGGCATGGGCCGAAAGTCAACTTCCCTCCGAAACTGTCACGTCGGTGGAAGCCGAAATCTTAAAAGAGATTGAGGCGGCGTTTACGTATGGGGACTGTAGTCCACTGCCTGCCCTGTCCGAAATGTTTGAGGATATTTATGCGTAAACTAAAGGGCTGGGAAGCGATCGCGGAAGCAACGGTGCAGGCCATGGAGGCTAACCCGTCTTTGTATGTGATCGGTGAGGGTGTGGATGATCCGAAGGGCGTGTTCGGGACTACACTGGAGCCTTTCAAGAAATTTCCGAACCGCGTTCTCGATAGCCCACTTTCTGAGAGTGCGGTCACTGGCATCGGAATTGGGGCTGCTATCGAAGGCCGCCCGTGTATTATGGTTCACGCCCGGTGTGAGTTTCTCCTACTGGCGATGGATCAGGTGCTCAACCACGCCGCCAAGTGGCGGTACATGTCGGGGGGAGCTCTGTCTGTTCCCATCGTGATCCGTTGCGTGGTGGGACGGGGTTGGGGGCAGGCGGCACAGCATTCCCAGACGTTCCACTCGTTGTTTGCGTACGTACCGGGCCTGAAGGTAGCGTTGCCGTCCACGCCATACGACAGCAAGGGTTTATTGATGGGAGCTATCGCCGATCCCAACCCGGTCATTTTTGTCGAGCATCGCTGGTTGCATAATAAAGAGGGCGAAGTGCCTGCCGAGCCGTACCATCTCCCGTTGGGAAAAGCGGCTGTTGCAGCAACGGGCAAGGATGTTACGTGTGTGGCGCTTTCCTACCAGGTTTTGGAAGCTCTTGCGGCGCGAGACATCTTACGTGGCGAAGGCATTGAGATGGAAGTGATTGACTTAAGAACGATTCGTCCGCTGGACAAGGCGACCATCTTGCAATCAGTCCGAAAAACAGGGCGTCTTCTCGTTACAGACATCGGACACTCGCAATTTGGGGTGTGTGCGGAAGTGAGTGCGGTAGTCGCAGAAGAAGGCTTTGAGTTTTTGAAAGCCCCCATCCGCCGGGTGGGCTTACCCGACTGTCCAACTCCGTGTAGTCCAGTACTCGAGCAGGCCTACTACCCAAATGTCGGCGATTTGGTGAATGCCGCCCGCAACCTGGTTAAGGCCAAGCGGACGGCACTCAATAGCTCTTCGAACCTAAAGAACGAAGTCTCGTTCACGGGTCCCTTCTAAAGGGCGTTGTTTAGAATAGAACCGAGAATTGTAGTGGGCGCGCGATGAAAGCGGCGCCTCCAGCCACAAGAAGGCCCAGTTCCGGATTGTAAGCAACGTTTTTCAACACAGCAAACCGCTTACCGACTGTGCCTTCAAAAGTAAAGCTAGTCGCACCCGCAGCGCTCGTGAAGCCCAAATACGCTTGAATGAACAACGCATCCGCGTAGTTGATTTTTTGTCCCGGGTTCATGATGTTAAGGTTGAGTGTGCCGCCAGCCAGAATGACGAAAGTGCTGCCGACGGTCGTAAACGTTACGCGGCCGCCAACCTGGAACATGTCGGTCAGTCCGTACTGGTAACCGGCACCAATCGCAAAGACGGCGGTACCGCCGACCGATAACGCTGATTCAGTCAGGTTCATCTCAACTTCGTGTTGAAACGACGGTGAACTCGCAAAACTTGCGCTGGTAAAACAAATGAGTGAAAAAAGTGTAATCTTCTTTAGCATAGTACTTCTCCAAGTCAGTTTTTCGGGCCAGAGTGTACACATAGCCAGCCCGCATGGCCAAGTGGAATTTGGTGAATTTGGTATGGCGTCACTTTGCGGGCTATGTCTTAAAAAAACACTCACAAAGTGACGCCGTACCTACCGATAAGAAGAGTACGGCACCCGCCTAAGTTGACGTCACGCGTAAAAAGGATTTTTTCGTGAACCGCTTCTCCGAAACGTTTTTTGACAATCCCCGCTATGCCCGCTTACTGGCGAATTTAGCCTGGGGGTGTTGCGCGGTGGCCGGTTTTTCTTTTGTTGCGGGGCCGACGGCTCATGTCCAGTCCCTGCTTGGTAGCGCAGAGCGCTATCTGGGGTTTTCGCAGTTCATTCTACTTTTTGCGGCCGCTGTATTTGCCTCGCTCTCAGGGATTCTGCAGATCCCAAAAGAGCAGCGCTCGCGTTGGAAGCCTGTTGCGGTTGGTTCCAGAAAGTTAACCATTTTCCAGGTGGTTGTGTCGTTGGTGATCCTGGGACAAACGGTACGCCAAATTACCCTCCCATTTGATTTGGACGAGAATCAACGGGCTGCAGCCGCAGTCACCAAGAGCTTTTTTCATGAAATTAACCCTTTCAGGCACACCGAGGTGCACGCCGTAGCTCACACCTTTGCGATCGCCTCCATGAAAATCTTTGGTGAAAATAAGGTCGCCTACCGGTTGCCGTCGATTGTGTTTGCAGCACTTTTTCTTTTCGTGCTCAATGTGATGGCGAGTCGTTTTCTGCAACCTTTTACGCGCCTTCTGCTTTTTTCACACTTGCTTGTGAATGAGATGGTGATTTGGTATCTGCACTCAACGCGCGGTTATGTATCGGCCCTTTTTGTTACCTCCGTACTGCTATTTATACTGCTCGAGGTTGGAGCGTCGGGAGTACCAGAAAAATCAGGCCGGAGAGTTTGGGCTTTTTCTTTGTTTTTTGCGTTGTCGGTCCTGACTCACCCGTTTACCGGAATCTATTCTTTGCTTCTTCTGACGTCCTTCTGTTTCTGGGTCTACCTGAAGCGGCACGAAATGGACCGAACGCTAGCGCGCTATTGCTGGCAGTTGATACTTTCCGCGTCTCTGTGGCTTCCCCTGTTCTTTGCGGTTTTTGTCTGCGTGCTCCGCTCCCTTGAACCTATTGCCAATCTCCACCACGGAGGGTTTGAGAATTTTGTGATCAAGGTGCTTACGACTTTGCCCTCCTTGGGGCGCTTGTGGGCCTTGAAACTCGTAGGACTCGCTGTTTTGTACGCGGGAGCAGCCCAGTGGGTGCGCCATAAGTCTTTGAGAGTGGATTTGCTCAGCCTATTTTGCGTAAGCGTTTTTGTATTTTACGGTGCAGTTCTAACGTTGCTGCGTGTGAGTCATCTGGAACCTCGCTGGTTTGTTCCGTTTATCGTCCCGATGGTTTTGGCTTTTGGGGAATGGCTGTCCCGTTCACGCGGTCCTGCCTACGTCGCTGTGTTGACAGGAGTGTACGTACTCTTGACGGTTTTACCGTTCCGCATGCAGCACGGAATTTTGGATACGCTAGGAGTGCTGTATCACCAGCCCTACGAGGCTTTTCTCACGGAGATCCGCCAAAAGACTGGTCCCGTTCGGGAAAACTGCTATCAATTTCCCGATAAGTCGATGGGGAGTTGGGCCCAGACTTTTCATTTCTCCGATGCCCCCAGGAACTTGCTTGAAAAGGCAGACTGCAGGCATTTCTATCTAATTTCCCTAGATGAGGCCCCGTTAGATCCGCCGTCGAACGCTCGATTGGTCTTTCACTCCGCATTCGGGCAGCATAACGCCGTTTACCAACTCACCAACTAGTAAGCACCCCGCAGGGCGCTGTTTTGCTGTACACGCAGTCCTGTGGTAAGCCGGGGGCGGAGGCGTGATGCACTGGTCAGAGGACAACGAAATTAAGTCGAAACTTGCCGCCTGCGAGATTCGTTCGAAGTGGGCGCAGTCGGAGGCAATGGAGGCCTTTGCGGCGCTCAGTCCAAAGCTTCCAGAGGAAATGCGCCAAAAAAGCCGTATCGGGCCCCTTTCGTTTGCATGCATAGATGACAGTTCCAGTGAACTTTGTTGCTGGATGTACCCGGTGGACGGAAGCAAGTTCCAGGGGCTCTTGCTGGGCCGTCTCAATCGCGTGAAATTAGTGAATATAAGCGGTACAATCTTTTTTGAGGGGCAGTGGAGCGATACAACGCTGGACCTAATAGAGTCCAATAAACGGTTTTACGTTTGGATGGAACCCATAGAACGAAAAGCTCCGATGGTTTTTAAGATAGGTGTTTGAGCACCGCGGGAGGCCACATGACGCGGATCCTGAATCGATCTTTGGCGGCAACCTTTTTTGCTTTTTGCATGTTCTCCCATTATTCGCCTGCAGCGGAAGAGTGGAAGGGAGACCCGCTCCAAACCAACCTGAGCTTTGCGGCGATGGCCGGTGCCGGAGTAATTGGTGGAACGGTTGGGTTTGGATTGACAGGAGCGATCGCCGTTAAGATCGCGCATGAAGGATTTATTCCAGACATCAACGATCAGGTGTTTTTGGAATTTCAAGGGGGGCCGCTTTTCCTGGCACCTAGCGCGGCGGCGGTGTATGGGCTTTTCATGCGGTGGGATTTCCACAAGAACGACGATTTTAGTTTGTATAGCCTTGGGGGGGTTGGGGGAACGGTCAATCCAACTCGCGTATACCCGCGCGTGGCCTTGGGGATGATTTATAGACTTAGTGGAGATCTCGCTCTTCGCGCGGAACTTTCTCACGAGTTTATCGGGGCCGGGATTGCAATAGATTTCTCACTCTGAACAATGAAGAAATCGTTGAGCATATTTGCTGCTATCGGTGTCTTTTACTCTCTTTTGTGGTGGTTTGTTGCTGCGCCCTTGTTCTCAACTCCGGAAACGTCACAACTCTATTTTGATCTGAACCAGGTGCCTTTTCTGAAGTTGACGTTGTCGATTTTGGGTTTCTTTCTGCCGAAGAACGCTTTTGACCCCGGGCAGTTGTTAGCCGTCCATAATCTCCTGTGTAATGCGATGACTTTGGTTGCGCTTGGGGTGTTGGTGCATCTCTTGCACGAAAAACTGAGTGTTGCTTTGACTGCTGTTTTTCTTTTTGCGGTTTCGACGTGGCCTGCCTTTTATCTTTTTTCCACTACAGAAGCTCCGTTGAGTGCATTTCTCGCGGTTCTGAGTTTGTGTTTTACAGTCCTTGCTTTTGGGCTGGAGCAACCCACCTTTTTTTGGTTGTCGCTGGCGGGGTTGTGTTCCGGATTGCAGACTTCCCTTTCTTCGGCGGGTTTTGCTTTCTTCCTTTGCTTGTCGACGGCTGTGTACCTACTATCAGCGGCTTGGAAACACTCAATGCGGTGGAAATGGCTGGGAGTTTATGTAGGAGCCAGTGTGATGACTTTTGGGGGGGGAGCATTGGTTTCGCATGGGGCGCTTTGGGAAGGCATCCGCGCTCGCATTGAGTACTCATCGTTTCTGGAAGAGCTTTCACAATTGGGAGTGGTCCAGAAGATCCCATTCGGCAGTTTTTTCTTTATCGGTGGGTATTACGCACCCTCATTGGTATTTGCAGGCCTACTAGGGGCGCTTCTATTCTCTTTTATTTTTCTTGATATGAAACGGCGTCGAACGTTAGCCGAGCGGATCTTGTTTTTGATGTCCTTGATGGTTTTGGTGTACCCTCTCCTTATCGATCTGTTTCCCGTTTCGAGAACCGCGTCGCTACATTTTCCGGTTTATCCAATTCTTATCGCTGTGATTGTACTTGTGGGGCGCTACTGGTTGGAAGGAGTAAGCCAAAAAAAGCAAGTGTTTGTAGGGGTTTTCGCAGTTTTTGTTTTAGTAACAGTCGGGAGCAATGTTTGGCATACCGCAGAGTTGGTGCGAGTAAGAAATAGCAATGCTGAATTGGTATCCAAACTCACCCATCACACCGACGTCTACATGTTACGCGACGATATTCATTTGGCGGTGTTGGAATCTTGGCTGAAGAAACCGGTACGAAAAATTTCAAATCCGGATGAGTTGCCTGGCAATGGAGTGTTGCTGATCGGTCCCCATGGTGCTGGAAGCGCAAAGACCGCTTATGCGAGCCCCTCTGCCAAAGATTATTCTCCGTCGTTGAGAAAGCCAGAAACCGTCAGAAGCTACAGCACCCCATATGTTGGCTTGTTCCCAATGTTTCTTTTCGAGAACGAGATCGCCTCCGCATTTTATTTTTCCGGGACGGCTCCCAGCCGAGATCAGCGAAACCTACACCTTACTTTCTGGGTTTACCCCGATAGCGCTGTGATACAGTAGTAGTATGCCTTCCATTACAAAGAAGAAAAGTGTTGCCGGTGCGCTGCATCGTGAGGTGGGTTTCCTGGATCTCTTTGCCATCTTGGCGCCTGACTGGCCGTTGTACCAACAGGCCTTCGAGCGGGTGACGCGCAATACGGCGTTTATTCGCGGTGCCGAGTGCCAGAGGTTTGAAGAAGCTTTTGCCGAGTGGGCACTTCCAGGTTCTCAGGTGCTTGGGTGCGCGAATGGTACCGATGCGCTGCGGCTAGCGATTCGGGCTTTGGGTTTAAAGGCGGGTGACGAGGCAATCGTTCCCGCGATGACATTTTTTGCCACAGTGGAACCTTTGGTGGAGCTCGGGCTAGTTCCTCGCTTGGTGGACGTAGAAGAAGGTACCTGGTTGATGGATCTTAAGCAGCTGGAGCGAGCTGTTGGTCCCAAGACGAAGTTGATTGTCCCGGTCCACCTATACGGTCAGTCTCCCCAGATGGATCGGATTCGAGAAGTTGCGGATGGGCATAACTGTTTTGTTCTTGAGGATGCCGCGCAGGCGCAAGGCGCCCTATGGAAAGGGAAGCCAGTTGGTTATTGGGGCGATGTGGCGACGTTTAGTTTCTTCCCAGGCAAGAACCTAGGAGCCTTTGGGGATGCGGGTGCCCTGCTAAGTAAAAACGCCGATATCGTGGCCCGTGCACGGGCACTTAGCAACCACGGGGGCGCGCAGAAATACCAGCATGATGAGTTTGGCTATAACTCGAGACTCGACAATCTCCAGGCCGCGTTTCTAAACATCAAATTGAATCGAATTGATGAATGGAACGCCAAGCGGAGGCAAGTCGCCTTGTGGTATTCTCAGTATCTCGCCGATATTCCCTACTTGAGTCTTCCCGTTGAAAACATTAACGCCGAAAGTGTGTACCATCTTTATGTGGTGCTAGTGGAAGATCGGCCAAGATTTCAGGAGTTCTTGGCAAAGCGAGGAGTCCAGACTGGCGTGCACTACCCGAAAGCAATCCACCAGCAGCCTGCGGTCCTTCGATACTTCGGCGATCTTGGAAACTTTCCGAACGCTGAAAAAGTGGCTGCACACGGTGTTTCTCTGCCGATGGGGCCCACGTTGAGTGAGGAAGATGTTTTCTATGTTTCCGAAGTCATCCGGGAGTACTACGAGGCCAAATGAATCCTACGCTGATAACACCTGCGTTCTTTGTGCACGAAAAAGCCATTTGCGAAAGCCAGAAAATTGGCGAGGGGACCCGGATTTGGGGATTTTCTCACGTCCTTCCGGGAGCGGTAATCGGTAAAGGCTGCAATCTTGGCGAACACGTCTTTGTCGAGAACCACGTGAGCATAGGCAACGGGTGTACGATAAAAAACGGCGTGAGCTTATGGGACAAGGTTACTTTAGAAGATGATGTTTTCGTAGGCCCGCACGCAGTCTTTACCAATGATATGAATCCCCGGGCCTTTTCAAAGAAGGGCCAGGCGGGATTTCTTCCCACTCATGTCTGTCGAGGGGCTACCATCGGGGCCAACGCGACCATCGTGTGCGGGGTTACCATTGGCGAGTACGCGTTTGTAGGTGCCGGCGCGGTGGTGACCCGCGACGTCGCCCCCTATACGCTGGTTGTGGGAAACCCAGCCCGCGCCATTGGCAAAGTAGATAAGTCGGGTAATCGTCTTGATAACTAAGACAAGAATTTGAACCAGTCCGCGGTCGCTTTCTCGATCGACTCAGGCGTCCAAACAGGTGCATCTTTCCAATCGTCAATCTTCTCTAGCAGTGCTTTGACGCCTTCTTCAAAGGAAACCTTGGGTTGCCACCCCAGCTTTGCCTCAATCTTCGAAATATCTGCGAATGTTTGATCCGGTTCTCCTGGGCGCTTGGGGATAGACACCGCCGGGGCATTGAGCAGTTCCACCAGGTGATTGACACTATAGCTGCCCCCGCTGCCCACATTGAATATCTCTCCAGTCAGCGAGGAACGCGCGGCCGTTAGAAGGGCGCCCACAATGTCGGTGACGTAGGTAAAATCCCGTGTTTGCGTTCCGTCTCCCACCACGGTTAGCGGTTTTCCGGCGAGTTTCTGGCTCAGGAAAACGCCAAACACGGCGCCGTACGTACCTGACGTCCGAGCTCGAGGCCCATAAACGTTAAAGAAGCGAAGTGAAAGGGCCGGGAGCTTATACACTTTCTCCCAATGCATTACGTAGCACTCTCCGACATATTTTGTTAGTGCATAGGGGTATTCGGGCCTTATCGCAGCGCTTTCCGGCGTTGGGTAAACGTCCGGAATGCCGTAACAGGAGGACGAAGCGGCGTAAATAAAACGATCCACGTCCCATTTCCTGGCAGCTTCCAATACCGCCACCGTTCCTTCGACGTTGGCCTGGTGGTAGACATGTGGGAGCTGAATGGACGGCACGATATCGGCCCGGGCTGCCAAGTGAAATACCCACTGAATGTCTTTGAAGTAGGGCTCGATGCGTTCGAATTTGGAAACATCCGCCTCGATAAAGTGAAAATGCCCGTGCTTCAAATGAGCTTCGATATTGCGCATTCTTCCAACAGAGAGATTATCGATTACGGTAACGTCAAAGCCCAGACGTAGGCATTCGTCGACCAAATGACTTCCAATGAATCCGGCGCCGCCGGTGATAAGGACTCGATGCATAGACTAACGGTGAATGATAAAGCCGATCGGGTCAAGTTTCATGCCTGGAGCGAGGCGGCATGCGGCGCGATTGCCAAAGCTGAGGTAAGTCCCGGTGATTCAATTCCTAGCAGGTGAGTGTAGCCATCGACGGACTCGATGAAGAAATCTGAATGTTGTTTTCCATCGATAAAGAGTTTTGGCCGAATGCCGATGAGCCCTGGTGCCAGAGCGCCGTCTTCCAATGCTGGGCAATACTTTCTTACGGCCGTCAAAAATTGCGGGAGCACGGCGTCCCAGTCACAGTCGTAATGCTGCTGCAACGCGGGGTAGGTGTTTTCCTCAATCCAATCTACGTCGGGCCCAAGGCGTACTTGGGCTTCGCAGTCGATCGTCACATGCACCCCTAGACCGTCCTTTTGCGGTACTGGGTATACGAGCGAGCGAAACTGCCCTTTGTATTTGGAAGAAAGCGTGAAGTACCGTCCTCTGCAGAAGCGGTGCTCATAGCGCTGGGTTTGCAAGAGAGAGTTACTAAGGACTGCCGCGCCAAGTCCTGCGGCGTTAATCAGCCTCTCGCAGCGTGCGCTAATCGGCCCTCCGGGCGATTTAAGCTCGAGCAAGAAGCCCTTGGGATTGCGTTGTGCCGATTCGACAGAGTGCCGGTAACCTAGTAACCCACCTGCGCTTTCAAAATCGCTTTCCAGGGCTTGCATCAGCTGATGCGAATCGACGATTCCCGTGCGTGGGAAAAAAAGCCCGTCGCAACACCGCACGAGGGATTCGTGCTTTTGGATTTCGGCGCCTGTCATGCGTTGGACGGGGACTCCCAATTGAGCTGCATGCCCGAGGAGTTCGTCCAAGTAGGCGCTCTCTTCGGGAGAGGTCGCAATGACATACTTTCCTGTTTGGACGTGAGCGATTCCCTTTTGGGTGCAGTAACTGTATAGGTTTTCACGGCCGGCCAAACAAAAACGGGTTTTAAGCGACTCCACGGGATAGTAAATACCACTGTGGATGACTTCGCTGTTTCTGGATGACGTTTCTTGCCCAAATTGGGCGTGTTGCTCCACAATGATCGTGGAACGACCCTTTTGGGCGCATTCTCGGCCGATGGCAAGGCCGATCACCCCTGCGCCGATTACCAAATCATCGCATTCTAGATCTGGTGTCATGGAAGTCCCGTTAGAAACTCTCGAAGCGAGGTCTTCCAGCTTCCGACAGTGGTTAGTCCCAGGCTTTCTTTTAGTTTCAAATTGGAGAGGACTGCATTGAGCGGGCGTCCCGCGGGCAAGCGCAATTCTTGCGTGGAGACACTCTGCAAGTTAACAGAGTACCCTTTCAGATCCTTTACGTACTGAAACACCTCGAGCCAAGAAGCGTGGTCGTCGTAGCTAAGGTGGAATAGGCCGTGTTTGTTCCGCTCAACGAGTTGAAAGGCGAGACGGACCACGTCGCGGCTCCATGTGGGAGCGCCGATCTGATCACAGATGGCGGTAAAACTAGTTTTTTTCCCCAAGTGGGTAAAGCGAGGGCGCGCAGCTCCGTACAGCCATTGGACTCGCAATACCAGCGCGTCGGGTAATTCCAAAGCGTAGGCTTCGCTCTCCAGTTTTGTTTGCGCGTAGTAATTAGACGGGCTTGGCGTGTCTGTTTCTACATAAGGAACTGGTTTCTTGCCGTCGAAAACCTGATCCGTACTAAAGTGTACGAGCTTAGCGTTGTATTCTCGGCACGCCCCGGCCAGATGCTTTACACTCTCTGCGTTGAGTCGGTGGGCGTTGTCTCGGTGCGACTCGGCCGCATCGACCTGGGTGTAGGCCGCGGTATGGAAGACGATGCGCGGCTGTACGCTCTCAAAGGTTCTCCAGATTGCCTCTTTGTCTGTGACGTCAAGAGCGTCTTTGCCCATCGCGTGCACCGGCCTGTCACGTACGGCCGTCGCAAACTCGCTTCCCAACAGGCCCTTTGCGCCAGTTATGAGACAGGGACCATTCATCTCTATTTGTTCTCGTCTGCCTCGAAGGCAATCTTGTTGGCATGATAATAGGAATCAAAAGTACCGGCGTCAGTCCAAGGCCCGTCCAGTATCTCGAACGTCAGGGTCCCTCGGCGAAGGTAGGCATTGTTGACGTCGGTGATTTCTAGTTCTCCGCGTTTGCTGGGTTTTAGCGTCCGCACGATGTTAAAAACATCCGGATCGTAAAAATATACGCCCGTAACAGCATAGTGGCTCTTGGGCGCGGAAGGCTTTTCTTCAATGCTCAAAATCTTGTTGCCGGCTACTTCAGCCACACCAAATCGCTGGGGATCTTTTACCCGACTGAGCAAGATTTTGGCGCCGCGCTCCTGCTCGTGAAAACTCTCCGCATGCTGTTTTAAGGAAGAGCCAAAAATATTGTCTCCGAGCACGACCGTGAGTTTGGAGTTCCCACAGTAGTCCTCGGCGAGGCCTAGCGCTTGGGCAATCCCACCAGCAGTATCCTGAACTTTATAAGTGAATCGGCAGCTGTAATCCTTACCGGAACCGAGCAAGTTGACGACGTCGCCCATGTGCTCCACCCCTGTCACAATCAGAATGTCTCGGATGTCTGCGGCAACGAGTTTGTCCACTGCGTGGAGGATCATTGGTTTGTGGCCAACCGGAAGCAGATGTTTGTTGGTGACCTTGGTCAGAGGGAAAAGGCGGGAGCCGGTTCCTCCGGCGAGCACCACACCTCGAATCATAGCGGTTTCTCCTGTTCTTGAACTTTGGGCGCGTAATTGGCCTGGTAATAGGCGGCGTAGGCTTCGTCACGAAGGCTACGCCACCAACCGGAATTCTGCAAATACCACTCTACTGTTTGATCCAGACCTTCTTCAAAACTGAGTTTTGGCGACCAGCCAAGCGTGTGGCGAATCTTAGCGGCACTAAGCCCATAGCGGCGATCGTGGCCTGGACGGTCTTTGACGTAGCGAATGAGTGACTCTGGTTTTCCTACTCGTTCTAAAATGCCACGAACAATATTTAAGTTTGCGTGTTCTTCACTGGCGCTAACATTATAGACCTCGCCGCTTTTGCCGGTAGCTAAAACCAACGCAATGGCTCGGCAGTGATCCACAACGTGCAGCCAATCGCGTACCTGTTGGCCATCCCCGTAAATGGGAATGGGTTTGTCTTCAAGCGCATTGGCGATCACGAGCGGGATTAACTTTTCAGGGTATTGATACGGTCCGAAATTGTTTGTGCAACGGGTGATAACGACATCCTGGCCGAAAGTGTGGTGCGCTGCTAGCGCAAAAAGATCTCCGGACGCTTTGGCCGCCGCATAAGGCGAACTAGGTGTAAGCGGAGAGCTTTCCGTGAAAGTGGGATCGTCCGGGTTAAGGGATCCGTACACTTCGTCAGTGGAAACTTGCAAGAACCGGACGTTTCCTTGTTTGCGGGCGAGAGTCAGGAGGTTTTGTACTCCCGCAACGTTGGTCTGCACAAAAGCGGACGGATCCAGAATGCTCTTATCTACATGAGTTTCTGCAGCGAAATTTACTACCGCGTCTGGTTTGAAACGCGACAAAAGTTCTCCGAGCTGCGGATCGGCAATGTCTCCGCGGACATGTTGGTAGCGCTCCGGCGCCAACGAATCAAGGTGTCTAGCGGTTTGCGGGTGAGCCGCGTACGTCATGCTATCGAGGTTCAGGACTTTAGCGAGCGGGTATTCAGCCAGGAATAGGCTTATGAAGTTTGAGCCTATGAAGCCACAGCCGCCTGTGACAACACACCGAAATCCATTCTCTTTTGGCGCTTTCACTTTTGTTTTTTTAGTCGTGGGATAGGCGCCTGGCAAGCCTTTAAGGGAAGGGAGCGGCGGGGGGTGATGCAGGGGGCAATGACAGGCCGGCCGCTTTCCCGTAACCCAGTAAAGATTGCCGCTCCTTGTTAGCGGCGCAGATGGGGGGCTAAATGAAAGGTAAATATCTACTGCTAATTGCAGGTTTGGGGCTATGTCTGGCGGGGTACGCCGTCGAGTGTCCGGGAACTATCCAGTACAAAGGTGGGCGTCTACTCAAGAGTGGGGAGACGTATTACTACCCGGGCGGGCGTTTGCTAAAGAGCGGCACGACCGTCTACTACGCCAGTGGCCGCCTACTGAAGAGTGGTGACACCTTCTACTACGCGACGGGCCGCCTCTTGAAGTCGGGAAGCACCTTGTACTACCCGGACGGGCGCATCCTAAAAAGCGGCAGCTCATATTACTATCCGAGCGGGCGGCTCCTAAAAAGTGGCGATACCTTCTATTACGACAATGGACGGCTGGCGCGTTCGGGTTCGACACTGTATCGCCCCGATGGAACTATCACGGCTTTTCCCATTCGACTCCACGCTGAAATTGCGGAATTCGGCGATGTCAGTGCGTACGTGAGTAAAGACACCGAGCAGGTGGATGTTTTCTTTAATGGCTTGCAATCCGAAAGTGAACAGGTGAGCCTCACGACTCAGTGGAACGGCGAGACTTTTTCCCAACTCAGTTTTCTTATCCATTCGGGCTACGAGAATGAGTTCGTCAGTCTGGAAGTTTCGGATGAAAGTTCCGTTTGCTCACTCGTGGATGGTTCGGTACAGCCTGGAGCCAATTTCACGCTGTACGGTCGCGCGGCCACAGTGGATGTTACCGTCAACGACGGCTACGATCCCACGCGCGTACGTCAGCTTCTGGAAGACGCGCTCGCGGTCGCCGGGACCAAATAGACTACTTTTTAAGTCTATTCAGTGATAACGTCTCCGCCCGTGAATGTGCTTGTAACGGGTGGAAGCGGTTTTTTGGGTCGGCACTTGGTGGTAGCTTTGCGCCGCCGGGTGCCTAATGCCCAAATCTTTATTTCCAGCCGATCCGGAAAAACTGTGCCCGGCGCGCAGACCGTGACTTTGGATCCTGCTGACCCGCAGGCAGTGGCGGCATGGCTCAAGGCAAACCCCGTCGACAGAGTCTACCATCTGTCTGGTTTGTCGCGCGTTTCGGAGGATCTGCCTTTTCCGCAGTACTTTGAGTACAATACGCTCTCTACCCAAAGTTTGTTGGAAGGTCTTAAGGCGATCGACTTAAAGCCAACCTTTTTTTTGGCAAGTTCGGTTCAGGTTTACGGGAACCAAGCGGGGCTCATCCGCGAGGCTTCGCGCGTGGCCCCCGGTAGCAAGTACGCGTTTAGCAAATACCTAGCTGAGCGTTGCGTGGAGCAGGCGGCGAGCAGTGGGCTTACAGCGGTTGTAGGGCGCATCGACAGTTGTCTGGGCCCGGGTCAAACGGTTGGGTTTGTGGCTCCCGATCTAATACGCAAAATTCTAAAAGCTGCGAGTGCCGGCGAGTCGAAGATATCGGTCGCGAATGCTGAAGTGACCCGGCACTTTTTGGACGTACGCGATGCGGCTCGCATGATTGTGGAATTGGTGGAATCTGCGAACGCGGGGTATGAAATTATGCATGTGGCGGCCCCGCAGGCGACCTCCATTCGGGATATACTTGCGTTGTTGTTGGAAATACACGGGCAGGCGTTACAGATTGTGGCATCGCGGGAACAACTTTCAAATCCATTTGCTGGTTTGTCGTTAAGTATAGACAAGCTTGAGGATAGAATACCAGGTTGCTATTTTACGGATCTGAAGACTACTTTGCGTGATCTGTTTGTGGAAATGAAGCAAGAGGTTCGGGACGACGGAGGGACGGAATGAGCGTGGAATCGGTAATTATTATTGGCTCGGGACCCGCAGGCTACACGGCGGCCATTTATACTGCTCGCGCGAGTCTGAATCCGCTCGTGATTGAGGGGTATCAGGTGGGTGGCCAGCTGATGCTTACTAGCGACGTGGAGAACTATCCGGGCTTTCCTGACGGCATCATGGGTCCTGAAATGATGCCCCTGTTCCGCAAGCAAGCGGAACGCTTCGGAACTCGCTTCTTGCAAAAAGACGTTACGAAAGTGGATTTGAGTGGTCCCGTCCACAAGGTGTACTGCGGGGACCACGTTTACGAAGCCAAAGCCGTCATTGTTGCAACGGGAGCGTCTGCCAAATGGATCGGCCTACCGTCGGAGCAGAAACTCATGGCCAAAGGTGTTTCGGCCTGCGCGACGTGCGACGGGGCATTTTTCAAGGGAGAAGAGTTGGTGGTCGTCGGCGGAGGGGATACGGCGATGGAGGAGGCCAACTACCTGACTCGTTTTGCAAAAAAAGTCACCGTTGTGCACCGGAGAGATCAGCTTCGGGCGTCCAAGATCATGCAGGATCGCGCGTTCGCCAATCCGAAGATCAGTTTTATTTGGGACACCGGTATAGAGGAAATCCTCGGCGAAGATAAGGTCGAGGGCGTGCGGTTGAAAAACCTGAAGACTGGCGAAGTTTCTGTTTTTCATTGTGGTGGTGTTTTTGTTGCGATTGGCCACAAGCCCAACACGGATTTTCTCAAGGGGCAATTGGACCTGGATGAAACGGGTTACATCAAGTTGGCCAAACTTCCCACGACCCAGACGCGCGTTCCCGGGGTTTTCGCGGCTGGGGATGTGCACGACAAGATCTACCGACAGGCAGTGACGGCGGCAGGTTCCGGCTGTGCGGCTGCAATCGACGCAGAGCGCTATCTAGAAGGCCTCGCCCACTCTTAACGACAAAAGTTAACACCCTTCGCCCCGAAACTTGACCTTGCACGCTCCATACTAAAAATTGGTGTGAGGGTTTCTTTGCAATCCGTGAAGGATTGCTCCTACCGGAAAAAACATGGGGGTTGGGGTGAAAATCTTATATTCTTGTATCTTTATGGTGACGTCTTTCCTCGTCATCACGTGCAGCGGCAATAATAACGTTGTGGCGGGGCGGGGGGCGACTAACACGGGAGAACGCATGCACGATCTCACGCAACTAAATTTCTCTTACAGCCCTGATGAAATTCGAAACATCTGTAACCAGGAACAGGATCGAGTCAATGCCGGTATCGATGCTGTAGCTGCTGTGGATTTGTCGACGGTAAATTTTGACACCGGAATCTTAGCTTTGGAAACTGTTTTAGCGGAATTTTCCACTAGTTTGGAGCCAGTAAATTTTTTGAAATATGTTTCGGCGGACGCGGACGTGCGTGACGCGGCCGACGAGTGTGAGCAAGCTATTGCCAAACTGTACGTAGACATTTTTGCCCGCGAAGATCTCTACAAGGTAGTTAAAGCATGCGAGGCGAAGAGCCAAAATCTAGGCACCGTGCAAAAACGACTGGTGACAGAGTACTTGGAAGAGTTCCAAAGAAATGGGTTGGAGCTCCCTCTCGAAAAAAGAAAGAAGTTCATCGAGAAAAAGAAGAAGCTTGTGGAGTTAACCACGGAATTCGACAAAAACTTGGTCGAATGGAAAGATTCCCTTGCCGTCAGCCGTGAAGAACTTGATGGAATGCCGGATGACTACATCAAAGGCCTGGAAAAGACAGAAGACGGGAAATACAAGGTCGGTCTTTCTTACCCGGAGTACTTCCCCTTCATGCAGAATGCCAAAAATGCCGATGCCCGCAGGCGCCTGCAAATCAAGTTTTTCAACCGGGGTGGAGATCGGAACACGGAGCTTCTGGAAACGGCGATCCGTCTACGGCACGAGTCTGCACAGCTGCTTGGGAAGAAAGACCACGCCACTTTTGTTCTTGAGCAGCGAATGGCTAAGGAACCGGAGACGGTTCTTGCTTTCTTGAACGATCTCATCGCGAAACTCAAACCCAAGGGTGAGTCCGACCTTGCTGAGCTACTTGAGTTGAAACGGAAGGACGAGCCGGGCGCTGCGGAAATTCTTCCCTGGGATTGGCGCTACTATGACAACCAGTTGAAGAAAGAGAAATACCAAGTCGACCACCAGAAGATTAAGGAATACTTCCCGCTGGCAACCGTTAACAAGGGGATGTTTGAAATCTACGAGACCTTGCTGGACGTGGATTTTGTCGAGGATCCCGACGCCCCTCGTTGGCATGATTCCGTGTTGGCGTACAAGGTTGTCGACAACAAGACTAAAAAGCATGTGGCCAGCTTTTATATGGATCTCTTCCCACGCCAAGGGAAGTACGGGCATGCGGCCGCTTTTACGCTTGTGTCGGGATACACGCGTCCGGATGGAAGTTACCAGCGCCCAGTGTCCTCAATCGTGGCGAATTTCAACGCTCCCCAGGAAGGCCAACCTTCGCTTCTTACGCACAACGAGGTTGAGACCCATTTCCACGAGTTTGGCCACATCATGCATCAGGTGCTTACCACTGCGCCATACACCACATTTTCCGGTACCCGTGTGAAGCGCGACTTTGTGGAAGCGCCTTCGCAGATGCTCGAGAACTGGGTGTGGAATAAGGCGTCCTTAAGCAAACTCTCTGGGCACTACTTGCGTCCCTCCGAGACCTTGCCCGACGAGCTGCTGGATTCGCTGTTAAAGGCAAAACTTGCGGATGCGGGGATCTTGTATTTGCGTCAGCTATTCTTCGGCATGCTCGACATGACCTATCACACCTCCGCTTCCGTAAACTCCACGGCAATCTACGAGAAGTTGCAGAAGGAGATCATGCTCATTGCGATGCCGCCGGGAACCCAACCTCAGGCGAGTTTTGGGCATTTGATGGGTGGCTATGATGCGGGTTACTACGGTTACCTGTGGTCGGAAGTATTCGCCCAAGACATGTTCACGCGTTTTGAAAATGAAGGGCTTTTGAACCCCGCTACCGGCGCCGACTACCGCCACTGGATTTTGGAAAAGGGAGGGACTCAAGATCCTTCTGACCTAATCAGAGGGTTTTTGGGCCGAGAACCGAATAACTTGGCTTTCTTGAGAAGCCTCGGGCTGAACGCGAGATAGCTTAGAGGCCGTCGAAAAAAGTCTGTACGAGCAGTGCCACGGCTTCGGGGGAGTCGAGTTGTAAGTGGTGCCCACCAGCAAGCTGATGTTGTTTGAGCTGCGGGATGGCCGCGCAACGTTTTTCCAGCTGCTCTTTGACGTACGGCAGCCGGCCCGGCAGGCCTTCGCTGGCCCATAGAATTTCAGTTGGACACTGGATGTGGGATAGGAAGGCCAGCACCTGCTCTTCTGTCATGCGCAGGGACGAGGGCAGGGTTAGGCGCGGATCGCTTCGCCACCGCAAACCGTCGTTCGAAGCGACGGCTCCGCGCTCGAGTATGCACCGGGCTCCCTTGCTGCCGATTGCGGCGACTTTTTGGCGCGCTTCTACCATCGCGTCCAAACTGGGAAAGAGTCTAGGTGAAGAGCGGCGTGGTTCTTTAATCCATCTGTCGACGAAGTGCTTTAAGCGGCCGACGTTCCCCTCGGGGCTGTCAGACAATGGCCCCAGGGAATCGATCAAAAAGAGACCGGTAACTTCTGCCGGGCTTATTGCTGCTAGGAGGCTGCCCACAGCAGCGCCCATCGAATGCCCAAGCACCCCGTAGCGCTTCCACCCTAGTTGTTGTACGAGTTCTGCTAGCACGGGAATGGAGCCAACAAAATGGTACTGCATGCCCGTTGGCAGGTGATCTGACAGCCCGTGGCCGGGAAAGTCTGGCGCGACCAACCTAAGCCCCTTCAGAAGTGGCGCCAGGCGATCGAAAGTGGCGGCGTTGTCCAACCACCCGTGCAGAGCCAGCACGGGCAAGGCTCCAGCAGGCCCCCACGCCCTGGCGGCGAGCCGTCCGGATCTTAAATCGAATTGTAGTTCTTCTGGGATTTTAACCCTCGCGTGCCTCTAACCATAGGCGGCAGAAGCCGGCATAGCTATCGGCGATACGTCCGACTGCTTCCTCTCGGCCGATTTTTTTAGCTTGGAAATCCAGCAATGCCTGCTGAAAGACTGTGCGGCCAACAGCGAAGCCGATGACGCCCGACACATTGGCGCCTACGCGCAGCCATTCACGCACTTTGGCGTCGTTTTCGCCGCGTCCAAGAATAATAACGCCGACCTTACTTCGTCCGCCTTCGCGGCAGGCTTCTACAACCATTTCGCAATCCGACTTGCGATCCAAACCTTCTAACTTCCACACATCCGGTTCAACGTTGGCTTTTTGGAGTTCGTGGATGGCACGAACCATCAGCTTGGGGCGCATTTCGACGTCAAATACCGGCTTCTCGCCTTTGCAGCGCTCGAGTTGCGCCGCAGTGGACGGGACCAGTAGTTCAAAGATGAACTTGCGGTTTTTTTCATTCAAGTACTGGCCGAGCGTCGCTAACTTTCGAGATTGCCGCTGGTTCGTTGCGGCGTCGTCTTCCGGATTATAGCGAACCAAGACTTTTACAAAATCGGGGTTCACAGATTCAATGTGCTTGGCGTAGTCGTTGCCGTATTCGAAATCAAATTCGTCCTGCCCGCTTTTTTCTGCTGCCACGGAAACGCTGCAACCAAAAGCCTTGGCCTTTTTGATCACGGCCGAGCCAAATTGCTCGTCCACTAGGATTCCCATCTTTTCTTTGGGAAGCCCGGTGCCTACGGCCTTTTCGAAGCCTTCAAAAATCATCATTTTGTAACCGGCAACTTGCTCGATTTCCGCTGGAGTAGGGGCGTTGCCGTGCCCGAGCATCTTCTTTTGAAAGGAAGTGCGGTGATCAAAAGGAAGGATTAAAAGGTCTTTACTATATCCGCGCTCATTCGCCATGGTTTACTCCTGTTTTTCTTGGGGGGTAGTATGCCAAAAAAAGCCGCCTAGTCAAAGTGGTTCGGGGCCTTAGCTGAATTCTACTCTGGTATGGGGAAGGTAACGCTGGGGGAAGCCACGGCGTGCGGCGGCGTGGGGTTTAGCACCCTCCCATTTAGTACCTCTGCGTAATACTGCAAGTACTTGTCGGCCATTTTGGTGTACGTGAAGTTTTCCAGTACCCATTCGCGGCAGGTGACGCTTGAAAAGTGATCCACTTCGGACAGGGCCCGCACGAATTCGTGCATTGAGTCACAGAGATACCCCACCTCCGGAACGACCAATTCAGGCAACGATCCCATCCGCCGGGCGACGACTGGTGTCCCACTCACGAGTGCTTCGGTAACGGCAATTCCGAAGGGTTCATTCCAAATTACCGGGAATAGTAGCGCTCTCGCACCCGCGATAAGTTCGGCTTTTTCCTCGCCGCCAACCATTCCAGCCCAGTGCACCCCCCGCCAACGTTTGAAAAGCCATCGTTTCCCACCGAGGACTTTCAACGGAACACGAGCCGTACGGGCAATTCGGACGGCCCCCTTCACATTTTTCACGTTCCAGGACGCCTTGCCGAGGAAGATGGCATAGTCGCTTTTTTTTCGCCGGTAGCAATACTCATCCGGATCCAAGCCGTTATGTACAAAACAAGTGGAACGGTGGCGCCGTGCGTGATCTTCGCTCACGAAGATTGTGTTGGGGAGGAAGTGTTCCCCAAGTCGGCCGTTGCCGCCGATCGTGACGACATAGGGTCTTTCAGGGCGAATCACCGGCGGAGCAAAGTAATGGTAAAGGTCTACGTTGTCTATCGCACCTTCGATGCGCTTTTCCTCATAGGGGACGACAGAGCCGTAGGGGTTTTGACTTTTGGGATCGGCGACAAGCGTGACATCGTGCCCGGCTTCATGCAGACCTTTGGCAAGCCACCATACGACGCGTTCCGTACCGCCGTATGCCTTCACAGGAAAACGGGCATTATAAACTAGAGCAATGCGCACGGAACCATCCTCGCCCTAAAGGGCGACAACGGCAAGTAAGGTGGGCGCTAGATTTTGAAAATTACCGTAGCACCAAAAAGAAAGAAATGGTTTGTGATGTACTTGTTGGAGAGTGGCTCGTCGACACTCCTTTGACCCGTCGTGAATTTATAGCGAAGGTGGGGGCCAACGGAAATCTCTGGGAACAGCTCTATGGTTGTGGCTAGTTCCAGACCGCCCATCCAGAAGCGCCCTTTAAACAGGGAGTAACCGATTTCCGCGTCCGCGCGGAGTCGAAAAATCCCAAACGGTGTGCTGTAGTGGCCAGTGAGCACTAGGCCTTTAAGATTGCCGTAAGCTTCGTCGTCCAGAGGGCGGCCTTCATAACCTTTGAGCACCGAAATCATCATCCGCATTCCCACTTCGAAGTTTGTTTGTGCGGGGAGCTTTTTGACCTCGTACTTTTGCGTCCAGTCGGCCTCCACATAGGGCGGGAAGTATTGGATGGTCGGGGAGGTGATGGGTTTACCGGCGAGACGCCGTCTATAAAAGACGGAGATGTCTGTATAAAAGAATGTCGTAGAATCGGACGAAGCGGTAAGAATGTTGGACGTGGTCTCTAGCCGATACCCAACCGTGTCTTTTTCCCCGATTGCAAGTTGGGTATCCAGTTGAAGAACAGGAAAGAACAATTTCTGGATATTCCCGGCGCGAATGACCGCGGCGTAGACGGCTCCAGTGGGGATGATACCGATCTTCACTACGTTTTGGTCAAAGTCCTTTGCTCCGGCTCCTTCCACTCCTTGCGTGAGGAAACTTGCCCAGGGCGAGGCATAAATTTCTACGCCGTTACGAATAAGAAGCAGACGGTAAAAGTGCTTTTGATCGGCCAGTAGCTGATCCGTGGCGTTAAATTTGCCGTCCCAGTGGAGCAGTGGCGGCATTCTACCTTCAAACGCCATCCTATAGGTTAGTTTACGTTTGGGATCGTTGATTTCTAATGCCCAAGCTTCGTAGTCCTTGAGTGTTTCCGGCACATTGTATTTGAACACTACGTTGTCGGGTGGAGTGCTTGGCGCCACGCTCAATGTAGTCGTGGGTTCACCGGTTTCCGTTATTAGAAATACCTGCAGGGCACTGACCTCTTGCACGGAGGGCGCTTCGGCCTGCACGGTGTGCGCTAGCAGTACCAAACACAACAAAGCGATGTAGTTGAACGTTTTCACGCGAATAATGAGGCTGAGCCTGTATTATTCTACGATCTTAGAAGCCCTCGGTCAAAATACCTTCTTGTGTTTGGACGCGTTGGGTTAGTTCTTTTCTTGCCGACGGGCTACCGCTCTAAACAAGTATTCGTCCGCTTCGTGGTACCACTCACCCAAGTAGTCTCGCACCAGCTTCTTTAGAACCGGATGGCTTGCGTTGGCGCGATGCACCGGAACGCCGGTCAGCTGAAGCTTGTGCAGGATTTCCTCGCGCAGGCCACGCAGGAAATTGGCGGCACCACGCGGATCGCGCTGCCGAAGTGCATTGAATTTGCCTTCCAACCCTTTGGCTATCTTGGGCTGGGTTCGCTCTGACATCTGCACAACGAAGGTGAGGTACGCAGGGTATTCGTCAAGTACGTCACCGTCATCCCGATAGTTGGGGAGATCGGGGAAGGAGAACGAATTTGGGAGTCGAGCGGGGCTCGCCATCTTTACGGTGACACTCATCGCAGCGGACTTCGAATCCGCTTTGTCTTGCGCGACAGCCATGAGTAGCATGGCGGCCACACCGACAATTAGCACGCGAACTAGCGAATGAGCCACAAGGGGTTTTCCCAAAAAAACCGGTTGAGACTGCCAACCCCTCTTTTGAGATTCGGCTGTACGCTCCAACATATTCACCAAAATCATGTCGCCTCCTCCAATGGCTTGGTCCGACGGCTCGGGTCTCCCAAGCGGCGAAATTCCGACGAGCTTCGCGTATTCCGCTAGTTCAAGTCTTGTGCCAGCTGGCGAGTGCGCAATGCTTGGACGGTCTTGCTGGAAAGCGACAAGAATTGTCATTTTCAGCGACAAATTTGCGTCCGATTCGGATCTCACTCCCCAACGGCTTCGCACGAATACCCGCAAAACCGGCTGGAACACCTTTTGCTTTGCACAACGACGTTGTGCCACCGGTCGGGTGCGCAGGAGCTTTGGAGGAGCGTAGGCAATGCGGAATGTATCGGGAAAAAAGTTACTGGTTGCGTCTTTGGTGATGATGAGTCTGGCGTATATGGGTTGCGCGCGTAGAAAAGCCCCCATGGTGCCCCAGCTAAACATTGGTCCAATGGCTTTGCCACCGATTACGCGTCCCAACCCAGCCCCAAAAATCGAAAAAACCAGATATCTGATGGTGAAACGCCAAGATGATTTGCTAGACCAAGATGATATTTTGAACGTTCCCATTATGGTGGATCGCGAGTTCACCGGAGAACATCGGGAACCAAACGCCGATCCTGAATCAAATGTCGAGTCGGTTAGCGTCGAGCCGTACCGGACTTTTATCGAAATTCAGCGGTATGAAATTGAAAACAATGGGGAAGATCCTCAGGCGCAACCCATTTCAAATGTGAAATTGGAAGTGAAATTTCCCAAAGATCCGGCGGATGCAGAAGCAGCCCGCTTGGAAATGGAGCTTCCCGGAAACGGTCAGTATTGGCCGATTGGCAATGGTCAAGTTCAGGAAATCAAACGTACGCTAGAACTGCCTTGGAAGTATGTCGTAAAAGATGGCTTTACTTTTGAGATACAAATGGTGCGCAAGGGAAGTTGGATGAAGCCGTGTGTGTTTGAAGTAACTCAGTTGTCTGAGTTCAACCGGGCGTATGTTTGCCGCACAGATTTGGACTGGCAGAAAAAGCGTGGAGTGCCCGAGCAACGCCTCGACAAAGAGGGAGTTCAGGTTCGAGTTTTTACCGACAAAAATACACCCAAGCGACAAATCCCAACGGACGCCATCGCTATTCGTTAGATTGGTCAGTAGACGACGCGCTAGGGGAGAACTCACGACGAGGTAGGGAAGTGCGTAGCACTTGCCCGTCAGACGCGCGCATTACGATTTGTTTGGGGCTGTTCGTGCGATTTCCCATAGGAGCGCGATCGACTACGTCAATGACGTACGAGAGTTCCGCTTGTTGGGTAGTACTCGTTGCAAACAAGATGGGTTCGTTTTTTTGCAAGCTGCGGCGCTCGACCCGGTAGCGAATCGGCAGGCGGTCCGCCACGGCCTCTGGACCAATCGTATCTAGTTGTGAAAAATCTGAAGGTTTCAGGGGACGGTAGTTGTTAATGACCCGGACCAGATTCAAGTATCTATCCGTTTGAATGCTCAAGTCCATGCCGATCACGGGGAATCCGTTTTCGTACACCGAATACCGTACCGTTGTGCGAAGCGGTGCTTGCATGATTTGGGGGCGCAATTCATGGTAATCGCGTAGCTTCAGGAGGGACTTGTTCTTCCGCAGGAAATCTTCGGCTAGCTCCAGAGCGGTCGCACCCACGGGGCGCACCCATTCGTCAACCGGCCTTTGGTTGGTGGGCACCGGAACTTCCACTGCGGTAGACGCAAGATCGCGCCGGGCCCGTAGCTCCGGCATCTTGTTGTTTTCGTGCGAAATATAATACAGAAATGCTAAAGTGCTCAAACTGATGACGAGGTAGCGGTAGGGTTTCATTACTTAAGAACCCCCGGTTGGACCACCGGATCGGCATTGTCTGCAAAAACTTGGAAATAGTATTTCATGCCTACGCCCGGGGATCGCTGATCGATGATACCGGAAACGGAATAGTCCAAAGCGGGTAGGCCTTGGCTGATACCTACGGTGATCGATTGACCCGGGGCAAGATCCCCTAGCCCCTGCATGTATCGATCCTGGATCCAGTTTGGATCTGTGGAGCTTGCGGCGACTCGGACGTTTCGGGCAACTTGGTTACTGTTATTGCGAATGAAAAATTGAAACGCCACGATCACATTCGGCCCAACGGGCACGACCTGTGGTTCCACCGAACCGTTGTTATCGACGAATGTAAGCCCAAAGGGTGCGTGCTGAACCTGGAGAGGTTGTCCTAGGCGCGGTGGATTGGGGTCAAAGCCGCGCGCGGTAAATGCTTGTTCAATTGAGCGTTGGTGCAACCCGCAGTAGAGTTCTTTGTCAGCCTGCACAAGGGAACTATAAAACTCCCGCATGGAGGTGTCTTGGTTGAGCATGCCCACGGCACTGTAAACTAGTCGATCGGAGAAGATACTTCCTAACTCTGAACTGTCTCCGACAAGTTGCTGTCTCAGTTCCCAGAGGACACGCGTGCAGCCCTCTGCAACTGTGTAGCGTTCGGGATTGGAGTATGCCTTGCCATCGTTGAGAGCGACGGTTGCAAAGTCGAAAGGGTCACGGGGATCATCGACAGCCGATCGCAAGGGCTCGCCGTCTGGAATGTCGGAGAAGTTGCGTGCGATCCAGCGGCCAATGTAGTCCTTATTTCCGAATGACTCCGCCAAATAGTCGGCAAGACATTCATGCAAAGCCGATCCTTCGGTGAAAATGGCGCCGTAATCCCCCGCGAGATCGAACCCGACTTGGAAACTTGCGCTTTCGTTGATTCCGTGTCCGGTTTCGTGGGAGTACATGTCGAAGTCCACCGACGGAGCGAATTCGGACGCTCCGATCAAACGAATAATGCGTGGCTCGCTAGGATTTAGGTAGTTGTGTTCATAAAAGGCGTTGATCTCCCCATCATAATACTCAGGCGAGCGTACCAGTACGTATAGGGGGCGGCTGCGTACCATCTGGAAACCGAGGGCGTCGACGTAGTTAATCACTGAGCTTGTGGCGTAGTACGCCATCATCTCAGAGTACTCGACGGTATCGACGTCCCTTTCGAAGTCCCCGCCAAAGTTGGTTGCGGCCTCCGAGGTGTCGGTGCGACGAATGTGGATGAAACTGTTTTGAAGGTAGTTGCTGCTCGATAAACCAGTCAGGTTGTACAGGCTAGTGAAACTCAACAATCCAGGGCTGCTGGAATACGCGTTTAGAGAATTGGTCACATCGAGCGGATTGGGAACGATCAGGTTCGCTTGTGGCCCAGAGGCAAACTGAGCAGTTTCCCGCAGCGCCTGAAGTTGAGCGAAGTTTAGAGCCGGGCCCGCACACTCATCCAACTGGACCGTGCAGCCGCCAAGGGCGATGCTGAGTGCGAGCGCTCCGCACGAAGCTCGGTATTTTAAGTGCCTGATCATCGTTGCCGTATCAAAAAGCTCTTCTCCTCTTTTTGAGTGCAAGGGTGGTGCCGTGTAGGGGTGGGGTGGGGAATCGCTAAGCCACTAGAATTAAAGACAGAACGTCGGTATTCGGAACGTCCAAAGTGTAGACGCCTGGTCTACTGCCGTGGCGCCACTCGTACCAGAAGCGACTTTTTCCATGAGATCAGGCATTTGGGGTGTCTACCCGCCTGGACAGGTGCGTGAAAAAAAAATGGGCAAGATCCAGGGGGCTGGACCTTGCCCATGGGCTTGGCTTTGACGTTGCGTCGGCGGTTGTGGGAGGCAACCGCCGACGCTGAGCTTTATTCAGCTAGTGGGCGAAACTCTAACCCTCCGGATCCGGTAGAGGTGGAAGCTGCTGCGTTTCCGGACCTGAGTTGCTGGGTGTCCCTGGCACTTGGGCCCCAGGCTGGCCAGGACGCTCAGGCGGATTTTGGTTTTGCTGCTGTTGGTACAATTGCTTTTGAGCGTCGTCGGGCGTGATGAAAGGCCCTTGTCCCTGCGACTGAGGCTGCGTTTGCGGCTGAGTCTGTTGCTGCGCGGAGTACGGGTTGCTCTGGCCGGGATACACCTGGCCCGGAAGTCCCTGCTGCGGTCCTACTGGGCCGCGACCGGGTGCATAGGGTCCAGCGTACGGGAGTTGCCCGGGCTGTCCCTGGGGGTAACCCGGCTGGGTGCCAGGGCCTTGCGGGTAGCCGGGTTGTTGGTAGCTGGGCTGTTGACCGGGTCCTTGGAAGTTTCCCTGTCCTTGTCCCTGACCGGGGGCGGTGAATTCCTGATACTGCCCGTCTTCAAAATTTCCGGGCGTGTTTCCTCCGAAGTCTGGGCGCAAACGATTTTGCGGGATTTGCGTTCCCGTGTATTCGCCGCGGTACCAAGGATCTTCCTGATAGCGTGGAGCCAGGCGGTCGCGTTCGATCGTCGCCTGATCCGTGTACGCGGGAATGTTGAAATTCGGTCCCGGGTATTGCCAGCGTTCCTGGTTGTATTGGTATTCGACATGCCCGCCGACATGGCCGAGCGGAGCGACTCCGGGATACCGGCCGTTGTAATCCGGGAACACCGGGTACACGACGGGTCGTACGCCCGTGTTCAAGCGGAACTGGATGGGCGCGTAGCGATCCGCGAAACACTTTCCGACTACCCCAAAGCCGAAGCCTTTGAAGTGTTGGATAGTATCGACGAGATAGCGAGTTTGGTTCAAGTAATACTGGATGGCTCCCATGCGGTAAAACAAGCGCTTTTGATACATGTTATCTGGGTACGCGTACGGGTGCCCGTTTGCGTAAAACAGCGAGGACACGGCTTCGTCTAATACGGAAGCGATGGCGTAGGAGTTGGCTAAACTTTGTTCTACGACGAAGTGAAAGAGTTGGCGGAAATCTGCCGGATTGGGGCGCGGTCCTACAGGGTTTCGCGTCCAGTTGAGATAGTCGACGGAATACCACTTTTTCAGATCGCTAGAAGACGCAGCCAGTTCATTGAAGCGCCGGACGATCTCGGCCTTAATGTATTCCGGGTGGCGCGGACTTAGGACGAGACCGGCGGGTGTTTTCCAAAGTCCGTCGAAAAACGGTTTGGCGAGGTAACTGGTGGCCGGAGGGCCAAACCAGGCTCGGCGTTCGATGATGTACGGGATGGGGCCGTGAACCCAGGCCCCAGACCACATTACCCGATCGACTGGAACAATCGCGGCACCACGTGGAGGGATGGCTCCTGGCGGAAGTGAAACCCAACCGCCTTGAGGGATTACCGCGACGCGATCCCTAACGACGACCCAGCGGCCTGGACCCGCTGGAAGTTGAAAGAGCTGCGGGTTTTCGCGGACCAGAAGTTTGACTTCTGCGTTCAAAGCCGCAGCGTTTTGTTCTAGATGGTAGAGCAGGCCGTGGTGAGTCCAGTCGGACCCTTTTGCGACCGTTCCCCCGAAGAACAGTGGCACCAAGACTGCGAGAAAAATAAAAAGACGGTTCTGCACACGCATACCGATACCTCCCGAAAAGCTAATAGGTAAAAAAGCCGATAACCGGCCCACAAAATTGTCAAAGGTTCGTGTTCAAGTCTGGCTAACTAGAAGGAGAAACCCACGTAGTCGTATAACGAGCTTGCACAATATATGAAATCTATTGCAGCTTGTCAATAATAATTTTTAATAATTTTAGGTATTTAGGTGACAATTTTTGTCACCACCCGTCGCCGATAGGGGGATTTGGGCTTAGAGTAACATCCCGAGAGCAGAAATTAGGGTAATGACGAAGCAGATGAGCATCGACTTGAGCAGCAGCTTTTCCACAGGGCCTCCACAACCGCAACCACGTTCGCGTGGTGACAACCAAAACAACGAGAAGTATTATAGCGGACTTAACTCGGCGCAGCAATTGTCGTCCGGGAGTTTTCCGGCTTTTTGGGAAGTGAAATGGGCAAAAGTTTATTTGGGATCTTTGTTTTGGCTAGCCTTTTGGGTTTGAGCACGGTTTTAGCGACGACTTTTGTCACCGGAGGGGGCTTGGAAAAACGGCTTCTTGCAGAGTTTTCAAAATCCGGGAACGTCGATCGTCTGCGGGCGCAAGCAGGCACTGCCTACAAAGGGCACAAAGGGGAGCCTGTTCCGGCCTACTTGCTCGCCTACGCAGAGTATTTGTCTGGAAACCAGGCGGGGGCGCTCAGCCTCGCCGAAGAGTCCGCGCGCTGGGCCGGTGCTGGCGCCGATCCTCGGTATGAGATCACCGTGCGACGCTTGCGCGCTGGGGAGCCCGGCCCATTCCCCTATCCCGCCGCCGTCGCCGGCCAAAAATAAGCCAAAAAAATAAATGGTTGGGCTCTTTAGTGGCCCTATGATCAATGGTACTAATCAAAGAACTGTTTTTGGACATTGCCGGTACGGGCTGAAGCGACCGCCGTTTAGCCGGGGAGCAGGGAGAGGACGTGGCCATACAATCCATTAGGGGGATGCATGACCTTTACGGCGCAGAAATGAGCGCATGGTCCGCGGTGGAGAAACTAGTCCATAAGACCTTTCAGGACTTCGGATACAAGGAAATCCGCACGCCGGTTTTGGAAAAGATCGAAGTTTTTAGCCAAACAGTCGGGGAAGATACGGACATCGTCCAAAAACAGATGTACACGATTGACCGTTCCGAAGAACACTTGGCTTTGCGACCGGAGGGGACCGCCGCGTTTATCCGTGCCGTCATCCAACACCAACTGCACCGGCTCCCTGGGGCTCAGCGTTTCTACTACTACCTACCCATGTATCGTTACGAGCGCCCCCAGAAAGGACGGCAGCGCCAGTTTTTTCAGTTTGGTGGTGAACTCATTAACGATGCCAGTCCGGAAGCGGATGCGGAAATCATTGCGCTTCTTGATCAGATCTACAAAGCGCTTGGGCTCAAACAGTATGAAGTCCGGATTAATACACTGGGAGACTCCGAAAGCCGGGCGCGGTATCGAAAGGCCTTGGAAGATCACTTCCGCCCGTTGCTTGGGCAACTTAGCGAAGACTCCAAAGCACGCTTTGAGCGTGCGCCCATGCGCATTTTGGACAGCAAGCATGATGCCGATCAAAACGCCGTGAAGAAAGCCCCGCGCATCGGGGACTACTTAACCGATTCTGCCAAGGCGCATTTTGAGAGTGTGAAGCGACGGCTCAAACAGGCCGGAGTTGCCTTTATCGTGGATCCCCTTATTGTGCGCGGGCTCGACTACTACAGCTTAACCGCTTTCGAATTTGTATCGGATCAACTTGGCGCCCAAAGTGCGTTAGGTGGCGGCGGTCGATACGATGGCTTGGCCGAACGTTTTGGCGAGAAGCCTATTCCCGCGGTGGGTTTCGCGCTTGGTATGGAGCGGCTGATGCTCGCCTTGGAAGCGTCTGAAAAGATGCCCAAAGCGCCGGGCGGTCCTTTTCTTTATTTGGCCCCCTTAGGTGAGGTGGCCTTTGAGCGCTTTTACCCGTTGAGCTTGGCGCTAAAGCGTAGCGGATTGGATTGCGAACTTGTTTACGAGAAAGATAAGAATCTAAAGTGGCAGCTCAAGCAGGCCAACCGCTGTGGAGCCCAGTACGCCCTGCTTTTGGGCGAGGAAGAGGTTGCCAAGGGCGTAGCAATATTGAAGAACATGTCGGATGGGGGACAGAAGGAAATCGCGCTGGACCATGTTATTGAAGAAATAAATGCGGAGCAGCTGAAACAGGCGCACAGCGCCTAAAAAGAGGGATGGCGGATTTGGGTCTTAAGAGGACAGGTTATACCGAGAGTGTGGCGGCGGCCGAAGCGGGTCAGGAAGTTGTTCTAAACGGGTGGGTGGATCGGTGGCGCGATCACGGTGGCGTGATCTTTATCGACCTCAGGGATCGTACGGGCATTGTTCAAATTGTTTTTGATCCGGGCGAAAAAGTTTGTTCCAAGGAGTTGGTCGAAGCCGCTGCGCGTTTGCGTGCCGAGTTTGTGGTTGCCGTCCGTGGCCGGGTGCGGATGCGTCCGGCCGGAATGGAAAATGACAAGCTGGCAACGGGCAAAAAAGAAGTCCTCATCGAGGAGATGGATGTCCTGAATAGGGCGAAGCCTTTGCCGTACTCCCTGCACGAAGATTCACCGAGTGCGGGCGAGGTCGATGAAATGTTGCGGTTAAAGTACCGTTATTTGGATCTGCGCCGACCCAAACTGCAGAAGAATCTTTTAATCCGAAACGAATTCTACAAAGCCGCCCGTCAGTTCTATTGGGAAGAGGGATTCATCGAGATTGAGACACCGATTCTTTATAAAACTACTCCAGAAGGGGCGCGAGACTACTTGGTTCCTAGCAGAGTTCATCCTGGC
This sequence comes from Bdellovibrionales bacterium, assembly GCA_020435295.1. Classification (GTDB taxonomy): domain Bacteria; phylum Bdellovibrionota; class FAC87; order UBA2466; family JACKAF01; genus JACKAF01. Next base: position 3,790 of record JAGQZV010000007.1, on the reverse strand, counting down.
CAATTCTACGCCTTGCCGCAGTCTCCACAAACACTGAAGCAACTATGTATGATCAGCGGATTTGATCGCTACTTTCAAATCGCACGCTGTTTCCGGGATGAAGATCTGCGTGCAGATAGACAGCCGGAGTTTACCCAAGTAGACGTGGAGATGTCTTTCGTTGATCGCGAAGATGTTCTGGCTCTCCACGAGCGACTGATGGAACGCGTTTTTGAATGTGTGTTGGGTGTGAAAGTGAAACTTCCCTTTCCGCGAATTTCCTATGCCCAGGCAATGGAGCTGTATGGATCGGACAAGCCAGACCTCAGAAATTCGCTAAAGCTCGTGGATCTGTCGGCGTCGGGAAAGAAGTGCGACTTCCAGGTATTTAAGACGGCTTTGGCGTCTGGGGGGATTTTGAAGGGACTGTGTATTGAAGAGAAACAACCGCTTTCCCGCAAAGACCTCGATGCCCTTCCAAAAGAAGTCGCTCCGTTTGGCGCTAAGGGCGTTTCTTGGATCCGGATCAAGTCGCCGGGAGATTGGCAGGCGCCGCAAGCGAAGTTCTTCTCCGATGAGCTCAAGAAGGAGATTGAGGCGCAGTTACCTTTTACGTCGGGTGCGATGCTCTTTTTGATGTGTGGGGCACCCAAAATGGTGAATCAGTCGCTGAGTCATCTTCGGACAGTCTTTGGTGAACGCTTTGGCTACGTCGATCAGAATGCGTTCAACTTTCTTTGGGTTACCGATTTCCCGCTCTTTGAATACGATGCGGACGAAGATCGACTGTACGCGGCTCATCATCCGTTTACGTCGCCACACCCGGAAGATACTCAGGCATTTTTGGATGCAAAGGACAACGCTAATCTGCGCAAAATCCGTGCGCAAGCTTACGACATGGTGCTAAATGGGTACGAAATTGGCGGCGGGAGCATTCGTATCTTCCGACCTGAAGTCCAAGCGCGGATGTTTCGTGCGCTCGGGATTGGAGATGAAGAGGCCAAAACAAAATTCGGTTTTTTTCTGGAAGCTTTGGAGTACGGGACTCCTCCGCACGGGGGGATTGCTTTTGGCGTAGATCGGATAACGATGTTGCTCGCAGGAACCGATGCCATCCGCGATGTGATCGCGTTCCCAAAAACACAGAAGGCTACTTGCTTGATGAGCGAGGCGCCCTCCGGTGCGGATGCCAAACAGCTGGATGAGCTTTCCATCCGCCTTATCCCAAGGGAGTAATGGCAGACGCGAATTCAAAAACATACGATGTGGCGATTATCGGTGGGGGTATTAATGGCGTTGGGGTGGCGCGCGACTGCTCCATGCGGGGGCTTTCCACCATTCTCTTTGAGAAAAATGACTTATGTGCAGGTAGTACAGGTGCTTGTTCGGGGATGATCCACGGCGGCCCGCGGTATCTTGAAACCGAACGTGAAACCACTCGCAAATCCTGCGAGGATAGCGGTGCAATACAAAGGATCGCGCCGAATCTATTGTTTAGGATCCCCATCCTCATTCCAGTGATGCAGCAGGATCCCAAAATTTACATGGAGATGGTGGAGACCTTCTGTACCGCCTACGATAGTTTTTCCGCCATCAAGGGCGGTAAACCGCATGTGCGGTTGAATCGCGCTGAAGTGCAGGCCCTCGATCCGGGGTTTAGCAAGGATATTGTGGGCGCTGTTTCCATGGATGAGTGGGGGACGGATCCGTTCCGACTCGTGATACTCACGGCCAAAAGTGCGGTTGCCTCGGGTGCGGAGATTGTTGTACCGGCTAAGGTGCACGAGGTTGTAACTGAAAACGGGAAGGTGAAAGGGGTAAAGGTTGCCCGCGACGGTCATGGAGTAGAGTTTGTGCAGGCCAAGACCGTCATCAACCTTGCGGGCCCGTGGGCGCCCTTTATTGACTCCAAAAAAACTCGATCGCTGCGCATGCGACCTTCAAAAGGGGTGCACTTGGTGCTCGATCGCCGCATCGTGAACGTTTCACTGGTCTGCAAGGCGATCGATGGCCGCGAGAGCGTTTTTATACTTCCCCACGAGCACACTACTATCATTGGAACCACGGACGACGATTACTATGGCCACCCGGATCGCGTAACAATAACGCAGGACGAAGTAGGTTACCTGATGCAGGCGGTCCACCGTTACTTTCCTTCGTTACACGACTACAGAATTATGCGCGCGTTTGTGGGTATACGCCCAACTGTCTACGGTTGGGGAATGAGCGAGAGTTCACTCAGTCGGGACCACGAAATTTACGATCACAAACAAGACGGTGCGGACGGGCTGTATTCCATGATCGGCGGCAAACTTGCAGCCTACCGACTCATGGCTGAAGAAATGACCGATGTCATTTGCAAGCGCCTCGACCGCAGAGAAAGTTGCCGGACACACTTGGAGAGCTTGCCAGGGTGTACTACGGAGATGCCTTGGATTGACGAGGCTCGCCGGACTGGCGTCGATCCGCTGACGGTGCGGCGTCTGTTTTTCCGTCATGGATCCGAAGCGCACAAGATTCTGGAAGCCGCGCGAAAAGATCCGGAGCTGCGACAAACACTCTGCGAGTGTGACCAAGTTCTCGCTGCCGAGGTGGAATACTGTGTTCGCGCCGAGTGGGCGAAAAATTTGGCGGACGTGCGCCGGCGCACCCGTCTAGGAATGGGGCCTTGTCAGTCTTGCCGCTGCGCCAATCAAACAGCGCTTTTTCTCGGACGTCTTTTCAACTGGAGCGCGGCCGACGTTGACGAAGCGTCTCAAGACTTTGTTGCGCGACGCTGGCGTGGGAACCAACCCGTTCTATTTGGTGAGCAAGCAAAGCAAGAAGAATATGCCCGCGCGTTGCATCTGTATTCGACTGGAGTAGGTCATGGAGACCTATGATCTTCTGGTTCTAGGCGGCGGGGCGGCGGGTTTCGCCGCGGCCGTTACCGCAAAAGAGCAAGGTGCGTCGGTGGCCGTTCTGACGCTCGGGGTAGGTGCCACGGCGGTGTCTTCGGGTGCTTTTGATTTCGGACCTTCGGCCCGCGGGGGTTTGCCTTCAGACTTTGCGGCGCGGACGCGCCACAATGACTGGAGGACTCCGTATTCCAAATTGCTCGCCAATCCGGGAGTACCGCCCTCTCCAGTTGAGGCGCAGAAGATTTTTCTAGCAATCGAGCGGGCACTTGATTTTCCCCTGAAGATGAGCTGGGACAAGGCGCTAGTACTTCCCACAAGTAACGGTCACTGGAAGCCAGTGTATGTCGCACAAGCGGCTCAAGCTTGCATCGAACTTTACGCGGCAGCCGGGAAGAAGCTTGCCTTTGCGTATCACCCCTCTTGGCGCTTGATGGCGCAAGCTTTGTGTCGCCAGTGGGAGCAACACGCGTTGACGAATTTCAAGCTTAAGGTGGAGATCCTGCCCGCAGTGTTAGAAGCTCTGCCGGCGATGGCTGACGCCCCCTTATCCGTGATAGCCGTTCGATTGCAACGGGACGCAGAGTTTCGTGAAAGGATGCTTGGATCCATTGCCGAGGTGTCGCAGCATGTGGACGGAGTTCTCTTACCCCCTCTTTTCTGGGATGTGAAGCCTTTGAGCGATTTGCAACTGGAGTTGAAGAAGCCTATCTCGGAGTGTTTGGGCACGGTTGAAGCGGTTCCGGGCAAACGTTTGCAAGACGGGATCTTCGCCGCGTTGGAACGAGCCCAAATTTCAGTCGTTCGGGCCGATCAGGTGCGGGCGGAGATTGAGGGGGGCAGAGTGCGTGGACTTCAGTACTGGAATACTGGAGATACGGACAAAAAAAAACTGCAAGCGCAACGCTACGTAC
>JAGQZV010000078.1 GCA_020435295.1 Bdellovibrionales bacterium | reverse complement strand
CCCAGGAATCCGGTTTGGCACTCTACAACCAATTCCATCGTCTTCATGAGGATAATACCTTTTGAGTTTTGGTTTCCGAGTACCGGTTCTCATCCATGAGCTTGCCGTAGCTATAACGTTGGAGATCCGCCTCAACCATCATCTCAATCATTTCTCTAAATCCCACCTCCGGCCTCCAGCCAAGTTCGGCGCGAGCCTTGCTGCTATCGCCGAGGAGGTGATCTACTTCCGCCGGCCGCAACAGCTCCGAATCCAATTTCACGTACTTTTTGTAATCTAGTCCAACGAAGCTAAACGCGATTTCTGCAAACTCGCGCACCGAGTGGGCAATTCCTGTGGAGATTACGTAGTCTTGTGGCTTTTCCTGTTGGAGCATCATCCACATCGCCTTTACGTAGTCACCGGCAAAGCCCCAATCACGTTTGGCATCCAAATTGCCGAGTTTTAGCTCATCAGCCAGTCCAAGCTTAATGCGTGCCACCGCGTCAGTAATCTTTCGTGTAACAAACTCAAGCCCGCGCCGCGGTGATTCGTGATTGAAAAGAATGCCGCTTACAGCGAAGAGGCCATAGCTCTCCCGATAGTTTACCGTAATATGGTGCCCATATACCTTGGCCACTCCGTACGGGCTTCTCGGGTAAAAAGGGGTTTTCTCATTTTGCGGAGTTTCTCGCACCATTCCAAACATTTCCGAACTGGAGGCCTGGTAAAATCGAGCGTCAGGGCAATCCGAGCGAATGGCTTCCAGCATGCGAGTTACCCCGGTTCCGGTAAATTCCGCTGTAAGCACGGGTTGGGCCCAGGAGGTGGGCACAAAGGACTGTGCCCCTAGATTATAGATTTCGTCCGGCTGAATTTCCTTTAGCGCCTGACTCAGCGAAACCTGATCCAAGAGATCCGCTTGCACCAACACCAAACGATCCCGGATGTGGGCAATACGGTCATACTTCTCCGTCGAAGAACGGCGTACCACGCCATAGACACGGTACCCTTGAGCGATCAGAAACTCGGCCAAATAAGACCCGTCCTGACCGGTAATGCCCGTAATCAGCGCCTTCATCATGTCTCCGCTTTTGGTGAGTGGCTTTAACGCAGTCTTTTGGAATAGTTTGCGGCTAGGAATCGAGGAGCTTTTTTACGATGTCGTTCACCAAACCGGGATTTGCCTGCCCCTTGGTTTCCTTCATCACCTGTCCCACGAAGAAGCCCAACAGTTTTACTTTGCCCGCCTTATAGCCGGCTACCTGTCCCGGATTGGCTTCCATTACTTTGCGAACAACAGGTTCCAAAGCGGAAGGGTCACTTATTTGCTTCAACCCCTGCGCTTCGATAATGCTCTCCGCCGTCTTGCCGGTCTCAAACATTTCTTCAAAGACTGTCTTTCCTATTTTACCGCTGATCGCACCAGACTGCACTTTTGAGATTAAGTTCGCCAACTCCATCGCAGAAACAGGCGTCTCCACGATGTCTTTGCCCACGGCGTTAAGTCGTCCCAACAACTCGTTCATGACCCAATTGGCACTTGTTTTCGCGTCTTTGCAGACGTCCACCACGCCTTCAAAGTAGTTCGCAAGATCGCGGGAAGCGGTGAGTACGCCCGCGTCATAACCCGACAGACCATAACTCGATTCAAACCGGCTCTTTTTCTGGTCCGGAAGCTCCGGAAGTTCGTTCTTTATTTCACCGATCCACTTGTCGGAAATCTGCAATGGCGCAAGGTCGGGCTCGGGGAAATAACGGTAGTCGTGGGCGTCCTCTTTCTCCCGCATAACCTCTGAAACATTCTTGGCAGAATTCCACCCGCGGGTCTGCTGGACAATGGTTTCGCCTCCTTCAATCGCTCGAATCTGGCGATCGATTTCATACTCAACGGCCTTCTCGACAAACCTGAACGAATTGATGTTCTTTAACTCGACCTTTGTTCCGAATTCCTTCTGGCCCCTGGGGCGAACGGAAATGTTAGCATCGCAGCGAAAATTCCCCTTTTCCATATCGCCATCCGTGACGTTCGCATAGCGAAGCAGGGTCCGAAGCGTGCGCAGATACTGTCCGGCTTCTTCGGCGGTTCGCATGTCTGGCTCGCTGACAATCTCAATTAGCGGAACGCCGGCCCGATTCAAATCGACCTGTGTATGGTCGCCTTTGTGGAGGTTCTTTCCCGCATCCTCTTCGAAGTGAATGCGGGTAATACCGATCTCTTTTTCACTGCCGTCACCAAGACTGATGAGGATTTTTCCTCGGGTGCAAAATGGTCGCTCGTACTGACTGATCTGGTAGCCCTTGGGCAAATCGGGATAAAAGTAGTTCTTTCTGGAAAATACGCTTTCGTGGTGAATTTCCGCTTTGATTGCCAGGGCCGCTCGAACACCGAGCTCGACTGCGAATTGATTGATGACTGGCAACGTGCCTGGCTGCCCGGTGCAAACAGGGCACATTTGGGTGTTCGGGGGCGCACCGTAGGCATTGCGGCAACCGCAAAACATCTTACTCTCGGTAAGAAGTTGGGCGTGCACTTCCAGTCCAATAACAGCCTCGTATTTTTCACTCAAACTCAATAGTCCACCCCTGCAGGAAGCGGAAATTCCCCGCGTTCCAGTTCGTACTTGTGCGCCACCTTTAGAAGGTGACTTTCCTCGAAATGCTTGCCGATGAACTGCAAGCCGATAGGGAGGCCTTGCGAATCCAAACCGCACGGTACAGACAAAGCGGGAAGCCCCGCCAAACTGACTGGCAAAGTACAAATGTCGGATGTGTACATCTTGATTGGATCTGCCGCCTTTTCGCCAAACTTAAAGGCAGTACTAGGGGATGTTGGCATCACAATGCAGTCACAGTCTTCGTACGCCGTAAGAAAATCCTGCTGGATCAGCTTGCGCACCTCGTTCGCCTTACCATAGAAGGCGTCGTAGTATCCCGCGCTCAAAGCATACGTCCCGAGCATAATACGCAGCTTTACTTCAGCACCAAATCCTTGTCCGCGACTCTTAAAATAGACCGAATCCAGATCCGTAACCCCTTCGGCACGAAAACCGGAATGGATCCCATCGTATCGCGCCAAATTGCTGCTCGCCTCGCATGGCGCGATAATGTAGTAGGTCGACAGCGCATAACGGCTGTGGGGCAAACTGATATCGACGATCTTTGCACCGTCCTTAATCATCAGCTTAACGGCCTCATCAAAAGACTTGCGCACTTCCCCGTCTACACCTTCCAACCAATCTCTAGCGATGCCAACGCGCACGTTTTTTAGCGTAGCGCCTTTCAAGTGATCAGAATAGTGCGGGACAATTGCGCGACTGCTAGTGGCGTCATTTCTATCGTAGCCGCTAATCACCTCAAGTAGGCTGGCCACATCCTGCACGGTTCGCCCGAAGGGGCCGACCTGATCCAACGAGCTTGCGAACGCTATGATTCCATATCGGCTGACTCGACCATAAGTGGGCTTCAAACCGACAATGCCGCAAAGGCGTGCAGGCTGGCGGATGGAACCGCCGGTATCCGAGCCCAAAGATCCCACCGCCAATGCAGCGGCCACCGCTGAGGCGGACCCACCGCTGGAACCTCCTGTCACGCGCGAGGTATCCCAAGGGTTTTTTGCGGGGAAATAGGCACTGTTCTCCGTTGAGGACCCCATGGCGAATTCATCGAGATTGGTCTTCCCGATGATAATGGCGCCAGCAGACTCTAACTTTTCCACACACGTCGCGGTATAGGGGCTGACGTAGCCCTTGAGTATCTTGGAACCGGCCGTTGCCTGCCAATTCTTTACCAAAAAGTTATCTTTGATCGCGATCGGGACACCGAAGAGAGGAAGTTTGTTAACTTCCTGACGTCGAGAATCTAGTGCCGCTGCTTGGGCGAGCACAAGATCCCGATCCACCTGCAGAAAAGCACCCAGCCGCCCGTTTTGCTCTTCAATCGCATCTAGGTAGGACGTGGCGAGCTCTGACGGTGAAAACTCTTGTTTGCGATACCCTGCAATCACGCGCTCGATTGTAAATTCTTTTAGCTGCATCAGTTCTGCTCTATCACGGTCGGAACCAGAAAATGCTCTTCGATTTGCGCTGGAGCATTTCTTAGAAGCGCTTCCCGGTCAGTAAACTCAATGGCGCGATCTTCCCGTATTGAAACAGCATCTCGGGGTACGTGTTTCACCGTGGCAGCCTTCTCGGTTTTTACCTGATTTAACTCCCGAACATACTCGAGTACCCGTCCCAGGCGGTCCTGATATAGCGCCACCTCAGCTTCGTCCAGCTCGAGGCGGGCCAATCGGGCGATTTTCAATACGTCCTCGCGATCCAAATTGGAACTTCCACTCATCGTCTCTCTCCAAAACGCCTAAACATACCCTTCTGCCGGCCTTGCGCGCAACCATTTGCGATGTGGATCGAGGCTAAATATGCTTAAGCTGGCTGAACTTGCGGGAAATTTTTTTCATCCCCTGACCCCGAAACTCCACCAACAACTTATCCTTCCCCACTGTTTTGCGAACTACACCCTCTCCAAAGATCGGGTGCAAGACCCTGTGACCGGCACGAAAAGCATCGCCATCCTCGAAGTCCGCGTCTGCCACTTCCTCATCGAAGACGGTACTTTGGTCGAAATCGAAGTCGGCGTCCCAGCTGTTCTGGCGCGGTGCCAACCCCGGTCGGTCCACATAGGGTCGACGGCGTGTAAAGTAATCGGCCTTCTTGAGTTCGACATATTCCGACGGAATTTCCTCTATGAACCGACTCATCACCCGGTATTGCGTGTTTCCGAAGACCGTTCGGTTTTTTGCGTAAAAAAGATTCAACTCCTTTTTGGCTCTGGTCATCCCGACATAGAAGAGACGCCGTTCTTCCTCAATGTCTTCCGGCTGCTCAGCCTCCCAGGGGCGAATATTAGGAAACAGTTCCTCCTCCAAGCCACTGATAAAAACAACGTCAAACTCCAGCCCTTTTGCCATGTGAATGGTCATCATCTTTATAGCCGGCGCTTGTGGATCAAACCGGTCAATATCGGATACCAAGGCAATCTGCTCCAAAAAGCCCTCCAAACTGATCTGACTTTCCGGATTCTCAGCACCTTGGCGAAGCTCGTACTCAACCAGGCTCTGCTTCAACTCTGCCAAGTTTTCAAGGCGTGATTGCGACTCTACAGTCTTTTCATCCAAGAGCGACTTACGATATCCGCTCTCCTCTAAAACCATATCTAGCAGATCGGATGGAAGTAGGTTCGGTTTTGCTTTTTCCAGCTCTTTCATGATCTGGTGAAATTTGTGCAGGTTCTTGCGACTTCTGCCTGGATCCCAATCAATGTCCCCATCTTCAAAAGCGACTTTAAGAAGAGAATAGTAGCTCAACCCAAGCTCTCTAGCTTTGCTCCCCATCCTTTCTATGGTGACATTACCAATCCCGCGCGCTGGCACATTCACAATACGCCTAAAACTTACGTCATCGTCCGGATTTGAAAGCAGTTTTAGATACGCCAAAGCGTCTTTCACTTCTAGACGAGCGTAGAACTTTACGCCTCCATAGATCTCGTAGTTGATTCCCTTTGCCCGAAGCGTATCTTCAATTAGACGTGACTGCGCGTTGGTGCGGTAAAAAACGGCTAGTTGATTTAGATCATGCTCGGCTGACGCCAGCGAGATCTCGTTGGCAATTTTTGTAGCCTCATCATGTTCATCATAGGCCTCGATAATTCGAATCTTTGAACCTTCGGCGTTGGATGTCCAAAGCTGCTTATCGCGTCTTTCGGTATTGTACGCGATAACATGACTGGCAGCCTCAATGATGTTTTTGGTGGAGCGGTAGTTTTCCTCCAGCTTAAAGATTTTCGCATTGGGGTAATCGCGTTCGAAATTAAGAATGTTGGAGATATCCGCGCCCCGCCAACGGTAGATCGACTGATCCTCGTCGCCAACAGCACAAATGTTAGCGCGCGTTCCGGCTAATAATCTTACCAGCAGATACTGACAACGATTCGTATCCTGATACTCGTCAATAAGGACATACTGAAATCTTTGCTGATACGCTCGCAATACGTTTGTATTGGTTTGGAAGAGGCGTACCGTGAGTAGAATAAGATCCGCAAAATCCAGGGCCGAAGCCTGCTTAAGAACCGCTGCATACCGCTCGAAGAGACGGATGAATGCGTCCTCTGTCGGCCCACCAAACGCGGACTTATAGGTAGTGTGGTCTTCGCCTTCGTTTTTAATTTTATTGATGCGGGCTTGAATGGCTTTGGGAGCTAGCATCTGCTCACTGATATTCAATTCCTTCATGCAGGCTTTGATTACAGAAAGTTGGTCACCATCATCGTAAATCGTAAACTGGGGACTGTAGCCTAGGTGGTGAATATCCGAGCGCAAGATCCGCACACACGCCGAATGGAACGTGCTCACCCAAAGATCTCGTTCGAGGTAGCGCCAGTCGCAGAGATCCCCAAGCAAGTGTTGTACCCTGGACCTCATCTCTGCAGCCGCCTTGTTTGTAAAAGTAACAGCAAAGATCTGAGTCGGATCCATGTTTAGCTCGGAGATCAAATAGGCCATGCGGTGGGTGAGTACGCGGGTTTTGCCCGAACCCGCTCCGGCTAGAACAAGCATCGGCCCCTCTCCGTAGGCGGTGGCCAAGCGCTGGGGTTCATTGAGGTGCTTGAGGAAGTTCAAGAGTTCTCCGTACTTGCTAAAGCTAACGTCTTACCACAGGCAGGTCGGGAGTGAAAATGCGGTAACCGGGAAAGCGGGAGGGTATTTCACCCTCCCATTTTCCCATCCCATGTAAGGGGCGGCCTTAGGTGATGAACACACCGCCACTGCTCAAGGTTCCTAGTCTCCCCGAAGGAACGCAAACGCAGAGCAAAACATCACCGTGAAGGCGATCATCCCAAAGAATGTCAGAAATAAAGAGGGTCGAAAAAGTCGAGAAACTGGGCGACCGAATGACTTCGGAGTTCCTCGGTAAGAAGTACCCCCCGGTGGATACCGGTTCTTAGGAGGCGCTTCGCGCCTTATATTGTCGTACGGGATGACAAAGGGCCAGTCAAGCGAAAGTACGGCCCGGGGACTTGTGGGAAAAGTCACAATGCGCTATGACATCCGTCGATCAACGTATGAACACCCTTTACAAAACATGGATGCTACTTGCCTCTCTGTGGCTCGGTGTAACCGCCCCGCCTGCCGGGGCGGCCGAATTGCGCCCAGCCCGTTTTGGCGTTGTGCTGGGTTACGGAGCTCCCACCTACTCGCACTTCAGCTATGCCGGAAGCGGCGCGGGGATTAGTGGTCGCGGCCATGCGGCCCAAGCCCGATTGGAATGGATACCGCTGCGGCTACCCGTGGGGACCTTCTCCGTCGGCGTCGGCCTAGGCTTTGCCGTCTCCCCACGAACAGTCACCCTGACTAATGCTACGCCGACTGCAGAAGAACTGCGCAAGGACTCCTCCATCGTGTCGGTAGACAGGTCTAACGTACTCGTCTCTATTCCGGTGGAAACCTATCTCACCTACCGCGCTGAGTTTCTTGAAGATCAGATAGTAGTCCCCTTCGCTCGCGTTGGCCCTTCTGTCACTTTTGTACGTCAGGCCTCCAACTCTGGAGCGCCCGAGCGCGCGGGAAAGTTTTTCGGTTTGGAGTACGCAGCGGGCATACAAGTGCTGCTAAACGCGATAGATGGGGGAGCTGCCAAATCGCTGCGGATTAACGCAGGACTGCAGCAGACGTATCTCACCGTGGAATACGCGCGAAAGACTGACTTGGGAGTGAAAAACCCTGATGCGTTAGATCTGCGCGGCGACGTCATCCGCGCCGGGCTGCGATTCCAATTCTAGTTAAACGTAATTCTTCTTCTTAATTTTCTCTACGATGATCTTTTCCGGTTTTGCCGGATCGCGGGGATCTACCATGAAGTAGGCCTGTTGCTCGCAACGTCGTTTGTTCTTGAGCAACCATTTAAGAATTTGCGAAACTTTCTTGTTTCGCGGATCTTTGAAAAAGGGGTCGTTTGCCAACGCATCTTTGGCTTTCTTCAGCGCCCGGGCTTCCTGTAAATCCGTCTCTCGTACAGCGTAGTCGGCCAAATCATATTTTTTTATGTCCTCTGGAAGCACTCCTAGAAAACGCACGTCCGGCGCGGAAAAATCTGAATTTCGGATGAGACTACCGGCGGATCCTGCCTTTAGAGTTCGGTAAATGTTCTGCATCGTATAGGCGTCCAAATCGCCGAAGAAATAGATCGGCACCCGAAGTTGATCTTGAATGAGCTTTACCCAGCCACGAACGGCGTTGCTAGGAACACCCTGTGCACCTACCAGGATCGATTTGTGTCGCTTGCAAAATCCGTTCGCCACAAAAGTATTTGCTGTACCCTCTGATTCCACTACAAGGCAAAAGTCTATTTTCTTTTTAGCCCTCAACTTCAAACTTTGCGGACGGTTCTTCGGCTGAAATGGCGTAGTTCCTAACGAACCCAGATCCACCGTTGCGGTGCCTCCACTAGGCAATTTTTCTGTAACCACTAGATAATCGGAGTAAGTCTGCCCCCCCCGATCGTTGGCAAAGCAATTTAGATCCTCTCGGTAGCAGACCAACATTTCGCAGATAAAATCAACAATTGAGTCACTTTCGCTTTGATCCGTAAAGTCTAGCGGGGCCAACTCCGGATTGTGTTTCACTTCACCTTTGGAAATGTAGTAAAGCTCGCGTTTGGTGTTTACGGCGCCTGTTTCGAGATTTCGAAGCAATATCTCAAGCAAAAAGATGGCTCGAGACATCTTTTGCACAGAGCTGACGTTGAGCTCAGTCCGTACCCGTTTATCCCCCGGAGTCAAATATCCAAGCTTTCCCGAATAGTTCGCATTATCCAGGGAACATTTAATGGCTTCCAATACCGGACGTCTCGCATTTTCCAGATCGGTGAGCAAGCGATTGCAGAGAGTTTTGCTCATCTTTGGAATGTCTGTCTGTGTGCTTGCCATCAAGCCTCCGCTTCAGCGTCCTTATTCTTCTTGGATTTGCCCTTCCCCAGGCGCTTTTCCCGTTGAGCCACCACTTTTTTAACGTCCACCTCGGCTTGTACCAGCTGTTCCTTGGCCTGATTTAGCTCTCGTCCAAGGAGCTTTACAAGCCCTTCTGTGGCTTGCTTCTTGCGTTTCGCTGGCGCCTTCACGATCCGACATAGAGCCGAAACCAAAATGGGGCCAAACTGCTCGATATGCTCTTTCTTTCTCTCCAGATCATCCGCTTTTTTCTCGCGACGAATGTGGCGGGACAAGCGCTGGCCCGCTTGCATTAACGCCCGACGGATTTCCTCGACGAGCTCATCGCTCGCATCAATAGTTTCCTTCGATGCGTTCTTAAATTTGATGAACGGCGAAACCACGCTAACAGCGAACACATAGGGTCCCAACGGCAAGTTGTTCCTCGGTTGAGAGATCCCATACGAACGCCAGTTCACTGTTTCAATGGCCCTAACGATGGCGCAAGCGGATTTATCAAATTGGAGCGGAACGCGGTTAGCAAAACGCAGCACCGTAACCGGAGCGCTATCCTCTTCGTCTCGAGGGCCCTGACGATCCAAAAAGCGCGCAATCGCCACTTCAATCGCAACCGGTTTAGAATCGCAAATTTTTGGTTTGCGGGTTACCACAGAGAAGAAATCGATTTCGCCCATGCGTCGAATGCTAAGAGCGAGCGGGGCTTCACCAATGGTCATCACCGATCGGGTGGTGGGGGCCATCAGTTCTGTTTTTTGGACCGCTGCAAACACCTCTTTCATCTCCGACTGGTGAAGCTTGTTCACTGGCTTGGCTAGGTAGTCTTTCTTTAGACCGTTTTTCACCATCTGCTCGATAATGTTGTCGCTAACTCGAGTAAACCCTTTCTTGAGCCAACTTTTCAATGCAACGGGTCCAAAAAGATGTGCGTGGTGAATGAACTCGCCTAGCTTCATTGTATGGGGATGCGGCATCGTTGCATCCGGTACCTGCGGCGAGTTTTCTTCCACCCGCTTGATGACCACTTTTTCTTGATCGGGCAGCTTGTAGGTCATTGTGAGGTGCGGGTTCACCAGCGTAGTGCCCTGCAAATAGGTGAGCAGCCCACCCTCGCCGTTGAGCTGCACTCTTCCGTCGATGAAGAATTCAACGCTCAGGCCGTGTTGACGATCCCACTTGGGAAGGCTTTCTTTGTTTTTGATAAGCCCCTTGTTGTGGCGAATATCCACATTCACAACCATGGAGACGGCATTTCGCATGCGCTTGGTCTTGGTAGTAACTAGAGCCCCCCGGGCCGAAGTGAGCTGCGCCCATGTCGTTGCGGCAGAAATACCAATGCCTTGTTGGCCACGAGAACATCGCCCCCGACCGAATTTGGAGGAGGCCAGGTATTCACCGAACACTTTGGGTACATCGTCTAGGTCTAGGCCGGGTCCATTGTCCTCTACCTTAATGCGAATGAGATCGGTATTACGTAGGGTACCGGCGCCTTTTTTTTCTATCTCAACACTGAGCTCGGGAAGGATGCCGGCGTCCTCGCACGCATCAAGCGAGTTATCCACCGCTTCCTTAAGGGTGGTAAGCACTGCTTTGGTGGCCGACGAAAACCCGACCTGCTGGAGGTTTTTTGAGAAATACTCTGCCGTACTGCTAGTTGTAATTTTGTCTTTTGCCACGATGAGTTAGCTAATTTAAACCAAGCCGCGGAAAAATTATACCAAAAATAAATCGACACCAACGCACTTTTGGAGGACCCGGTTTCCTTTGGCATTCATCGGCATCGAACCGACCACGGCGACCCCAGGCCAAGAACTTGACTGTGTCGAAAGAATCGGCGGGTTTTGGACCTGCTTTTCACACGGGGGTCGCGTCCGCCAACCCGTAATAAGGGACCAGCTTTCTAAAGCTTTCTTGGTCATCCATACCGAAAAACCCGAGTGGTCCATGACTTGCAATCTCCCAGTATACAATGAATACATACTCTACATCTTTTTCCGCGGTCGGTTCACTCTTTAACCAGTGGGGATCCCTTACACAGCAGATCAAATCCCGCCTTCGCGAGGGGAAACGATTGCCGGAGGCATTTCGCTAAAGCTGCAGCTCCCAATCTCACTTGGAGCGAACACGAAGTTAATTCCAAAAGTAGGAGTAGGTTACTCGGGAGTGAGGACTGACGTCTTTCAGTCGGCGGGCCAGGTGGTGACTCACGCAGGCGCGTACCACGTCCTCGCCGGCTTTGACTTCTATCCGACTTCAGGGCTTCTTTTTTCCGCAGACGTCGCGCCAAGCTTTGACGGATCAGCCTCGACATATGTTCCTATTAGTGCTACCGGCAGCTTTGCTGGCGAAAGTTTCACGCTATTCGACGCTGGGCTGAGTCGGATTCGCACCGCGGTTTCCTTTAAGCTATTTGGACCCGTCTGGCTCGGGGCGCAGTTCATTTACCGAGAAATTTCTCTCAACAGAACCGTAGTGCAGCGCCAAACGAACCTGCTGGGCGTTCTTTCGTTCGCCTTTTAGAAAGGGCCGGCAGTCGCGCTAAGCTCTGGCCACCTGTCAAAAGTGTTTACAGCTTGTATACACCCCCTAGGCACGGATTTCATGGCACCTCCCTTGCACACTCTTAGTATACGACGCCTTACCGACACCTTTTTGGAGTGGAAATGAAGTCCTTCTCTTACAAAGCCTTTCTGTTTTTGTTGATCGCGGCAGGACTGCACGCTATCCCCCAGGGGGCTCAGGCCGAAGACGACGATGCCTATCGCCTTCAAGAGTCAGTTCGCCCACGTCGCGTCCGCCCGCGACGTTACCGAAGAGCATCCGGAAGTGAAGGGTACTATGAAAGTTCCCGGCGCCAACGACGCGCCCGAAGACGACGCCCGCGACGGCGCGGATTGGCCAGCTACAACGAACGAAGTTACCGCAGTTCCAAGTCCTATTACGCGGCCGACCGCTACGATCAAGACGACGCTCGAAAGTGGTTGGCCCGCATCGGCCTTCTGGGCGGCCTAAGTTCCTCCTCCACTGTTGCTGCGGAGGGCTTCAACAACAACATCTACCTTGGGGTCCGTGGCGATCTCCAATACTCATACTTTGGCGCAGAATTGGATTTCTTTTATGGCCTGGCATCCCAAGCCCAAAGTGACGCCGCCGTTTTTGTGGGTGACAGCTTTAGCGAAGACCGCAGCCTCAGCAACATCGGAGGCGACCTGTCCTTAAAGGTTCAACTACCCATTCGTATCGGATCTAACGCGAAATTTATTCCTAAGCTAGGTGGCGGCTACTCGTTGCTCCAGCAAAAAGTATCCGTAGTGTCTGTCGGATCGAATGTTACAACCACAAGCGTATCCGGAATACACGCGCTTGCCGGGTTTGATCTCTACGCAACGGCGAAACTGATGTTTTCTGCGGACTTTGCCCTGGGTTTTCTGGGAAATGCCACTACTACTTTAGAGGACGCCTCCGGTTCTCAGGCATCTTCCGGCGCAGCCACGTTCAATCGACTCCGAGCGGGTGCGTATTATGAAATACTAAGGCACCTCTTGCTGGGGGCACAGTACACGCGCAGGGAATTTGCGGTGGATGGTTCCACCTTCGGGGACAGTCAGAACCAGTTCCTAGGCGTTCTCATGTACAATTTCTAACTCAACCACGCTCCGCGAGCGGCACATAGTGCCGGTGAACCGGTCCAGTGTAGACTTGCCTCGGGCGACCTATCTTCGTATCCGGCGAATCGACCATTTCTTTGAATTGGGCAATCCATCCGGGAAGACGACCAATGGCAAACATCACGGTAAACATGTTGAGTGGTATGCCGATCGCTCGGTAAATGATGCCACTATAAAAATCCACGTTCGGGTAGAGTTTGCGCTCGACAAAGTAATCGTCCTTTAAGGCGGCTTCTTCTAGCTTCATGGCAATATCCAACAACGGATCGGAAATCCCCATTTTTGAAAGAAGGTTGTCGCACGCTTTTTTGATGATCGTCGCACGTGGATCGAAGTTCTTGTAGACGCGATGTCCAAATCCCATTAAGCGCACACCCTCTTCTCGGTTCTTCACCCGCTCGAGGAATTTTTCCCCATCTCCGCCTTCTGCCTGAATGCGCTTTAACATCTCAACGACGCGCTGATTGGCACCACCGTGGAGATGGCCCCAAAGCGCCGCAATACCAGCGGAAATGGCCGCATAAAGATTGGTACCGGCACTGCCGACCAAACGAACGGTCGAGGTACTGCAGTTTTGCTCGTGATCCGCGTGCAACATGAAAAGCAAACGCAACGCATGTTCAGCAGCGGGGTTGACTTCATACTCTTCCGCAGGGACCCCGAACATCATCTTTAAGAAGTTCGCGCTATAGGTCAGACTATTAGTTGGATACACAAAGGGCTGACCAATGGACTTCTTGTAAGAAAATGCAGCAATGGTGGGCAGTTTACCCAGCAGCCTGAGGATCGAATAGGTTAGCTTGCGCCCATGCGGTTGACTCTCTTCTTCCTGATAGAAGGTGGAAAGCGTGTTTACCGCAGAAGATAATATCGCCATCGGGTGTGCGTCTCTGGGAAAGCCGTCATAAAACCGCTTCATATCCTCGTGGATCATCGTGTGGCGGGTCAGATTCGTTCGAAAGTCCTCGGATTGCTTCTTTGTGGGAAGCTCACCGTAAATAAGCAAGTAGCTGGTTTCTAGAAAGTTTGAGTGCTCGGCCAGCTCTTCTATTGGAATGCCCCGGTAGCGGAGAATCCCTTTTTCCCCGTCCAAGTACGTAATGGCGCTCAAACAGGAGCCGGTATTCATGTAGCCGTTGTCGAGTGTAATGAGTCCTGTTTCTTTGCGGAGGTTGCTGATATCGATTCCACGCTCGTTTTCTGACCCCTCAATAATGGGAAACTCATACCGTTTACCGTCAACTTCGAGAATGGCTGTGTTGGGCATTTCAGGCTCCTTACTAATCGCACCTATCCTAGTCGGCGTAAGCGCTCGGGTCAAAGCCAACGCGACGGTAGTTTGAAGGCGGCTTAGGCGCCACCAGAGAGTGTCTTAGCTCGTTCCGTTGCGGCAACAACGGCCTTAATCAAGGTAATACGCAATTTGCCCTCTTCAAGCTCGACCAACCCGTCTATGGTGCACCCTGCCGGCGTAGTAACTTCGTCCTTTAGCGCAGCCGGGTGGCGCCCCGTTTCCTGAAGCATCTTGGCAGCCCCCAAAACGGTTTGAGCCGAAAGCTGCGTAGCCAGTTCCCGTGGCAAC
>JAGQZV010000077.1 GCA_020435295.1 Bdellovibrionales bacterium | reverse complement strand
TTTTCTACTCGTTTCACGACGTAGTCCCGGGCTTTAATGTTTTCAGATACATTACTTTCCGGGTGCTATGCGCGGGACTGACAGCTTTGGTTCTGAGTTTTGCTCTCGGGCCTTTGTTTATTCGGGTTCTTGCTAACCGCCAGATTGGGCAAACCATTCGGGAGGATGGTCCCCAGTCTCACTTGAAGAAGCGCGGTACACCTACTATGGGTGGACTGCTGATTCTGATGACCGTGGTGGTTTCCACTCTACTTTGGGCGGATCTCACCAATCGTTATATCTGGCTCGTGCTAGGTGTGACCGTCGGTTTTGGTTTCGTTGGCTGGCTTGATGATTACCTGAAGATCAAAGAGCACAACTCTAAAGGACTCTCAGAGAGAGCCAAGATGGTGCTCCAAACGCTCATCGCCGTTGCGGTCGTTTGGTACCTTCTCTCTTATATGAGTATGGATACGGTGCTCTATGTGCCGTTCTTTCGAGGGTTCACACCAGAGCTAGGTTGGCTTTATGTGCCCTTTGCTTGGTTTGTTATTGTGGGAACTTCAAATTCTGTGAACTTGACCGATGGCCTGGACGGCTTGGCGATTGGCCCGATCATCAGTACAGCCGCTACGTTTGCGTTGCTTTCCTATCTGGCGGGGCATTCCAAACTCGCGGCCTACCTATATATTCCCTACGTTTTGGATGCTGGGGAGCTTTCGATTTTTTGCGGGGCAATGGCCTGCGCCGGAATTGGTTTTCTTTGGTTCAATACGTACCCCGCGCAAGTTTTTATGGGTGACGTCGGGGCCTTGGCGTTGGGCGGTGCAATCGGAACGGTGGCACTGGTCACCCAGAACGAACTGCTTTTGGTGATAGTGGGAGGCATTTTTGTCATGGAGGCGATCTCTGTCATTACACAGCGGGTTTCCTACAAAATGACAAAAAAGCGCGTCTTTAGAATGGCGCCCATCCACCACCATTTTGAGTTGTCGGGGTGGGCGGAGCCGCAAGTGACGGTCCGTTTTTGGATCATATCGATCATTCTCGCCATGTTGGCTTTGGCGACGTTGAAATTGAGATAGTTCTAGGGAGAGAGAGATGGTTAAAATTAAGAAGAATATGCGCGTCCTGGTTGTGGGGATGGGCCGGACCGGAGTAGCTGCCACTAAGCTGCTTTGTAAAAAAGGCTGCAAGGTTACGGTAACAGACGAGTTGAACAAGACGGATTTGATGGAATCCATCGAAGCCTTGGAAGGTTACAAGTACAAGGCGGAACTCGGTAAGCACGTCCTGAAGACGTTCTGTGATCAGGATTTGATTGTGGTGAGCCCCGGTGTTTCCCTGGATATCAAACCTCTTCGTCAGGCAGAGCGCTCGAAAATTCCAATTATCAGCGAAGTGGAGTTGGCGAGCCTCTTTATCAACAAACCCATCGTTGCCATTACTGGGACTAACGGGAAGACCACGACGTCTACCCTGATCGCCGAAATGATCCGTGCGGTTGGAAAAACCGCATTCTTATGCGGCAATGTCGGGCTGCCCATTTCTGACTATGTCAGCAAACGGGATCGCAGTGATTTTATCGTGCTGGAGATTAGTAGCTTCCAGCTCGAAACCACCCACACGCTTAAGCCCGCGGTTTCAGTGATTTTGAATTTGGCCCCGGACCACTTGGATCGTTACAGCAGCTATGATGACTATATTGAAGCAAAAATGCGTTTGGTGAAAAACCAGACTGAAGACGACCATGTAGTGACCAATCTTCGGGATCCTAAGTTAATGAGCCTGCTTTCTAATGTGAAACCGAAGGTCATGTATTTTACGACGGATACCCTTTCGAAGGTCCCGGTTCAATACACGGAACGCTTCCAAGGGATGTATTTGTCCCCCCCGACCGTGATGCACTTGCACGCTCCACGTTGGAAGGAACATGAGTTTGACCTCAACAACCTCTTGTTGCGCGGTCTCCACAATAAGGAGAACGTGATGGCTGCTGCTTTGGCCGCCAAACTCGTGGGAGTGTCAAACGAAGCCATTCAGAAAGTTATCACAACGTTCGAACCCTTGCCGCACCGAATGGAGTTTGTGGCACGCAAGAATCAGGTTAATTTTTACAATGATTCCAAGGGAACCAACGTGCATTCCTTGATGCGCTCACTGGAAAGCTTTCGTGAGCCTGTCATCTTGATTGCTGGTGGAAAAGACAAGGGCGAAGAATACGAAGTCCTTGAGCACTCGATCCGCAACCATGTAAAAAACCTAATTTTGGTGGGAGAGGCCAAAGAAAAGATCAACCGTGCGGTAGGTGATTTTGCGGAGACTTTCTTGGTTGGGACTTTCGAAGAAGCCGTTTACCTGGCTTACCAAAAGGCCCGTTCGGGTGACGTGATCCTGCTTTCGCCAGGTTGCGCCAGCCAAGATATGTTTAAGAACTTTGAGGAACGTGGGGATCGCTACAAGGCTCTCATCAACATGTTCCCATAAAAGGTACCACGTTCCTTTTTTACACGCCCTGTGGATAACTCCGCAGGGCTTTTTTTTGGTTCAGCGCCTTTTCGAACCTTTAAGTGCCTTATCTCGTTTGGATTTTTGCTGCTCTTGACAATTTTCTAGCCGTTCCCATTTTAAAGGTGAACGAAGAAAAGCCCGAGTAAATGGGCAGAAAAGTTTAGGAGGTTTGAGATGACAAGATTAAGTGTTTTTAACCCTGGTAGAAACCTTTTTAGCGATTTCGATCGCTTCTTTGAAAATCCCTTTGAGGGGTACACGCGCGGTCGAGTCCAGTTTACTCCCGAGGCAGACATTGAAGAAAGCGAGCGCAGCTATTTGTTAAGCTTCGATCTTCCGGGTCTTGCTAAGGACGATGTGCACGTGGAAGTGGAAGGCGATACGCTGACCGTTACCGGTGAGCGCAAGTGGGAAGAGAAGAAAGAAGGGACAAATTTCCGGCACAGTGAGCGCCGCTACGGTAAATTTACCCGATCGTTTCGCTTGCCCCAGGATGTAGATACCTCAAAGATTGAAGCCGTACACAAGGACGGAGTGTTGCAGATTGCAGTTCCCAAAGTGGAAGCGGCTAAACCGAAGAAAATTGAGGTTCGCGATACGGGAAATTTGTAGGGTCTTCCAGGCCGCTGCGCCTGAGTGGCCATTGAATTCTCTTTTGTACCCGCTTCCGAAATCCCAGGCCCCTCTGGACTATGGGAAGCGGGTACACCTCCAAAAGGGTGTGATGCCCCAATAAGGTCTCACACCCTCTCCCCATTTTGGAAACCTAAGTCCCGTTTGAGTTAAGACTTCTCCAGCAAATCCAGGATTTGTTTGCAACTCGTCCCGTCGCCATACGGGTTTGGCACTTTCGACATCGCGTCATAAGAGGAAGTGTCCTTGAGTAGGTATGTGGTTTCTCCGACAATTTTGTCGCACGAGGCGCCAACCAGTTTTGCCGCCCCGGCCGCTACCCCTTCTCCGCGCTCTGTTGTTTCGCGCAATACCAACAAAGGCTTGCCGAACGTAGGGGCCTCCTCCTGCACGCCACCGGAGTCCGTTAGCAGCAGATAGCACCGCTTCATCATCCAGAGAAACTCATAGTATCCCAGTGGGTCTACTAAGAAGATGTTGGGAACTCCTTTTAGTTGCTCGCGGGCAACGGTGGAAACGGCAGGGTTTGGATGGACCGGTAAAACAAGTTGAACATCCCGGTGAGTGTGTGCGATTTGCTTGAAAGCGCCTAGTATGTTTAGCAAGGGCTTTCCGAAATTTTCTCGACGGTGAGTGGTGGCTAGGATGAGCTTCTTTTCCGCATCCAAAAAGGAATATTTGCTTTCAAACGAACCCGCAAACTTTTTCTCCACGAGCGGCAGTACCGTGTGGATCGCGTCGACGATGGTGTTGCCCACCACGTAAACGTCCTTTTCAATCCCTTCCTTTTTTAGGTTTTCTCGATTGATTTCGGTCGGGGCGAAGCGGTAGTCGCAGGTATGATCAATCAAAACGCGGTTGATTTCCTCTGGAAAAGGGGCGGCTTTGTTCCACGTGCGCAATCCCGCCTCCACGTGCCCGACCCGGATTTGGGAGTAAAATGCGGCAAGCGTTCCCGCCAAGGCTGACGTCGTGTCCCCTTGCACGAGGACCCAGTCCGGTCGTTCTTTGAGGAGCAGCGGTGTAAGCTTCCGAAGTGTGGACTCCATGATGTCAACCGATGTTTGATTCGGCCGCATGATGTCTAAATCGTGGTCCTGGCGGATCTCAAAGTCAGCGAGCAATTGATCGACGAGCTCGCGGTGCTGCCCCGTCGTACAGACTTGGAGAGAAAAAGACGTGTGTCGCTCTTTTATGGCCTGGATCAAGGGTAGGAACTTGATGGCCTCGGGGCGCGTGCCAAAAACCACGAGTATTTTCATTAAATCCTCACCCACCGAACGGTCCTATCAGTACAAACGGTTCAAATAGTCCTGGTACCGGCTAACGACGACCTTGCGCTTTACTTTTAGGGAAGGTGTGAGTTCTCCGCTTTCTGGCGTCCAATCAGTGGGAAGAATCGCCACCTTTTTTACCGACTCGAAACTTGCGAGTTTCTTGTTTGCCTCCGCCAGCTCCCCATCGATCAGTTCCCTGATCTTGGGGTGCTCTACGAGGTCGTGAAAACTCATGTCACTGAGCTCATGCGTCTTCGCCCAGCCAAGCACATTCTCTTCGTTGAGTGTCACTAGCGCGGTGATGTACTTCTTCTTATCCCCAAATGCCATGGCGTTGCTAATGAAGGGGCTGAGCTTCAGTAGGTTTTCCAGTTTCTGGGGGGCGATGTTTTTTCCCCCGGCGGTAACTATAAGTTCCTTCTTGCGATCCGTAATCTTGAGAAATCCCCTAGAATCGATTTCACCGATATCCCCCGTTTTGAACCAGCCGTCCTCGGAAAATGCGGCTTCGGTGGCTTGCGGGTTTCCAAAGTAACCTTTGAAAACCTGTGGCCCCCTAAGCAGGATTTCTCCATCATCCGCGATCTTCACTTGTGCGGTTCCGATGGGGATACCCACAGTTCCAAAGCGGTAATTGTCCGGGCGATTTACGAAAATCGGCCCGAGGGTTTCAGTGAGTCCGTAGCCTTCGAGAATTTTGACTCCACAGGCATGGAAAAACTCACAAAGATCTTGCGCCAGAGGCGCTCCACCAGAGGCGGTTAGTTTGATTTTTCCGCCTAACTTGGCGCGGATTTTAGAAAACACCATGCGGTCAGCTACTTGAAACTTGAGTTGTAGGGTAAAGGGTATCGGTTCTTTCTCAGATCTCAGGCGTGCCACCTGACGCCCGACAGTTTGGGCCCAGGCAAAGATATTCTGCTTGATGGGAGAACCGGCGTCTACATCAGTGCGAATCTTGTCATAAATTTTTTCGTAGATGCGCGGCACGCTAATCAAAATCGTCGGGCGTACTTCCTGAATATTACGCGAGATGGAATTGATGTCTTCGGCGTAGGCGCCTATGATTCCCGCAAAAATAGGAGCGAGGCTGTCGACACGTCCAAGGATGTGGGACAGTGGCAAGAAAGTCATCAGCGTGTCGTCAGCGGTCAGGTCGATCTCGTCCACCACCATTCGCAGCGCGGAGGCAAAATTGTATTGGGTCAGCATGGCACCTTTAGGTAGGCCGGTTGTCCCTGAAGTGTAGACGATAGATGCCAGATCCGTGGGCTCCACTTTCTCAGAGTAGCTCTTCCATGTTTGTGTGGTGGTTTCGTCCACAGTTTGAAAAGCCCACTGCGCGTAGCCGGATGCCTTGAGTGCGCCACTACTTATGGCCTCATCTTTCAAGGTGACCAGGGGAATCGATTTGCCCGATAGCTTGAAAATTTCCCCGACTTTGGCGAGCAGTTTGGAGTCACCCACAAAAAGTAATTTGGCTTCACTGTTTTCCAGAACGAAGGCGGCATCTTCTGGCGTGCTAGACGGGTAAACAGGGACTGTGACAAAGCCGCAGGAGATAAGCGCGATGTCGAGGATGTTCCACCGGGGCTCTGTGTGCGCCATGATGGCAACTCGATCTCCTTTTTGGAGCCCCATGGAAAAAAAACCTTTGGCTATGCCTAGCACTTCTCGGTGGATGGTTTCCCAGGCGACTGGCTGGTAGCTTCCGCCCGACTTTACCAAGTGCGCCGTTGCGCGAGGGGTGGCCTCTTGTCTTTGCCGGTAGGCCTCGGCAACCGAGTTGCCGTCTACTGAAACTGATGCGTTCTGGTGTTCCATAACTTCCGCCCCCACTTCCCTAACTGGACATTGATTGTCCGATTCAAAGCCTGCTGCTCTGCAGCTTAGTGCAAAGCGCAACAATTGAAAAGACTGAGAGGTGTCAGCACCGTTTTTGCATAGCCTATGGGGAGGCTA
Source organism: Bdellovibrionales bacterium (assembly GCA_020435295.1). Taxonomy (GTDB): domain Bacteria; phylum Bdellovibrionota; class FAC87; order UBA2466; family JACKAF01; genus JACKAF01. The sequence goes on along the minus strand of JAGQZV010000077.1, from coordinate 7,886 downwards.
TTTCGAGGGGTATCCGCGTTGAAGGGGTTCACTCTAGTCATTTGCTTTTCTGTCTTGTGGTGGGGAGCCAGCGCTGCTACGCGTCGTTGTTGGAGACGCTACCATTTTAGCGCCCACAGCTGGCTCAGCCAATTACGTCGACGCCGCACTCTTTTTGCCTATTTTCTGGCAGTCGCGGTGGTCGTGGCGGGGGGGATAAGCGTAGTTTTGGCGAGACCGATTCTCGGGGTGGTGGTTTTACTTCTGGTTCCGTTATTGGCGCGCGTATCTTTTTCGGTAAGTGAAGATCAGAACCAGGCTCGTCTACAAGGATCGGCGCTTGGATTTTTTACCTTGCTGCGGGTGCTCGTGAACGACGGCGAAGCCCTGCCACAGGCTCTTTTTCAGGTAGCACAGCGTTTGCGCAGTCCGTTTTCCCAGCATCTGGGGCGTACGCTTCGTGGCTTCGACGCTGGGCTTAGCGTTTCCGAGTGCTTGGGCCGCTTTGAGTCGCGCTACCCCAGCGGCAGTGCGGTGTACTGGGTCGTGCTTTTGGATCAAGCGTACCGCCAGGGGTTGCCGGTGCTGGCCCTTTTGAAAAGCGCTTGCAGATTGCTGGGGGCGGAGAGCGCCGGACTTGCCAGCGTGCGAAGATCTCGTGAGTGGGCGCTCGGGCAAGCGATCGTGGCTGCGTTGCTTCCCTGGGTGCTTTTTGCGGCGTACGCTGTCTTTCAGCCGATCCTCTTTTCCTCCTTCTGGGGCGGGTTTTACGGACCCGCTTGCGTCACCGTGGCCCTACTTATGCAAGTAGCGGGAGGGTGGGTAGTATGGAAATGCACAAAATTTCATTAAGTGGCTCCGTGCGCCGCTACCGACGCAATTTGTGGGAAAGAATTCTAGCGGTCGAAATGTTGCAGGCTTTCTTGGAGTGTGGCTTCGAATTGCGCTATGCCTGCAGCGAACTGAAGCGCCACCTGGGGCCGCTGCCGGGAGTTTGTAGAGTGCCTACATGCGCCTCCGATCTTTTTGACGGAAGGGGGCTTCCTACAAATGTGCAGGATGCTTTAAGTGTGTTGGAAGCGTTGTATGAGGAGGGGCGCCCCGTGCGTGCCGTCTTGGGGCAGTTATCCGATTTGCTTTTGAACGAGTATCAGGCTGCAACAGAAGACTTTGCGAAACGCTTGCCGGCCCGGATGGGTGGGTTTCTACTCGTCTTTTTTCTACCCCCAGCGCTGCTGCTGCTCCTGGCGCCGCTTTGTGTGGCGTTTACACGGCTCTACTAAGTCGTAAACTTTGCCGGGCCCGCAAACTATGGTAGCTATAACCTGCCGATAATTTTAGGGCATCCGACAGCGCTAGCGGGATGTGGTGAGACGAAGGAGAGTGCTTTGGCAAAGAAGTCCGGTGCGGATCAGCGTATGGCGGCCCTGGTGTCCTTGTGCAAACGACGGGGTTTTATCTTCCAATCCAGCGAGATCTACGGTGGGTTGAACGGTTGCTGGGATTACGGCCCGCTCGGCGTTGAACTCAAGCGAAATGTAAAAGAGGCCTGGTGGCGCGACATGGTCATGCGCCGCACGGACGTGGTGGGTCTGGACTGCAGCATTTTGATGAACCCCCGGACTTGGGAGGCTTCCGGCCATGTGCAATCCTTTACCGATCCGATGGTGGATTGTCTGCAATGCAAGAGTCGGCTGCGGGCCGATCAACTTGAGAATAACCAATGCCCCGTTTGCGGGACTAAAGACAGGTTTACCGAAGTCCGGCAATTCAACTTGATGTTTAAGACTCACGTTGGGGCCCTGGAGGATAGCAGTTCGGTGGCCTACCTGCGCCCAGAAACCTGCCAAGGGATCTTTGTTAACTTTCAGAATGTGCTAAGCAGTACGCGCGTGAAACCCCCTTTTGGCATTGCTCAGATCGGCAAAGCATTTAGAAACGAAATTAATCCACGTAACTTCACTTTTCGATCGCGAGAGTTCGAACAGATGGAAATTGAGTTCTTTGTGAAGCCGGACGAGGCGCCACAGTGGTTTGATCATTGGAAGCAAACGCGCTACCAGTGGTACCTGAATTACGGGATCAAAAAGGAAAATCTGCACCTGCGCGATCATGAAGCGAGCGAATTGGCCCACTACGCGGCGGGCTGTGTGGATATCGAGTATGATTTTCCCTTTGGACGAGCCGAACTGGAGGGCATTGCGAACCGGACCGATTATGATCTTAAGCGGCACTCCGAGTTTTCCAAAAAAGACCTGAGCTATTCTGATCCCGAAGCCAAGCAACGTTACTTTCCGTATGTCATCGAGCCGTCGGCCGGAGCGGATCGGGGCACCTTGGCGTTCTTGACGGATGCGTACGCCGAAGAGGCCGAACGCACGGTGATGCGGTTTCACCCGCGGCTCGCTCCCATTAAGGCTGCCGTTTTTCCTTTGGTGAATAAGGACGGGATGCCAGAAATGGCAGAGAAAATTTTTGCTGACATCGCTTCGGAATGGAACTGCTTCTATGATGATAAGGGTGCTATTGGCCGTCGTTATCGACGACAGGATGAGGTCGGAACCCCCTACTGTATTACGATTGACGGAGAGACCGGAAAATCTAATGTCGTTACCGTTCGTGAGCGGGACTCCATGAAGCAACGGCATGTTGGCATGACCCAACTCAAAGAATTCTTGCGGGAACGTCTTAGCGGAGAAAAAGAATGGGAAGCTTAGTCTACTACTTCGGCGACGGGAGCGCCGACGGCAAAGCCGACATGAAGAATTTGCTTGGCGGGAAAGGAGCGAACCTCGCCGAGATGACCCGCCTTGGCTTACCCGTGCCGCCTGGTTTCACGGTTACGACCGAGATTTGTACGCACTTTTATCAAAACGGGAAGCAATACCCCGATGCGCTAAAGGCCGATGTGAATGCTGCGCTGAAGAAAATGGAAAAGAGTGTGGGCGCCCTATTTGGTTCGGCAGAAAACCCGCTCTTGGTATCGGTTCGTTCTGGTGCGCGAGTTAGCATGCCAGGCATGATGGACACCATTTTGAACTTGGGTTTGAACGACGAAACGGTGAAGGGACTGGCTGCTCAGTCGGGAGATGAGCGCTTTGCGTTCGATGCGTACCGCAGGTTTATCCAAATGTACGCCGATGTCGTGCTGGAGGTTCCCTCCTACCAATTTGAAACCGTGCTCACTCGCTGTCGCCGAGAGGCAGGCGTGCAGACGGACGCCGAGCTAAGTGCCGCGACGCTCAAGAAAATAGTTGCTGAGTTTAAAGAGATTGTGCGTGGTGCACAGCGCCGGCCTTTTCCGGAATCTGTCGACAAGCAATTATGGGGAGCGATCGGTGCGGTTTTTGGTTCGTGGATGTCTAACCGAGCCAAAAGTTATCGGCGCATCAATTCGATTCCGGAGGATTGGGGAACCGCTGTAAATGTACAGGCCATGGTTTTCGGAAATATGGGCAATGATTGTGCGACGGGGGTCGCTTTCACACGCGATCCATCTACGGGCGAGAGAAGATTTTTTGGTGAATTCTTGCCAAACGCCCAAGGCGAAGATGTGGTGGCGGGAATTCGTACCCCTCAGCCCATCAATGCGGAAACGGCGGGGAAGAGCACACTCCCGACTATGGAAAAGCTGTTTCCTAGTGTGTACGCAGAGCTGGTGCAGACTTACCAGAAGCTGGAACGGCACTACCGTGACATGCAAGACATCGAGTTTACTGTCCAGAAAAACAAGCTTTACTTGCTTCAAACGCGGACGGGCAAGCGCACCGCTTCTGCGGCGGTGAGGATCGCAGTCGACATGGTGGGAGAAAAACTGATTAGTGAAAAAGAAGCCATTTTGCGTATTAATCCGCAACAAGTGGAGCAGCTCTTGCACCCGCGCCTCGATCCCCGTGCACCGAAGGAGATAATCGCCAAAGGACTGGCTGCGTCGCCGGGTGCGGCGAGCGGGGAAGTAGTGTTTTCGTCGGAAGACGCCGAACGCCGCAGCCACGAGGGTGCCGCCGTAATTTTGGTGAGGCACGAGACTTCTCCGGAAGACATCGCGGGTATGGACGCCGCCAAAGGGATACTGACTGCTCTGGGGGGGCTTACGTCGCACGCTGCTGTCGTCGCCAGAGGTATGGGGCGTCCTTGTGTGGCCGGGTGTGGAGAGCTTGAGATCGACTACGGGAGGCAGTGTTTTAGCGTTGGTGGTGTCACCGTGAAACGCGGGGACCAGCTCACTATTGACGGGGCGACGGGCGAAGTTATTTTGGGGCATGTTCCCACTATTAACAGTCAGGTGGATGAGTACTTTGGCAAACTCATGAAATGGGTGGATGGGTACCGCCGCCTGGGTGTGCGCGCGAACGCGGAGACTCCCAACGATGTGCGTGTGGCCAGGCAATTTGGTGCAGAGGGCGTGGGACTCTGTCGTACTGAGCATATGTTTTTTGGCGAGAGCCGTATTTCAGCAATGCGCGAAATGATTCTGGCGATGAATAAAGAGGAGCGCGAGGTGGCACTAGCGAAACTCTTTCCCATGCAGAAGGATGACTTTCGAGAAATTTTCCGAGCCATGAAAGGCTTTCCCGTTACTATTCGACTCTTAGATCCTCCCTTACACGAATTTTTGCCGCACGACTCCGGAATTGATGAACTCGCCTCGACGCTTAAGATCTCTACTGAAATACTAAAGGCGCGCATCCGCGCTTTAGAAGAAAACAACCCGATGTTGGGCCATCGCGGGTGTAGGCTTGCGATCTCCTATCCCGAGATCTACGAGATGCAAGTACGGGCTATCGTGGAAGCGGCTGCCGAATTGGCCCTCGGGGAACGTCAGGAAATTAAGCCTGAAATCATGATCCCATTTGTTAGTTCCGTCGAGGAATTACGCCAAATCAAATGCAGTCTTGTCGGTGTCTGCGAGCACGTGCTCGCAGAAAAAGGCGTGAAACTCGACTACTCGATAGGGACGATGATCGAAATCCCTCGTGCGGCTTTGCTGGCCGACGAAATTGCCAAGGAAGCCGCTTTCTTCTCGTTCGGGACCAACGATCTTACCCAAATGAGCTTGGGTCTGTCGCGCGACGACGCGGGCTCCTTCTTACCCCGGTACGTAGATTTGCGGATCTTTTCTGCAGATCCGTTTGTCAGTCTGGATCAAAGCGGGGTGGGTCAGCTTGTTCGTATGGGACTAGAAAAAGGCCGGTCGACCAATTCCAAGCTTAAAGCTGGGATTTGTGGCGAGCATGGCGGGGATCCCCAAAGCATCGCCTTCTGCCAACAAGTGGGGCTTGATTATGTAAGCTGCTCGCCGTTTCGGGTCCCCGTAGCGCGCCTGGCGGCGGCCCAAGCTGCGTTGCGTTAAAGGGGGACAAAAGCTCAGTCGGTCCTTTTCCATCTAGACGGCCACCCCGCGGGCTTGTAGTATTATCAGCAACTTATGCCACAGCACGGTACGTGAGTTGATCTCGACGGTCCCATTCATATAAAAGAGTGTAAGTCTTAGGGGAAAGCAGGCGGATGCGGCTAAAACGCTTAGAATTACAAGGCTTTAAGTCATTTGTTGATCGGACCATTCTGCCCTTCGAGCCGGGGATCACCGGTGTAGTGGGACCGAATGGGTGCGGTAAGTCCAACATTGTCGATGCGATCCAGTGGGTGATGGGCGAACAGAGTGCCAAGCACCTGCGTGGGGACTCGATGGCGGATGTTATTTTCAACGGTTCGGAGAACCGTGCGGCGACATCCATGGCCGAGGTCAGTCTGGTGATGGATGCGAGCGGAGTCAACTTGCCCCCACATCTCATCCCGATTGCAAAGGGCGATGAATTGGCGATCACTCGCCGCCTCTTTAGGGACGGCACCGCGGAGTACCTCATCAATAAGACTCCGGTTCGCCTTAAAGACGTGCACGAAGTCTTTATGGATACTGGGGTTGGACGGCGGGCGTACTCCATTATCGAACAAGGCCAGATTGATCGGATGATCAACGTAAAACCTGACGATCGGCGTGGGATTTTCGAAGAGGTCGCCGGCATTACCAAATACAAGACCAAACGGCGCGAGGCGGAGCGCAAGCTCGAAGGGACGCGCCTAAATATCGAGCGTGTCGATGACATCATTCGGGAGCTGGACAAGCAGATACGTAGTTTAAAGATTCAGGCGACGCGAGCGCGGAAGTATAAAGAGATTAAGGGGGAATTGGAGAAGGTCGATCTTTTCCTCTTGGGGCGGAAGCTATTTTCTCTTCAAGAAACTTTGAGTACATTGCAGGACCAGCGTCTGAAGCTACGCGAAGCCCGCTCTGCATTGGAGACGGAGTACTCAAGGCACGAGGCCGAATCCAGCGAGCTCGACGTCAAACGTGTAGACCAAGAGCGTCTTTCACAGGCTGTCGAGGTACAAGAGCGCGAATTCACCCTGAAAGTTCAAAAATTGGAAAACCAATTGGCCTTGTTCCAGCAAGAGCAGCAGCACCTTGTGCAAGCGGAGCAGGGACGCACGCAAGAGTGCGAAGAGCTTTCAAACAAACTCGTTGAATCCGAACGGGAAACGGAAGCTCTTTCAGAAGAGCTGCAGGGAATCGGAAGCGCACTATTTTCTTCAAGAGAAGGCATCGAGGCCCGCCAGAACGAGCTTACTGAGGTGCAGGCGCGTCTCATCGACGGAGAAAAAGAACGATCGCGCGCACAGAAAGAACTTTCACAGGCCACAGAAAAAAGCATTTATTTAGAAAACCAGCTGGAACACGGACGCCAAAAAGAAAGCGAGTTTTGTGCCCGCAATGAAGCTCTGGGCGAACGTTTGACCCAAGCGGTGACGGCCCTCGACTCTTCCAAGAACGCGGTTATAGAGGCCGACGAGCGCGTGGCAGAATGTCAGGAACGTGGCCAGCGCGTGGAAAAAGAGGTTTCGGAGCTGTACCAGGAGTGCCAGCAAATTTCTTCCAATCTTTCTGAGGCGGAAGATGAACTTTTCCAAACGCGGGAGAAATTCCACGGGATTCGCTCCCGGCTCGAATCGCTAAAAGAACTTCAGGAAAATTTGGAGGGGTATTCTCCCACTGCTAAAGAAGTGTTGCTGAAAATGGATGTGGAAGGAGCCTTGCCCCTAGCGGAGGCCCTGCAGCCAGATTCTGATGTCGAGGAATTGGTTGAAGTGTTGCTGGGAGAGTCTAGCAACACAGTGGTGGTGCAATCCGCCCAAACAGCACGCCTCATCGTGGAGAAGATCCGAGAGAGCCAGTTGGAGCGCGTAGGTATCCTCGCCCTAGACGAGATTCCTGCGGCAGCTCTACACGTGCAGCCCCTAGGCGCTCAGCCATTGATGGAGCGCGTGCGGGTGAAGCCGGGTTACGAAGCGGTAGCGCAAAAGTGGTTGGGCAACATTTTTATTGTGGATACTGACGAAACCGTTTTTGCGTTGCGTACGCAGTATCCAAAAGCCACTTTTGTTACCAGAGATGCGCTTTTTGCGGCGCACGCGAACCGTACTTTCACTTGCGGAACGACTCCCACACGCCAGGGAATTTTCGCTCGTCGTCGCCAAATCGAGGAACTTGAGAGACAACTCAACCACGTTGAAGCAGAGGTCAGCGGGCTTAGCGTGCGCAGAGAGGCCCTGTTGGCAGAGTTAGAAACCCAAGAGCGGCGCCACGCGGAAATGAAAGATAAACTGAGTTCACTGCATATAGAAGCGGTTAGCTACCGTAAAGAGCGCGAAAAAGTGCAGATTGAAAAAGAGCGGGCGGAAAAAGAATATCTGCTTCTAACAGAAGAGTCGCAGACGAATTCCCAACAGTTGGGTGAGATCCGAGGGAAGCTTGAAAACTGGGCCCAGGAACTGGCTGCTTATCAAGAGCGCAAACTGGCGATGGAGCAAGAGGCGGAGCGACTGGGGCAGGAGTTGGATCAGGCTCG
>JAGQZV010000076.1 GCA_020435295.1 Bdellovibrionales bacterium | reverse complement strand
AGATAAGGAAATGTACGAAGGTTTTCTCGATCCCGACCGGCGCAAGAAGTACGAAGCGGAACTCCTCGAACGCTTCCGATCCCACGCACAAAAACACATTGAAGAAAGCAACCGACGCACAAAAGGCTGGAAAAAAGCAGACTACACAAACGTGGCTAAAGACTATGACCGGCTCCACCATGCCTTTACCGAGGCACTGAAAAAGGGGTGTACGGCGTCTGATCCGAACGTCCAGGCGTTGGTACGAGCCCACTACCAGGTAGTAAACCGATTCTGGACGCCCGATCGCGCGGCCTATATCGGACTCGGCCATTTGTACTGTGAGCACGCGGAGTTCCGCCGCCTCTACGACGGCTATGACCCGAGATTGGCGCCCTTTCTGGCCAAAGCCATGCGGCTGTACGCCGAAACCCACTTGCCGACCAAAAAGTAACTCGCGTAGGGTGGGAGCATGATTCTGCGCGGACTCATGCTAGCCTTGCTGTGTGGAAGCACGGCGGGAGCTGCGCTTTTCATTACTCCCGTACAGCCGCTCGCCGAGCTGACTCTAGGGCACCGGCTCTGCGGTGCCATTGCATCGAACAATGCGGCCCAGTTTGATCATTGCCCGCGGTACCGCAGTCTCGTTTCCCGCGTGTCGCAGGATATAGAGGTACGAGCAAAAAAAGCGCGTGCGCAACTTAGTGGAGTTCCCCTTGATGTGTTTAACCCGCAATGGCTACGATCTACAAAAACGCGTTTTGATCTCACGGGTATGGTTTACCGGGGCGACCGCCGCGATCTTTTGCAAACAGCGTGCGCAGAAATCCGTTTGATTTACCGCTTGGTAGGCATCTACCAAGACGGCAATCAGGATCAAGAAACATACTTACCTTTCACCGTGCTTCTGGCTTACGAGATGGCAGGCGACGAAGAAAATTGCGCCTCGCTAGCAGCAGACAGCCTCAATACCACGAAGCAACAACAAGCATGGACTGCCGCCATTGAAAACACACCGTTTCGTGTTGAAATCAATTTCCTCAACCTAAGAATAGAAGCTCCGATCCTCGATACGTCCGCAGGCTATGCGGAGTATTTCATGCGCACGTTTAGGCCAACAGGTGAGGATTTAGTTTCGGTACCACTGGAGAACACTCCTGACGTCGAAAATATTTTGTCGGATCCCCAGAAAAAGAAGTCTTACGCAGACTGGATTCGTACTCACCTATCAGAGATTGAATCCGGCACCGCGCTGTTACCGGACGAGCTTTGCGCAAAGAACGCGGTTTCGGTTGCACCGTTTGGTGCTCTACGCAACGTCAACGCTCCCTTCTCACAGCTTCCGCTTCCTCACCTCGATCTGAAACTGCACAAAGGTATCGCCACGCCCCACTTACTTTTGCGTCGCTTAAATGGAATGAGCTGCCAGGGCTGTCATCAGACAAAAAGCGACGCCGGGTTTCATTTCCTTGGGGCTAACCTCGAAAGAAGTTTTAAGTTTAACCGTACCGCTCTTGCGGCTTCGGCGCATTTTTATGCAGAGCAAGAGTGGCGCCTGCAGACGGCACAAGCACTTGCAAGAAGGCGCAACCTTCCCCGTCGCCCGTTTCCAGGCAAACTAGACTCGCCCGTACCTGCCGCAGGAGATGTTTGTAGCCTAGCTACCAATTTTATGGATGCCGGTTGCGGAAACTCGTTGAGCTGCCGCCACCCGTGGGAAACAGACGCACCGGAAATCAATATCGGGTATTGCCAAGTCAAGAAAGCACCGATCTCGGGTGAACCCTGCTTACTTGGTAAGTGGACGAATCGCGGCGGCATTGAAGATCACTTAGAGAATCTTCTGAATACGGACTGTTTTGGTCGCGCTCAATGTTTGCCGCAGCAAATCGGCTTCCCGGGTGGTTTGTGTGTCTCTTCTTGCGAACACCTGCTTCCAAACACCGTGTGCCACCCGGTGCCTGCACTGCAGAGGTTCACCGATTGCCGCTCGGCAAACCGGGGCCTTGAGAAGTGCTTTAAAGAAGCCGCAACTCCAGTCGCACTGCGCTCCTGCGGAATTGACATGCCATGTCGTCCTGACTACGTTTGCGCCTTAAGAGAGGCAGGGGACGAGACTAAGGGGGGAGCTTGTGTTCCACCCTATTTCCTTCCCCAATTAAATACTCGCGGCCATCAGTTTTAGTGCCGCAAGCATTGCTACTAAGAGGAGTATCTTATGAAACGTACTTTATTGGCTCTATTCGTTTTGTTCCTTGTTCAAAACGTAAACGCCGAAGAAAAAAAATGGTTTGAAGAGGGTTTTGTGAAAAACGCTCTGCAAGGACGCGCAGCCGAGATGTTAAACGATACCGGCTTTGCAATCGACGACGTTAACTGGTATCGGTGCGGCGCCATATCCCAAGCTCAGTACAAGCATGCTGACCTCTTTGTAGATCATAGCGAGCCCACTCCGTGTTACGAAGACACCGATTGCGCGATCGGATCCCTCGGAGGTTTCTGCCCTGTTGCCGCTCATAAAAGCGAGCTAGAAGGCTACACGCTATACACCAAATCCCCGGCGTACCAATACCTGGCAAAACACTGGCGCAACAATCGCTGCCACGGACCGGTCGGTTTGTGTTTGCCCGTTGATACGGTTTTTTGCCAAAAGGAAGGCCGTTCGGGTGTAGGCAAATGTCAGGGCAAGTGGGCCACCAAACCCAGCGACGAACCTATTTTCATGCGCGCACTTAGCGAAGACACGAAGAAATAACACCTACACTATCCAAACCCCGTACATTCCGAGCCGGAAGTACGGGGTTTTTTATTTGTGTTTCTAAGTACTTGGGTGGTGTGTTTTACGGTTGATCTTAGGGCTGCTATTCGTTAAGGTTCGCGCGCTGACGGTAAGGCTTCAAAATCAGAGAGTCAGAGCAAATGAAACGTGCACTGGGCAAGTTGTTGGTGATTTTACAAGCCGCCCTGGCCACACCCCTATTCGCCGTTTCTGTCCAGATATTCGTCGAGCCTCCCGCGCCCGCAAACTGCAGCTCAGCCATCAAATCCATGTTGAATCGAAAACTTCGTTTTCTGGATCCGAGGATACCTGCTGAGATCTACGTGAAACCAATTGAAAGAACAATTCTAGCGGGTAGCAGTGGGTGGATTCTTTCTCCCACTGATTTTTTTTCGCGGTTCTCAAGCTCACTTCCAGCCAACGAAACGCTTGCGGCAAGTTTGGCTCTACTGCGCACTGCCAACTCGTTGCCTGGATTTATCTCTTGCATCCTCGGGAGAAACTGCCGCTTTATTGAACCGCCCGGCGCTGAAAAGACGGGAGCAAAATTTACGGCCCACCACGCTACCATTGGAGGGAGCCTCGAAGTGCAGGCCTTCCGTCCCGGAAGTCTGACGGCTAATGATTGGGCAAACTTAGTATGGACTGCTCCGGAGTACGTTGCGATCATCGTGCAACCTCCTGAAAACGAATACCAACACCTCTTAGTCGATTGGTACGCAGACTGGGTACACGAAATGACCCATGTTTTGGTTTTGCAACGGATTGGCGAGTGGGTAAACGCCATCAAGAAATTAACTGCGAACGGCCAGGCCGTCCGCGACGAGGCGATACAGTACCTTCGCCTTCGCGGTAGCCGACAAATTTTGGATGCCGCTTTTTTTTATTTACTCACTGAGGGCGTAGCCCATCAAACTGACCATCTAGTCCAAACTGCTTTCCAACCGTCCCCGGAGTACGTACCCGATGCGCTCGCCCTCCAGCAACACTTGCTTATCGAGATTGAAAACTTGCGAGCCGGATCCCACCGCGATTTAAAACTACCCGCGGCGAGTTCTGTTTTCCCAAGGTCTCGCGCTGTTTTTGAGTCTATGCAGCAAACTATCCAACGAGCAGCGCAATACCCTTAGCAACGACCGCCTGGCGTTCTCAATCTTAATACATCCCGCCTTAGATCCGTCTCCAAATTGAAAATAACTTCCTCATCTCCGCATGCTCTAGATGGCACGCCCCTTGCTCTAAGGATTCAATAGAGGAGGAGCGTATGCTAAAGCTTCTGAAAATCATAGGTCTCGGTATGTTTTCTTCGCTTCTAATATCAGCTTGTGGAGAAAATCCACAACCTGTGAAGACAGCAGACACGGCTATTCCAGCACTAGCCGATGTCCCCGTCGTCGATGCGGAGCCGGTACCCGCCGTCGATCCCATGGAGGACTACTGGGCGTGGTGGGTACTCGAAGTTCCGACGAGTTATGGAAGAAAGGTCCACACGCTTACGCTCGCCAGCAACGAAAACGGAAAATTTCTTCAGTCGGAAACCACTTGCTACTATGGTGTAGCAACCGGAGTAAGCCAGGTACGAGTCGCGCGGGCGCTGGCTCCGATTGCCATCCTACAGGACGGGAGCTTTTACTCTCTGGCTGGCACAGAGACCGACGAGGCGACGTACACTGATCAAAATGGAACCGTCCACAACTGCGAAGCCGCCATACGCAGCGGCCAGTACCGGCTAAGTCTCGATCAAAACGACAAAATGTGGGTAGAGCAACCCGCTGGCAACGCGGCTGGAATCCCGCGAGGCCCTTACACACGCAACGACCTTTAATCTAAGCAGGCCGATCTGGCTGTATCCCGGATCGGCCTCTTTCGTAGCTCAGGAAATTATTTCTTTTTTCGCTTAGGGGCTTTTTTCTTCGGGGTCTTCTTAGCCTTTTTGGCGGTTTTTTTGACGGGCTTCTTCGTATTTTTCTTCTTTGCAGCTTTTTCGGATTTTTTTGTCGTTTTGGAGGTTTTGGGACGCTTAGGTTTTTCTGCACGGGGGTGCTTTTCTACTTCATCTTCCATGCTGTGCACGTACTCGTTCACCACATCATCATTCGCATTCTTGTCAGCGAGAAACTGTTGCGTGATGGTTGCCGCCACCCTCGTCGAAAGGTGTTTAGGAAACTTCAATAGGCCGCGGCTCTCCAGCCACTGCAAAAATCGAGTCAGCACGGGCGCGATGGGTTTAAAGTACCAAGGAAAAGGTTTCGGGTTCATGATGTTATCAGTATCGACACATCGGAGTGAGTACTTGAGAAAGACCAGGTTCCCTAGCCGGCGTCACACGGATAAGTCGCTAATTTTCCTCGCGTAGCAGGATACGTCCCTGGTTTTCTGGGTTTTTCCCATGCTTGTCCGCGTAATAGCCGCGAATAAAATTCATGTCCTTTTGCATGTCACCAGTCAAATAGTACACCGGGCCGAACCCCGTCTCTTTCTTTGAATAATCTATATACGCAAGAGTAAGGGGTACACCGGAGTCCTTCGCCATATAATAGAAACCAGACTTCCAAAACTCTTTGTACTTGCGCGTCCCTTCCGGGGCCAAAGCCAAAATAAAACGCTTGCGGTATTTGAAGTGAGTAACAACTTGTTCAACAGTATTATGAGAATGGGCCCGATCAACGGGAACCCCTCCCAGCTTACGCAACAGCCAACCTAGAGGAGGTACAAACAATGTGTGCTTGGCAATCCAATTGACGGGAAGCCCACTGGCGAAGCGTACTGCCATAGCAATAAAAAAATCCCAATTAGACGTATGCGGGTATACGATAGACAAGAACTTATCTAGAGCCGGAGGATCTCCGACAATCTGCCACCCAATGAGCCGCAAAAACAATTTCCCCAATTTCTGCAACAAGCGAACCTCTTTGAGGGATATTACACGTAAAAGGCGTTGGCGGTCAGGTTTTTGTTTTCTACTTACCAACCTGCTGCAGGATCTGAGTCATCATCGTCTCCATGTCCGGAGCCGGAGTCCTAGGCGAAAAGATATTGTAGAAAGTGTAAGGATCGGAATCAACGGTAACACTACCTCCCACCATACCGCTCACTACAGTGCTTCCTCCGAAATTGTATTTTCGGATAGTGGACTGCTCTCCCGGCTTCTCACCGTCTATGGCCACCTGCACGGTTGAAGAGAATGGCTTTCCACCTTCGATATGGACAACATTGTGGCGAATTTCCGCCTCCCTTTGGAGGGCATCTATCAAGTCAGCATCCCCTTTGAACTTCACCCGCACTGTAGCGTTGAAGCCCGCTTGGGAGACCACTTCGGGTTTGGCAACTTCAAGTCCAGAGACTCCCCTTACGGCGTACAGTTCGACCAAACTATTCACTGCTAGTTCACGGCCAGAAAAGACGAGCGTCACGTCCTTCTGCTTCGTGGTCTTAGGCCGCGCAAGATCGGATGGGTCTACCAGCAACGTCTGCAAATTTTCGCGGGTAATCAATCGTGCAGTAGCGTCTCTGACCTCTTGCTCGCCAAAAATGAGGAGGTCCAGATCCTGTGACTCCACCGCCTCCTGATGTAATTTTAACGCAGACTCATAGTCGACGAGCTTCGCCCGCAGACTCTGGAGGTCGGCCAAATACTGACTCAGACCTGCATTCATCCTAGGAAGCTTGGAAATTTTTTGAAGTTGCTCGTCGACGGCCGCCAAAATCTTTTGTCGGGTAGCGGGGTCACGCAATAGCGGCGGCGCATTTTCTCCTATGGGTACCGGCCCGTGCTGCCTTCGTTCGGCCTCCTTGGCTTTGCGTTCATTTGCGGCCACCAAGTCTAAGCGTTTTTGCTCCCGCTCCGCGAGGATAGCCTCCAGCGTCGGCCCATGCCCGATTAGTTTCCGCAGATCTTCCCCATCAATTAGATCGATTTTCTTGGCCAGACGCCCTTCCAAGCCGGAGGCACCCGCAGATGGTAGGCGACCAAACTCTTTGAAAAAGCTAGTCGCCCAGGAGCCGACCACGAATGGCCTGTCGAGCGCTTCGCCGATATCGGCAAATAAGTAGTTACCCACGCGGACGTTGAGTTTTGGCGTCTTCTCTGCTGCCAGTAGTACAAGTAAGTTCCCCTTGGAATTGAGCGCGTGCTGATACAACTCAATTTGGTCATCGTTCTTGCTACGGCTGGCGGCGTCGACTGCCGCTTGCGTTGAGTAAGATAACGCCCCACCGGTTTTGTTGGCCTCTTCATCAAGTAGAACTAAGGTTCCCTCGGGAGTCTTCATGAGTTCCTGCCGGCGCTGCCTATCTTCACGAAACCTTCTCACCCACTCGCGTAGCTCCGGCTCTGCCAGGACCAACTTTGCTTCAAAGGCCTGATTCCCTTGTGCGCGCTTATAGCGAGAATCCGTCCGCTTAATTAGGGCGTTGATGATAGTGCGCACGTAGGCACTGTGCTCTCCGCTCTGCACCTTTTCGGTGCCAGAGCTTTCAAGATCGTTCAGCTTTCCTCGGAAAAGCGCGGCCCGCAAAAGGGCCAAGTCCTTAGAAGCTGCCCCTTCACCTCTATCTGGGCTAATGAAAAAATCTTCCAAATGCTGTCGAATGCGACCATCAGTCCAAACAATTCCCTGTTGATCGCGCCACGCAGTCTGCCAATCGATGGCGGTCGCACCCACGCCGCCCTCATTCTCTCCCCCGTCATGCTCATGCTCCTGATCCTTTTCGTGCTCTTCATCTCGACGCCGGGTGCCGGCTCGTCTTCCGATCGCATTCAGCCGATCGAGCATGTCGGCAATCTCGACGTCATTGATCCGCTGGAACGATACGACATCGACCGGATCCTGCTTCCCTGGATTAACACGCAAGATCCGCCCGATCCGCTGAAGCAACTGGCGGGGGGGCGTTGTTTCGTTAATGTCTACAAAAAGCGTCAAATCGGGAACGTTTACTCCCTCGTCCATCATTCGAATGGTCACAAGAAAGTCTATCTTTCCCGCCTTGAAATCATCTTTTACTTTTTTCTTCTCCGCCGCCGGCATATAGGAATGGAGATAAGCAAAGGTCGGTTTTCGTCCTTTTTTTCTTTGGAAGTGTTCGTTCAGCGCAGCGGTAAACGCTTCTGCCTCGTCCTTGGAGGAGGTGGCGATAAACCCACGCTGGTGTTCCAAGAATAGCGGCTCAAAAAGCGTAATCACATTTTTGTAATGCAAGGGATTTAAGACCCGGCGGTTGCCGAAATTATCTTCGTCGTCCGCCGCTGCTTGCTGCTCCTCGGGTAGCAAACTCTTCTTGTCGATAAATAAACTAGTATCGGCATCTCCAGGAAGCCGACTGCCCAACTCCGCTACAAGACGCTGCTGCACGCGATCGGGATCTAGAAAATGGGACTGAAAAGGGGTCAGCTCCCCTTCATGGATCGAGTTTTCTAGCTGTGTCACAACCTCACCCACTGAACGCTCGATTCGCGATCCCCCTTGGCGGTAATTCTCCGGCGTATCGAGGTAAGCCCAGTAAGCGCGGCCACTAAAGAGATCGTTAATGAGATCCACCTCATGGTGAGTGGGAGTGGCGGTGGTGCCGTAAAGAAAAGCAGTAGAACCTTCGTTGCGATCGAGCCAAAAATTAAGATAGGGAATGGTATCGGGAGCCCCCGCATGGTGGGCTTCATCGAACACGAGTGTCCCGAGCGTATTTCGGATGAATTCCGAATAGACGGAATCTGGAGATACGGCTTTCGCCTGTAAACTCTGAATGGTGGATACCAAGATGACCTGCTTACCTTCTTGTCCCGCCAGATCCAGCACTTCATCGATCGTGAGATTGTGGTGAATGGTTTCCGTGTGATCTTTAGGGTTCGTTTGATCCTCACCCCAACGAACGATGACAAAATCCGTACCTGGATACTTTCCACTCGACTTCATGGAATGGACGAGGTCCATGACGTCGCCTTGCAATTGATCCACGAGAAAGTTTTCGTGAGCCACCACCATCTGGAGGCGTCGCGTATCTTTGCTCTTACCCTTGTCGTTCTTGATGTGTTTCTTGAGTTGGGTCTGTAAGACACCTTTTGCCACTTCCGTCTTGCCGGTTCCCGTCGGGGCAACGAAAAGAAAACTGTTATTTCCGTCCTCTACCGCGTGGATGGCCGCTTCAGTCCCTTCAATCTGGACGTCTTTTAGGAAAAGTGGATCTTCTCCCAAACTCATACGTTCGGCCCGCGCGACAGGACTATGAATAAAGGGGTGCAAAGGGTGGCCGATCAAAAAACGGCGGATGAGCGCTTTACCATGGTCGTTCAGCACACCGAAATCGTACCCTTCCGGAATTATCAAAGTCCGTGCATTTTTTTCCCAAGTTATCTTGGGTTCGCTTACACCTCGATCAAAACGAATTCTTAAATCAAAGTCGGCGCCGTAATCCCCCAGCACCATGCAACTCCCGTCTATTTTGCAACTCCTGTGGGTCTCCGGAGAACTTTTCAGGGCACGCAAGCCAACGGCAGGGAGCAAAACGTTGCGCAGAAAGTCTTGCATCTCTGGGGTGCCCTGTTCAGAAACCACGCGGGCCGCAGAATGGATAGGAGCCTTGGGATCAGCGACGATCGAATCGTAGGTTTGCTGACACTTTTTCGGATCGATCCCAGCGTAGGCGACCGATACCAGAAGCAGCAGCAGAAATAAAATTGGCCTTAGTTCCCGCATACTTAATAAAATTCTCGTAGAGAATTGCTTGCCGTTTCAGGGTGCAAGAAGAGGGCCCAAGCGCAGTGCCTAAAAGGGCGCAGAAGACCACTAGAATACGCCCAAAAAGTCGACTTAAGACTAGTGCGCTAACAGGCAGATCGTCTTTAATACTGAAAGCTTACGTGCGGACCCTTGCTCCATAGACCCCCCGGGTGCTAAAAGCAGCGCGAGAGGGGTCATGCGAAGACATTGCTGGAACACAATTTGGAAAAACCTGGTCGCCGCTTGCTTGGGTCTTGCTGCACCTGCGATGAGCTCGGACGGGTACGACCGTCCCATCACCAACTGCCTGACCAGTGTCGCTGCGGCCGCGCAACTCGAAGCCCCGATTCGAGAGCAGCTTCTTGAGGTTCTTGCAAGACCACTACACGAGGCAGGATTCGATCCCGTTAACTTACTTCAAATCTGGGACGACTCTGCGTTGCTCGGAACCTCTAATCTACTGGTCCATCAGTACCTTCGGGCAGTGAATACCCTGCCACCGGTAAGCAACATAGTTTGCAATGATGTCAGCCTGGGAGAATGCAGGAAACGAATTTTGCAGTCCCTAGTTCCGAGTCACGTCTTCGATGGAATAGTGACACGTTCCGATTTCTTGCGAGAGCTCGCAACGGCACAAGGTACGCTGGTGCTGACGGTTCTTCTTGAAGAAAACACGCAAAACCACTTTGGCTACCGCGAACTCATACGCGATCTCATGGATCACAGCCGTTTGAAAACGCTCCTCTATACTAACTCCGAAAAACTTCTGGCAGAGTTTCCACGGGTCTGAATTTAATTTAAATCCACCAAAGTGTTTTCTGTCACAAGCGCCTCGCGAAGCGAAGCTGCTCCAGAAGCGGCGTAAAGTAAGAAACCGATATCCTCACCAACACCTGCCCGCGCTGCTACCGTGTCTCCAGGCTTCACTTTGAGGCGGCTCTTGTAGGCAAACTCATTGCCGGCTGCCTTTTCAAAACGGGCCACGGAGCGAACGACGCCCTCACCCGGATGCAGGATATGGGCCGCCGTATAGTGTTTAGGCAAAGCGTTAAACTCAAACGGACGATCAAGTTCTACTGCCACGAAGGCCTCCCAAGCGTTGAACCCGTAGGCTTTGGAGATGAGTTCCATGATGTAGCCGCCTGGAGGTCGCAGCGCGATCTCTCCAAAGAGAGGCCCGCCGTCCGACAGATAGACTTCTAGGTGCGTAATACCCCATTGAATTCTTAATGCCTCGATCACCTGAGCATTTAGATGGAGAATCTGTTCGACTTGGGCCGGAGGCAAATGCGACGGCACCAAATTGATATGCCCCTTCTTTAGATACTGGGTCGTGTTCGTAAATTGAATTTTTCCGCCGTTTACAAAGGACTCAACACTCGCCTCGGGAGCGTTGACGAACTTTTCAAGAATGTGCGAGCGATCCCCAGAACTAGCAACAGCTTGCTCGGTTTGGGCGTACGTAATGCCACGACTTCCCGACAGAGTGCGGGCTTTCACTACCACGGGAACTCCAAGCTTACCTAATACCTCTCTTGGAGGCAGTTCTTTCTCAAATCGCATAAATGCCGTCATCGGGACCCTATGCCTCTTGAGGTGGGACTTCATAAATAGTTTGTCGTGACACTTGATGACAGTCGAATGGCGGCTCTTTCTTGCATCGAAAAACCGGCGGGCAATAGAGGCCGCATAGACAGCCCCTTCCGTTCCTGCAAGAACGTGGGTGTAGGGTCCGAAGTTGCGGAACTTTTCTAATACCGTTTCAATTTCTTTGCGCAGGGCTGGAATATCTGTGTGACATTCGAAAAGGGCAGGTTCGCGCAACGACACACGCTTTTGCGTCCACAACGCAAAGGGCACGCCAAGGCGCCGCAAGGCTTTTACCACTCCGGATCGATACCCGATCAATAGTACGCGTTCTTGGCTCACGGCCCGACTTCCGACGTTAACCCAACGCGAAGCCGACTAATGCGCCTCGCAGCCCTAATTCTAAGAACAGATTAGTGCGCCGTAAAGCCTTCTCAAAAACGACATGTTCATTCTTGAGAGCGTCGCAAGTTTAGCTCGATCTTTGGACGTTGATCGTGCCTACACCACCGCACCTTTACTGGCACAGGGTTTGTATTACCAAAGATCAACGCCGACAACGGCGTGAGAGAAGGGAGTCAGTCATGAATAGTTCAGTCGTCCTAATCCTTGGAACCATAGTTTTTACGGTGATCCTTTCAGCGTGCGGCCCGGCCGTCCCGATGGGGTACGGCTACGGCGTCGGCGGGCGCTTCTCAAACTGGGAGCAGTGCCTCGAGGCCCAGTTGCGCAGTTCCGAGGACTTGCATTGCTTAGAACGTTTCTAGTCGAATTGTCCCTGTCCCCTCCTAGCCCCTCCAGGCCACACGGCCTGGAGGGATTGGCTTTAAATTTCAATAATTTGTCCTTCTTCGCTCTTTTTAGAAAGTTTCCGATTTGCCCCCAAATTGCTCCACAATTGCCCTCTAGACTTGAAGCCGGAACCATACAAGGGGGCTTCGGATGCGCGCCAAGTTTGTATTTTCTTTTGCCGCGTTGAGCGTACTGCTTTCTGCGTGCAGCTCACCAAACCAGGATGTCCTTCGCGCGGTCCGCGAATATCGACTGCGCGGTACACCCATCGAGAAAATCCTAGAAGATCGTGTCGCCAAACTAAAAACGGCGGGAGTGCAGGCCGAATCCGTCTGGGTGGCCCCGAAGTTCGAAGCTTCAAACTTTGAAGTTAAAGCCGTTATCCGCGTGGCAAGCCGCAATTATGAGGAGCCCTATGTTTGGGCGCTGACAGAACAGCCAACCGCTACGAACGCCAAGTCGCGGATCTGGAGCGTAAAAGCGACGAGCGAGGCAGCCAAGGCTGTCGTGCGCGGAGACCGGTGGGCAGGTGTCGCCGGGCTCCCGAAACGCTAAAGCGCCGGTCTGCTTCAAAGATGATGCGGCGCATCCGATAAGACTAGTGCCGATGTCCGCCACTAGCCACAAAAAACGCAAGTCGCCGAAAGCGTTAGCTATTTCTGCCAAAGACCAGCTCATACACATTTTCACTAGTCCCATTCGAGCTTTCAAGTTCTTGTGCTTCGCAACGGGGGTGGCGTTTTGGAGTTTCGCCACCCTGATGGGCCTTGCCACCTATTTGTTTTTCGCAAGCTTGCCCGACGTCCAAGCCATGAACTTTGCCGCTCTCAAGAAAGTAGCCCGGGCCCAAGTCTATGAGCGATTTGAGAAACGCGGTGGCAAACACGTCTGGGTTCCGCTCTCCGCGATCAACCGAGACTTTCTCTACGCCGTCGTCTTAAGCGAAGATCGCAGTTTTTTTGAGCACGACGGCGTAAACTACGGCGCTATCATGCAGGCCTTCGCGGCCAATCTCAAAAAAGGAAGGCCCGTCTTTGGTGGCAGTACCATCAGCCAGCAAGTTGCAAAGAACCTATTTCTCGACGACAGTAAGACTTTCACTCGAAAATTAAAGGAGGTCATTCTTACGAAGCGTTTAGAGGCTACCTTTAGCAAGAATGAAATCATAGAGATATATCTGAACCTCGCGGAGTTCGGCCCTGACATCTTCGGCGCTGAGTCCGTGGCCCGAAACGTGTTTCATAAGCCACCGAGCGAAATCAACGCGGCCGAAGGCGCTTTTATCGCACTTTTGCTACCCTCACCTCGACGTAACTTCTACAGCCTCGTCCAAAACCGCCATCTATCGGAGGCCAAGCGCGAGAAGCTGCAAAATATCCTAAAGGGCATGCTCTACAGCGAATACATTAGCCCCCAGCAATACAGCCGCTACGTCCGCTACGACTACGCCCCAGCGCTCAAGCGCGCTATCGCCGGCCACTAGCCTACAATTAACCCTTGACCCAACGCGTCTTAATGTTAAAAGACGCACGGATTGTTTCATGCGTCGGAGATTCGTAGTCATGTTAAAGAATGTCGCCCTGGTGGCGATCGTCTGTTTTTCTTTATTTTCTGCACCCGCTGAGGCGGGCGTCTTTGATTGGCTCGCAAACCTATGTGGCTATGCGGTAAGCGAGGAAGCGGGCGAGACACCCGCCAACCCGATCCCCGCTTTTTTGCAGCCCGCTTTTGCGGCCGTAGCCAAGCTGGAAAACACTCAAGCCCTGAAAGCAGCCCGTTTGGTGGATCCCGCATTTGACCCCACTCATGGCCCTAGCTACACAAACCCCACCCCTGAGCGAGTTTCGGCATGGAGGGGACTGCTTGGTCTGACAACACTTGGCGCGGACGACAGAGTGTCAGCTTATGATGCGTATTTGGATAAGGCCGGCGAAGCGGGATTAATGGACGGTGAAGACGTAGATCTTTACCTGCACTGGCTAGTAGCCGCTGGTGTTTACTTGCGGGAACTGGGCAAGGACACCAAGTTGGTTTTCCAACACGCGTTTGCCCTGGGTGTGGACTACTTGGCTTTTGTTCGATCCTTACCTCCGGATGTGGCGCTCCTCTATATTCAAGGCGATCCCAACTACACGAGCGCGTCTGTGGAAACCTACTTGGCAGATCTCACCGAAGCGTACCGAGAATGGGGGGAGATCTTTAGGAAATTGATCGAGCTGCACGGCGCGCAGCCTTCCGCGCGACCTGCGGTTGAAGCCGAAGCTGCCGCCGAACGCCAATCCAACTAGTATCCGGCGGCAACTTCTGTAGCGCACAAGGAGATGAGTGCCTCGGCGCTATTCTCCCTTATCGAAGCGGGCAAGTAGCTTTGTGAAGGACTTGCTCGCAGCCTCAACGCTTTGGACTAGCAGCGACTCGAAGGACGTAATCCCTA
>JAGQZV010000075.1 GCA_020435295.1 Bdellovibrionales bacterium | reverse complement strand
GCCCCCGCGCATGTGACTCCAAGCTGTCCCAATAGCACATAGACGAGTACCGGGATGAGAGCCCCTGCCAACGCGGGGAGAAAACGCATCCCAAAGATTCCGGGCCCCGAATAATTTTCACCAATTTTTGAGAATTGGTAGTTCCCTTTGTAGCCCATGACTTTTGCGAGTCCAGCGATGAGCAGTTTGGCGTGTGGCGGGTGGATATCAAAAATGCGGTTCCCGCCACAGCAGTATGCGGTGACGAATTTTCCAAAATGGAACTCGTCAAAGATAACTTCGTTTGGAGTCGTGAGGCGAACGAAATGTAGACCGAGGCTTAGTGCCGCCAATACCCAGAGCCATTTCTTGCGTACTGCTTCCATTTACTGTTCACCCGCTTTTTCTAGTGTATCGTCCGAGTACTTTGGGCCGAGGTGTTCTTTTAAGACGTAAAGCGGGCGTTGTTGGACCTCACGGTAAATCCTGCCCACATACTCTCCGAGCAGTCCCAGGGTAAAAAGTTGTACGCCCCCAATACAGAACAGTCCGCTGGTTAGAAGTGCGTATCCAGGGAATGGAATATTGTGAATCAGTTTTGCGTAGATGACATGGGCGGCAATGAACAGGCTAAAAAGCGTAGTCGTAAAGCCCGCAAGCGTGGCGAGGCGTAGCGGGGCGCCACTTATCCCGCAAATGGCATCAAAGGCTAGACTGGCGCGCTTAAAAAAGTTGTATTTCGTTCTTCCCGAAAACCGTTTATCTCGATCAAAAATGACCGCCTTTTGTCGATACCCCGACCAAAACGTAAGCCCCCGGACGTAGCGGTTGCGTTCGGGAAACTGTTTAAAGGACTTCACCACCTTTTCGTCCATCAGCCGAAAATCACCCGTATTAACGGGCATGTTCACTTTGGAGAGCGCTCGAAAGGCATAATAAAAGAGGAAGCTAGTGAGCCGGACGCTCAGGGGCTCGTTCTTTCTTGATCGTCGCTGGCCGTAAACAACATCATAGCCATGCTTCCACTGTTCATACATTTCGAGCAGCACCTGCGGTGGATCTTGTAGATCCGCGTCTATGATGGCGACGGTTTGTCCGGATGCATGGTGTAGCCCGCAGGACGTTGCGGCTTCGTGTCCGAAGTTTCGGCTAAAGAAGCACGCGCCCACACGATCGTCTTCCGCACTGAGTTCACGCATGATAGAGGCGGAGTTATCCGTACTCCCATCATCCACGAATAGGATTTCGTACGTTCCGATTTTGGCGAGCACTCGGGAGAGCCTTTCGTAGAGCGGCCCCAGGTTGGACTCTTCATTGTAGACGGGCACCACAACGGAGATGGCCACGCGCCCAGGAGTGATTTCCCGGGACGATTTCGGGCGCACCAAACGAAAGTTTTGCCTTCTGGATTCCATAAAAAGCCTAATGTTATTAGGTGCTTAAGCAGCTGGGCCACGGGCACCTCTCCGCTTATCTTATCGGCATCGCGTTAGGGCGAGTTGAGGGCAATGGCGTACACCCGGCCACTCGCTTTGGAGGGCCGGGGTGCCAAATGAAGGCGGGACGGAGCTATTTAGTCCAGCGAAACCCAGACGCTTTTGACTTGGGTGTAGAGCTCTAGAGCGTACTCGCCAAGTTCCCGTCCGAATCCACTTTGTTTGTAACCGCCAAACGGGGAGGCGGCATCAAAACAGTTGTAGCAATTCACCCAAACGGTTCCTGCCTTGATGTCTCTTGCGAGGCGGTGCGCTTTGCCGATGTCTCGGGACCAAACGCCCGCTGAAAGACCGTAAATGGTTTTGTTGGCGCGCGCCTTTAGATCGTCCATGTCTTTGAATGAAAGTGCCGAGACAACTGGCCCAAAGATTTCTTCTTTGATGATCGTTAGATCGTCTGACGGGCAATCAAAAACGGTTGGCTTGATGAAGTAACCCTTGTCCCGGGCCCGCTCGCCACCAGCGAGAACCTTAGCGCCCTCGGCCTTACCTTTTTCGATGTACCCGAGAATTTTTTGGAACTGCTCATCAGAGACTTGCGCACCCATTTGAGTTTTTCGATCTAGCGGATCTCCAACGACTAAGCTTTCTGCCTCTTTCTTGAGTTTTTCTAGGAAGGAATCGCGCACGGACTCTTCGACGAAAAGTCTGGAACCGGCACAACAAACTTCGCCTTGGTTAAAAAAGATACCGCGAAGGGTGCCAGCAACCGCCGCATCCAAATCCGCATCCGCAAAAACCACATTGGGGGCTTTACCGCCAAGTTCCAGCGAAACACGTTTCAAGTTGGACTTTGCTGCCATTCCCATGATGAGTTTGCCAACTTCCGTCGAGCCGGTGAATGCCACCTTGTCGACATCTGGATGCATTGCCAAGGCCGCGCCCGCCGTCGGGCCAAATCCGGGCAGAATGTTCACTACACCCTGCGGGAGGCCAGCTTCCAAAAGTAACTCTCCTAAACGTAACGCTGTGAAGGGGGTTTGCTCTGCGGGTTTCAAAACTACTGTGCAGCCAGTAGCGAGCGCCGGTCCCAGCTTCCAGGCGGCCATCAGCAACGGAAAGTTCCAAGGTATGATCTGCGCCACGACCCCAGCGGGTTCGCGCAACGTGTAGTTCAAGAAGTTTCCATTCACGGGAATGGTTTCACCATGAATCTTGTCCGCTAAACCGGCGTAGTATTCGAAGCACTCGATGGTTAGCGGCAAATCGGCACCCAGTGTTTCATTGATCGGCTTGCCGTTGTTCAGCGTTTCTAGTTCCGCAAGCTCCTCCTTGTGCTTGTCGATGAGCATCGCAATGCGGTGTAGGATCCGGCCACGTTCCCGCGCGGACATCGTTTTCCAGGGACCTTCTTCGAAGGCGCGCCGCGCCGCTTTAACAGCTGCATTGACGTCCGCCGCATCGGCTTCGGCCACGGAGCCGAGTTTCTCCTCGGTTGCGGGGTTGATGACGTCGAAGTACTTGCCGCTCTGGGCCTCGTACCATTCGTTATTGATAAGTAATTTCCCTGTTCGAAGTGCCATCGCGAACCTCCCTTTCCAATTCCTAGCTTTGATTCCTGCCTGCCTGAATCTTTAAAAACTCACCTTTCCTCCCCCTGGGCACCAAAGTCAACCCGGGCGTAGTGACGCGTCGGGCTGTAGTATTGCGTCTACAGGTGTTAACGCCTACGCGGGACTTTCCCACCGCATCCCCGAAAATGCGGTATCGTTATGGAAGCAGCACCGGACTAAGAATCGCCCTTCAATGGAGAGTCGTTATGACGCGCAAAGTTTTCTGGGTGTTGTGTGCCCTTCTGGCCTTCACCCAGTGTGGGATTCGAGACGGTTTTGACCAACCCGTCGGAAGTAACAAGAAAGTCCGAGTTTATCTCTTCTCTGCGCAATGGTGCGATAGCTGCAAAGAAGAAATGATCGAATTCGATCACCTACTAAAAACGGAGTTCAAGGATAAAGCCAGTCAGGTGCTGGTAACCGTGTACACCGTCACTGATATTCGTAAGTTTCCACCCAACCAGGCCGCTGCCGACGCCTTCAAAAAGGAAATGGAAGATCAACACGACATCCACTTTGAAACTGTTGTGGACCCCTGGATCTACCAAAATTACCGCCTGTATTTTGAATGGAATGGCGGCGACATTCCAGCCGTGGTGATTCTAGACGAAACGGGAGAAAACGTGCTGAAAAAGTTTCGGCCGGGGAGTGGGTTTTCGGCAGCCGATATCATTGATTTCCTTTGGGGGGCCTTGTCATGAAAAAGTTTATTCTACTTGGTTTGGTACTGGGATTTGGCATGAGCCTGCGGGTTTCCGCTTACGTTGCGCCCAGCTTTACTGGAGAAAAAATCGATGGCTCGCGAGTCTCATTGGGCGACGTACTGAAGGAAAAGCGCGCCCTGATGTTGTGCTTTTGGGCTAGTTGGTGTGTGCCTTGTCTGGAAGAACTCTCGCAACTGTCACAGGGCCTATCTAAGAGCACAGATCTTCCGTTGGATGTGCTCACCGTTAACGTGGACACAGCCGAAACCAACGAGGACGTTCGGCCGACGCTTAAGGCCTACGGCTTAACATTTCCTGTTGTTTTGGATCCCAGTCACAAGATTTTTTCACGCTATCAAAAGCAAGGTTCGCTTCCCTTTTCCGTTTTGATCAACTCCAAGGGGGAAGTGGTGGAAGCTTTTCACGGGTTGCACGAAGGCATGTTTGAGAGCCTAAAGAAAAAGGTAGTGGAACTGGTGGGGGGAACCAATGACAAGGTCGCTTCTGTGGATCGCTAGTACACTTTTGCTGATAGCTTTCTTGGCGAGTAGCCCTTTTGTGTATGCCGCTGAGACACTGGTCGAAAACCTCCCCTCCCTGCGCCTCTCCGCGACGGATCACTTGCTTTTTACGAATGCTGAAAACGAACTGAACCCAGGGGCTCCCAACCCCAATCTTTTCTTACACGAAGCGGTGGTGCGTGCAGAAGTTTCGAATCTCGCGGCACAGATTCACTTTAGTAACCGTTTTGTAACGGGCGGAGCGGAGTCAAATGCACCCTTTGTCCTGGAAAAGAAAGAAGTCTCTGCGGAATGGCGGGACTGGGAACTTCGCATGGGAGACGCTCACCATGAGTTAGGCAAAGGGATTGCGCTTAGCCTTTACCGGGACGACGTGTTTGGTATTAACCACACGCTGGAGGGGGCAAGCCTGCGTTTTCGGCCTGAGGGTGGGGAACTTTTGGGGTTTGCCGGGCGCGTGAACCCACTAAAGAACCCTGTCGCTATTAATGCCGTGGCGGATCCACTTGGCGAGAACACGCTCTTTTTGATGGGGGGGGCAGCTACCCTGAAGACATCACCGCTTGCTAAACTGGGCGCTCACTACTTTATTGCCCTCAACAAGCCACCCGAAGAGCTCATTCGTAACTTTAATCGGTACTGGAACACTGTCGGAGCCAGTTTTTCGCAACTTGAAATTGTACCGAATGTTGATTTCTACGCCGAAAGCAACTTGCTTCTGCCCTCGCGCTTGCGCGGGCGAGACTACTTCAACGAAACACCGGGGTTTGGGAGTTATGCCTCTCTAGTTTGGTCGCCGTCGCCGTGGGCCGTGAAACTCGAAGTCAAGGACTACCGTCGATACGACTTTCCCTTTCGGCGTCCCCCGACTTTGGAGGACGATATCGTAGAGAGTACGCACACAGATGACACCTTTGGAACACGCGTGGAACTCAGCCATCGCAATGTCATCAACAAGTCCCGGGTCCAGCTATCCTATTTGGGAGGCTTTGACAGAGTGCTCGGAGTTCCGGTTCACCACGGGGTTCTAAGTGGGAAGTACCATGATCTGGAACTGTCCGGCGGGTACCGCTCGCTTCCCACGCACTCCAATTTGGTACACGGGGCGCTCAAGTTTAAGCTGGACACGTTTAAGCACCAAGCTATTGAGCTTAACGCGCGCAAGCAACGCGCAAATCTAAATCTGAGCGCTTCGCCGACCGTAGAGGATCGAAACAAGCTGGATCTTACCTACACGTTCTCTCGCAACTGGACTGCGAGTTTGGGGTATGAGTTTGTTCCGAGCAATCCTGGTTCCAATCAGCATTTCGCCAATTTGGGTACGGAACTGAAATGGGGTGCGCTTGTGGGCAAGGCTTTCGTGGGTGCCACGAGCGGAGGTACACTTTGTTCTGGGGGAGTTTGTCGACGGGTTCCACCGTTTAACGGGGCAATGGTGGAAACCCAATATACCTTTTAGCGCCCTTCCAAAAAGAGGTGCCGGCAAAAGTGTGGCCAATAAAGTGAGAATTTAGCGCGGCCAAGCCTAGGGCTAAGTATCCGGTCCAAGAGAAGTCCCCGCAATTGTAAACTGAGAGCGCTCGCCGCCGTTTCAATACCAAAGGCGGGCAAATCCAATGCAAGCTTAAGCCGAATCCAATCTCCTGACTTCCAATATTCGCGTACTCGGGCGCGTGCGCTCCGACTGGGCAGACGGTGGCGGATCCACTGGTAGTGTGCGTTGTTGCCTTCGCCTAATGTGGCGGGCTCAGGCGGAAAGCGCAGGAGGTTTGTGGGGATTTCTAAAATGTGCACTTCGGAGGCAGAGCCTTCGCTTAGCCGCTGTAGTTCTCGCGTTAGGACCGCGTACACTGTGAGGGGTGGGGATCCGGGATCCCCTTCTGCGTGCAATACGGTCACAGCGTTTACCAGTTTTCCGTCAAAGGAGACACCGGCGCGCAGGATATGAGGGTTGCTGTAGAAGGAAACGCTCGGAAAACGATGTGGTAGCGTGAGCTCTTGTTCTTCGAGTGGAAGGATTGCGAAGGACTCCTCTCCTGTAATCGAGATGTGTTTCCATTGCGAGAAGAACGTTGGTTCAAAGTTCTCTTCTGCAGAAAAGACTACAACAGGCGATACGAAATACGCGGCGCCTTCCCCGCGGGGGCTCGGGCGATTCCACTCCTTGGTATCGAATTGTTTTTCCAAACTTCCGGAAATGGGAACTCGCACACGGTATGGCGCTGTTTGACCGTCTTTCCACCAGCGCAGGATGCTCTCGGCACGCTTGCCGGTGAGTCTCAGCCCGTTTAGTTGTGAGCCGCCTAAGATTGGGCTGTCATCATCGGAGGTCAAACGGATCGTTGCGTTGTCGGTTTGCCGGTAGACTATTTTGCATTTGGCCCGTTGAAACCCGATTGGGGTAAGGGTGCCTTCTTGGGTGGTCATGCCGACGAGAAGGGGCAGATGTACAACGGTGTTTTCCGGGGCGGGCGCTACGGCACACAAAAACAACGCCACTCCCCAACCCCACAGTTTAAAGAACCGCGGGACCAATCGACCTCCAAGTCGCCGATGGTGTACCCTAAAAGGCCAGCGGAAATCAAGCGCGGACTATTGAATCAAGGCCCTGAAATGCTTAGCAGAAATGCTACTTCATTGAAGCGTTCAGCTTCTTGATAACTTCCGGACCCGGATTGAGGTCCTTTTCGCCCAGCTGCGTAAGCGGAGTGGGTGAAAGGTTGAGGATCGTATTGTGATCCGGCATTTCCGGATTGAAGTAGAGAAGGCCCGTTACGAGTTCCTTGGTCTGAACACCATCATGGATGAGCTTTAAAGCCGAGGCTCGATCGCTGGGATCGTGTTCTTTGCCAAGTTTGCGCAATGTCAAATGCGACCCATCGTGAAGCTCGATCGTGCGAACATCGCCTTCCTTCATGTCGATTTCAATTTCTTCCTTTTCCGGCACGTACTGCAATTCTTGCAACGGAAGATCGTGTTCTTTCACCCAATCGTAGCTTTTGGTGCTGCCTTCGTGGTTGTTGAAGGTAACACAGGGGCTTATCACATCGATTACGGCAAGCCCGCGGTGGGAATAGGCTGCCTTAATGAGGGAGATAAGCTGCTTGCGATCTCCGGAAAAGGATCTCGCGACAAAAGTGGCTCCGGCATCAATCGCCACCGCACAGCAGTCGATGCAAGGAAACGGGTTTGGGGTACCGCGTTTTGCTGGGGAGCCCAAATCCGCTGTGGCCGAAAACTGCCCTTTGGTTAAACCGTATGTGCCGTTATTTTCAATGATGTAGACCATGTCTACATTGCGGCGGGCGACGTGTAAGTATTGCCCAATCCCGATGCTTCCTGTGTCCCCGTCACCACTAACACCAATTGCTGGGAGTCGGTAGTTTGCGACGTTTGCGCCTGTTGCAACCGAAGGCATGCGCCCGTGAACACTGTTAAAGCCGTGTCCTTTTTCCATGAAGTAGGTCGGCGTTTTGCTGGAGCACCCGATTCCGGAAAGTTTAATCACCTGAGTGGGGTTTACGCCCAGTTCAAAATACGCCTGGATGATGGCGTTGGTGATGGAATCATGCCCGCACCCTTTGCAGAGGGTGGACGGCCGTCCGGCATAATCGGCTTTGGTCAGGTTTAGTTTATTTGTGCTCATGGCTTTTCCTTAATTTAGGAACTTCTCTTTAAGCTCGCGTTCAATGAAGTCAGGAGAAATGGAGAACCCACCGTAGTAGAGGATTGAGTGCATTTTGTCCTGTTGGCCGCGGATATCCAGCTCCAGCAGCTGGCGCATTTGCGCGTCCCGGTTTTGTTCGACGACTACAACGCGATCACAGCTTTTCACAAAGTCATGGACTTCTTGTCCAAACGGATAGGAGAGCAGGCGCAAATACTTAACGTTCTTGTCCTGCAAGCGATCCAAAGTCTCCTGCATGGCGTGATCGGTGGTGCCGTAGGCGATGACACCAAACTTGGCGCTGGCCTCGCCGCGAAGAATGGGTTTGGGCACGGCCTTTCGTGCGGTCTGGAATTTCCTGTTTAGCCGGTCCACGTTACGCGTGTACGCGTGTGGGCTTTCCGAGTAGCGCGCGTATTCATCGTGACCAGAGCCACGCGTAAAATAGGCTGCTTTCGGGTGGTTGGTGCCCGGAAGTGTGCGGTAACAGATGCCGTCCCCGTCTTTATCCAGGTAACGGCCCCAATCTGAGTTCTTGTCCAAGTCGTCCTTGCTAAGGACTTTGCCACGATCGTATTTCGGGGCTTTGTACTGGATGTCGTCAGCGACCCAATTGTTCATCCCGAGATCCAAGTCGGTAATGACGAAAACCGGGGTCTGGAAACGTTCAGCCAGGTTAAACGATTCCGCTGCTAGATCGACGCACTCTTGGATGTTAGACGGCAGTAGCAGGATGTGCTTTGTGTCGCCATGGCTTGCGGTTGCGCAGAGCATGATGTCACACTGCTGAGTCCGTGTGGGAAGACCCGTGGAGGGGCCTACTCGCTGGACGTCGATGAACACCGACGGGATCTCCGCATAATAAGCAAGCCCAATGAATTCGCTCATGAGGGAAATGCCCGGACCGGAAGTGGTAGTCATGGAGCGCGCGCCCGCCCAACCAGCTCCGAGCACCATGCCGGCGCTAGAAAGCTCGTCTTCTGCCTGAACGTCAGCAAAATTCATTTTGCCGTTGGCATCCACACGGTACTTTTTGGCGTAGGCGATAAGCGCCTCGGCAAGCGAGCTGGAAGGTGTAATCGGGTACCAGGCCAGCACCGTACAACCGCCGTAGAGAGCGCCCAAGGCAGCGGCGGAGTTGCCTTCCATGATGATCTTGTTTTCCGAGCAGTTGGCCTTTTCGAACCAGTAGCTGTCCTTCTTTTCGAAGTTCTCCTTGGCGTAATCAATGCCGATATGGAGCGCTTCCAGGTTGGCGTCGATGGCCTTTTGCTTCGACTTGAAGGTATCGCGGATGACACCTTCCAGGGTTTCGAGATCCAAACCGTAGAGCACCGCGACGGCGCCGACGTAGAAAAGGTTCTTCAAAAGGCGCATTAGTTTGGGGTTAGAGATCTTGCGTGACAGTGTTTCGACGGGCAGGGCGTACATAAACATGCCGTCTTTGATGTCTTTGTCTTCAAACTTAATGACATCCGAGTTGTACAAAATGGTGGTGCCAGCGCGCATGGACTCAATGTCCTGGTGAGCAGTCTGGGCGTTCATCAGGATGGCGATGTCGTCATTCTCCCGCAGAGCCTGGTAGCCTTCGGGGCTTACCCGGATTTGGAACCAGGTGGGCAAACCCTGAATGTTCGACGGGAACATGTTCTTGCCGCAGGCCCCGATGCCCATTCGGAAGAGAGTTTTAAAGAGGATGTTGTTTGAAGACTGGCTTCCGGTGCCGTTGACGGTGGCTACGCGGATGCTGAAATCATTGACTATTTTGTCCATTCTCCTGCTCGCTACTTAGTAATATCCGTAAAAGATAAGGTTAAGATCGCCTGGATCGATGCGCCGTTCATGTTATCCACAACGGCCACAGTTTTAGCAGTTAATTTGGCGAT
The DNA here is from genome assembly GCA_020435295.1 of Bdellovibrionales bacterium. Lineage (GTDB taxonomy): Bacteria > Bdellovibrionota > FAC87 > UBA2466 > JACKAF01 > JACKAF01. Next base: position 4,817 of record JAGQZV010000075.1, on the reverse strand, counting down.
TTCAACTGCTTAAAATGCTTGGCGCCCCGGCAAGAACGAGGGCCCGGGGGACGCTGCGTATGGGGTGCCGCTTGGCCAGTGGTTGGCGAAAACCCCCTTTTCTAGGGTTCACATCCCAAAAGGCCGGCGCTATACTCGGGCCGCACTGAAGATGAGTATGAAAGACGAAAGCGATGCAGACTCAAACCCGGTGGCTCGAACACGCTGAAGACCGACGCAGCATTTTGTTTTGCGTGCTGTTTCTGGTAAGTGCCGCCCTAGGCTACTTGCTGAATTTCCACATCCCGATGGCCCTTTGGATTGCCCACATCGGGCTTTCTTGTACGTTGTGCTTTCTTGTGGGGACTATCGCTCACAACACCATGCACCACCCGATTTTTCTCAAACGCGAGCATAACCAGTTCTTTCAAGTTTTTCTATCGATCTGTTACGGGCACCCGGTAAGCGTCTATGTTTCGGGCCACAATTTTTCTCACCACCGCAACACGCAAACGCGGCGGGATGTCATCCGCACGACCAAAGCGCGCTTTAGGTGGCACCTACTCAATCAGCTCTTCTTTTTTTTCTTGGTTATCCCAAGTCTTATTCGGGCCGAATCGCAGTTTAAAGCTCGGATGAAAGACGAGATACCGGGGTGGTACAAGCAGTTTTGCCGCGAGCAATACACGGTCTACTGCGTACAGCTAGTCTTGCTGTTGCTGAATTGGAAGGCTTTTGTCGCCTACATTTTGTTGCCGCAGCTCTATTGTGTGTGGGGCATCATCGGGATGAATCTCATTCAGCACGATGGGTGTGATCCGGATCACGCGTTTAACCACACACGTAGCATGACTGGGCCGTGGATCAATTGGCTGACTTTCAACAATGGTTACCATGGGGCCCATCACGAGAAGCCTCACATGCATTGGACTGAGTACCCAGCCTTTCATGCGATTGCGATTAAGCCCCACCTGCACCCGGCTTTGGATCAAAGCAATTTCATTACGTACCTCTTTAAGACCTACATTTGCCCAGGCAAACGTTTGCGCTATGACGGCGCGCCCCTTGAATTGCCACCGGCTGGAGAGGATGAAGATTGGATCCCAGCCCCCGGTGAGGTGCTTCGCGCGGGAACGAGTCTTGGGGTATATCCCTCTAACGTCCGACCCACGCATCGGCACGGAACGCTTAGCATGAGTTCCCATTAAAATAGGCGCCACTTTTTGTTTCACATGTGACCGTTCTTTAGCAGCACTCTGCGAGGATACACACACTCTCCGTGGGGTGTTCATGGAACTCTTCTTGCACACAGTAAGACGTGGAAAAAGCGTCTTTAAATCTGCAGAAGTTTTTGCTCTCATTTGTGGTTTGGGCGCTCCCACTTGCGGCAGTATTCTACGCGGAAACAGCGCGCGCCGAATGGGTGCGTACTGACGGACTTACTGACTTCCAATACCAAGGTGACCTCCTTGCTGCCGTCGCTGATCAAACTCCTGAAAAAGTGGTTTCTTTTCTGGAAAAAAATCTTGGACTAAAGGTACTAGTTCTTCCGCCGGCTGGTGTGACCGATCGGCCCGCAGGAATTTCCGACGAAGCGTGGTTTTACCACGCAGACGATCTCGAGCAGAATAACCGCTACAAAGCCCTCGGTGCTGGGTACGAGATCATGCAAGGACAATACGTACCTCGTTACCGATCGCGCACCGTAGTGAGTGAGTCGGGTAGCGTCCAGCTAGATGATCCCACCTCACGACCGTTTGGCGACAAAGATCTACTGCTGCTCAGGAACGATTCCCCAAAATACATTATTCTGCACGAGGTGCTGCACTTTCTGATTGAGCAGGGAAAACGAAAAGACAGCACCGTCTCAGATAAAGAGCGACGAGAGCAGGAAAAAGCGGCCGTTTCTTTAGAACCCAACGACTATGTGGGCGAACGCGGGGAGGCGCAGCGCAAAAAGAACGTGGCCTTTCAGCGCGAGGGGTACCGCGAAGAGTTAGCGATTAACCTTACACTCATCAAAAGGGCCAACGAGCTTGGACTAGATTTTCCGCAGGTGCAGGCTCTTGTTACCACGGTCATTGCCGATGAGCGGATGCGCCTCGGGGCGCGCATTAAGGAGCTCGAAATAGTACGCGCCCAAGGGGGCGAGTTCGGTAAAACGGCAGCGCAGCTACAGACTAGTCTGAGAGCCGCAATGGGCGAAGCCCACGAAGATCGCGACAAAGCGCTTCGTGATTTTGTGCCGGGCTGGAAACTGCTCGACAAACTCACCCGCCAAGGGATCTTTTTGATGTCGCCAAATTACGAGTCTTCTGATCCAAACGACGTGCTGGGTATTTCAGAGCTCTACCGTGGCCGGCTTAGTGCGGCTCAAATCAAATCCATTTTTCGCTACCGTGTGTTTGAGACCCACCCCGACCACAATGGGGGTAGCGCCGAACGTTTTAAGAAAGTAAACGAGGCGGCGGAGTTACTTCAGAAGGGTTGGCCGCCCTTGCGGTCGCGCTACGCCGGGACCGAGGCGCAAGCCGTGCACGCGCGCGCGGTGGATCTCATGGCGGCGCGTTTGGCGCGCACCTTTGGCAGGTTTGTCGGCACGTGTGCCACGGTGGCGGCGTACTGCATGGTAGACGAACATTTGCCCTGGAGTGTTAGCCGCTTTGGTTTTGATTACAACTGGACCATGTTCGGGTTGAGCCTTGCGGCGGCGGCAGTGAGTCAAACGCTTCCTACTGTGGAGGAAATAGCTCGGCGCGGGGGCGTGCAAGCGTTGGAAGAGGAACTCAGACAAACACAAAATCCAATGAGACAGGGAATGCGTTCGGGAATTGTGCGCGGACTTTTTATCGGCGGTTGTTACGAAGCTTTAAAAATTATTTCCGGTTTGTAAGTAAATTTCTAATTTCATACTAATGCAGCGGGTCACGTGTTTTCATTCCGTTTGCTTGTCGCCGCAGCGATGGGTTGGTATGAATACTCCCATGAACAGACCAAATTTTTTGAACTTCAAAGTTGATCACATGACACTTCTGGTTCAACCAGAAATGTACAATGTGTCTTATGTAATTTTTCGCACCATTTTTGGTTGCACGCCAGAGCATATGCTTTATGAAAAGCGTAAAGAATGGGTGACTGGGGAAGGCGATCGTTCCCTGACGTTTGCCATGCAAGTGGGCGAAGGCGAGGATGTAAAACCAGAATTCAACAACACGATGATTGCGGTTGTGCAGCCTTCAGAACCCAAGAACATGCGCTCGCATGTGCGGGAGATGTTAAATTCTCATTCGGCTGCGGCGCACTGGCAGCACATTGCGCTGCGCACACCGGACTTGTTAACGTTTCACAAGCACGCGCAAGATCGCGGCGTGAATTTTATTACACCGGTGTTGCGGGACGAGAGCGAGGACGTGATCCAAGTGTTCACCGGGGAGTGGTACTACCCTGGGGCCTCTGCGAGCGGGATGTTTTTTGAATTCTTGCAGAGAAACCCAAGTGAAGAGCTCATGCAAAAACTTGCCGAAAGAAACCGCGAGAGCTGGTTCAATGACAAGACCTTCCTGGGGCTATACGGCGAAAAAGAATCCGAGTACCGAAGCGGGAAAGTAAAGCCCTTCATTGATGAAGAGCTTTTTCAGATTCTGGCGGCACTTGTGAAGGACAGGATGGTGTGGGAGATCGACGAAAACACCATTAAAGCCGCCGAAGCTGCGATGCTGAAATACGGTAAGAGCCGGCAACAAGCATGCGCTTAAGCCACAAGGCAGTAGCCGAGTTTATCGGGACGTTTGCGCTTGTCTTTGCAGGCTGCGGGAGTGTGATGCTGCTCGAGCGGCTGCCCGGGGCTATATCGCCTTCCGCTATTCCCTTGGTGTTTGGGATTGTCATTGCGTGCATGATCTATGCTGTGGGCCACGTGAGTGGGGCGCATTTTAATCCGGCAGTGACGTTGGCTTTTTCCGTGGCGCGACACTTTCCGATGAAAGAGGTTCCGGCGTATTGGGCCGCGCAGTTTGGCGGGGCGATTTTCGCGTCTTTTCTGCTTTCGGCGCTATGGCCCGCTGGGGTCAGCTTTGGGGCGACGGTTTCTATCTTGGATAGTTTTTCCGCGCTTTTGGTGGAGGCCATTCTTAGCTTTTTTCTGATGTTTGTCATTATAGCGGTGGCGACCGATACCCGCGCCGTAGGGACGATGGCCGGGATGGCGATTGGCGGGATAGTGAGTGTGGCCGCCTATGTCGGGGGCCCGTTGACTGGAGCCTCGATGAACCCGGCTCGATCGCTGGCGCCGGCGCTCTTTGAGCACCGAATGGGCGGACTTTGGGTTTATTTTCTTGGGCCCGCTCTGGGCACCGTAGTGGCCGCGCTTGTGTATGAGTGGATCCGCGGAGGGCCCGCCAGCAAGGCCAACAAGCGGATTGACAACCCCCATTAAGGCAGCGAATTTACTCTTTTGTTGTCAATTTGGCTCAATTGAGGCAGGTTGGCACCTTACCGCAAAGGGGCGGTAGTTAAGTTGGTTATAACGCCTGCCTGTCACGCAGGAGGCCGCGGGTTCGAGTCCCGTCCGCCCCGCCATTTCTTTGTAAATGGTTGAAATCATTAAGAAAAAAATCTAACGAGGCGGGTTCAGGGAACGTAAGGGAACAGGTCGTGTTTCCGTCATTCCCTTGATCCCTTTGCACCGCTTTTGTTCCCTTGATTCACTACGGAATTCAGGGCATCGGCCACCTTTTGCTTCTCCAAATTGGTGGGCGCGACATACCTGAGCGTTACATTGGGTGAAGAGTGATCCATGAGTCTTGAGACGGCGTAGAAGTCGCCCGTGATCTGATTTG
>JAGQZV010000074.1 GCA_020435295.1 Bdellovibrionales bacterium | reverse complement strand
TCGCTGATATACCGATAGAGGAGAAAATTCCGCGCTCTAAGCCAGAGCAATTGCAAGCCGTCCGCAGTGGTGCAGCCGTGCTGGACGTGGCGGGCCTTTCGAGTTTTCTGGCTGCGCTTCGCTACCCACTTCACTTCCTCGACTTTGAGACAATCGGTTACGGTATCCCGCGCTTTGCAGGGATGGCTCCCTATGATCAGTTGCCGTTTCAGTATTCGTGCCACGTATTGGAATCCCCGCAGGCGACGCTTCAGCACCGAGAATACCTGGCGGCGGGAAGTGGGGATTGCCGGCCGGAGCTGGCCGAACGTTTGTTGGCGGATCTCGGTAGGCGAGGAAGTATTCTCGCATTTAATCAAGGGTTCGAAAAAGCGCGTCTGGTAGAGTTAGCAGCTTTTCTCCCCGAGTGCGCCGCTGCCGTAGAGCAGCTTCTCGACCGCTTTGTGGATCTCAAAGACGCATTTACAAAATATTATTACCATCCTGAGTTCCACGGATCTTTCAGTTTGAAAGACGTGCTTCCGGTTCTGGTGCCCACCATGAGCTACGCCGGGATGGCAGTGGCCGACGGAGTCGGGGCCCAGGCAGCGTACGCGCGGCTGGGGGATGAGAAAACGCCCACCTCGGAAAAGCAGGCTCTGCGCCAAAACCTGCTAGAGTATTGCCGGCAGGATACGTTTGCCATGGTGGCGCTGCTCCGAGCGCTCGAAAAACGTGTCGCTGAGGTGTAGGTTCTAGCGAAGGGTATCTTCAAAAAACGCGCCAAAATCTTCCGTTCGGCTTAAGACGTGAATCTCTAGCACCCACAGGTGTGCGCTCGGAGGATCCGCAATCGTCCCCAATCCCTTACTGAAATAGTTCAGGTGTGGAAAATCACCGATGCGGTGGCCGTTCACTTCCGGGTGCAAGGCGTATCCGAGATCGTCGGCGCGTCTATTTAGCCATTCGTAGAGGGCGGCGCCCGCGAGTTTTTGGCGTCTCCAGCCTTCACAAGCCTCGTTGAAAAGTTGCCGGGCAATGGCGATGCAGGCCTGCTGCGCTGGGGTTCCCGTCCCACATACGAAGGTCATTCCAACATCGCCTTCGTATTCGACCCCGGGGAAGTTCTCGAGTGTCCAGTTGGGACCGATGTCGATGAGAAACACCTCACCGGCTTGAAGGCAACGATTGGGTTCTTGCTTTTCCTTGTAGCTCAACCGAGTATTGGCCCCAAATCGGACAATGGGTCGGTGCCAGGAGCGAGGCGAACCCATCTCTTTTAGGACCGAGTAGGCCACTTCAATGGCCTCTTTTTCTGTGATGCCTGCCCGAAGGCGCGATGCAATCGCATGGAGCGCTTTCCAGGATTGCTCCTGGGCGTAGCGCCCCCCTTCTATCTTATATTCGGGGTGGGTCCCTTCGATGGCGCAGCCACTTGTGCCTAACGGGTGCATCCCTTAGAGAAGTCGCACGGGGTAGGCAGATCTGGCAAGCTCAGAGCGGCACGCGTGAGGTATCAGACGCCGATGTCTTCGTTCCAAAGCTCCGGTCGGTTTCTAACAAATTGGTCCATCAATTGCTGGCACCTCGCGTCGTTCACTATCACGAGCTCTACCCCGCGGGAACGCACATAGTCCTCGGGGCCTTGAAACGTCCGGTTCTCCCCGATTACAATTTTTGGAATTTTGTAGAGCAGAGCGGTCCCGCTGCACATGTCGCAAGGAGACAACGTGGAGTATAGCGTGGCCCGTTCGTAGTCGGCGGCTTTTAAGCGCCCCGCATTTTCCAGGCAATCCATTTCAGCATGTAGTATCGCACTGCCTTTCTGCACGCGCCGGTTGTGGCCCCTTCCTACGATTTGCGCGTCGATTACCAGTACGGAGCCGATCGGTATTCCCCCTTCAGCCAAACCCTTTCGCGCTTCTTCCAGCGCCGCCTCAAGAAATGGATCCATAGCACTATTTTAATGGGTCAGGCGAGAATACGAAAGAAAAGCAATTGGCAGGTCTGAGCGCCCTTGCAATGCGAGATCACAAAGTGCTTCCCCGATAACGGGGGCGAACTTAAATCCGTGCCCGGAAAGGCCGGCCACAAAACTCACTTGTGGGTATTGGGGATGGGTGCCCAAGATGAAATTCTCATCCGGGCTCATCGTGTACATGCACGCCGCTTGCTGCGTTATTTTCATCTCCACAAGCGGCATCGATTGGCTGAGGCACCGCTTGATGGGGGTTAGCTCCGCGGGACTTGTTCCCTCTTCTTTGGCAACAGAAGCGCTAAACTGATGTGGATCTGAAATGATCGGACCAGGAAGATGGTTTGCGATCTTGATACCCAGCGGATCCACTTTCGGAAAACCGTAGAGGAATCCATGCCGGGTATCGAAAGCAAAACATGGAGTCTCCTTGCGATACTCATAGACATCGGGAGCCGCAAACCAGTGCAGGAGGTTGCGGTGGGCAACAAGTGGGAGACTGAGCTCGGAGAGCACACCTTTCGCCCAAGCCCCCGCAGCGATCACAAGCTTCTTAGCGTGGAATGTTTGGGACGCCGTACGTACTTCTACTCCACTTCCGACGGGTTTCCAGTGTAGGATCGGCGTTTCTTCCAGTATCTTGGCCCCACTTCGAACCGCAAGTGCCGTCATCTGCTCAATGGAGTCCTCTACAAGCAAAAACCCGGCGCCCGGTTCGAAGATGGCTCCAAACCCCGCTGGCGGGCGGAGTCCCGAGTGGAATACTGCGGCTTCTTTCGGATCGAGTGTCTCGATAGGGATGTGGTGCTCGCTTGCGCTTCGTTGCACTCCGGCCAGAACGGCGCTGTCAGAGGCGCCGTAAATAATGAGGCCTACGCGGTGGAAAAGCGTCTTTTCACAACTGTTTTCAATTTCGTCCCACAGATTGTAGGCGCGGTTGAGTAGCGGTACATAATCGGGGTGCTCGAAATACGCGCGGCGGATCATTCGGGTTTGGCCGTGGGAGCTACCGCGATCGTGGCCGATGCGGAACTGCTCCAGTCCGAGAACGCGCGCGCCTTTTTTGGAAAGTGCGTAGCAAGCGGCACTGCCCATGCCCCCCACGCCCAAAACAATGACATCATAGCTGTTCATAGCGTTAGATCGGTTACGTCGTTAAGCACACTCCACTTAAAAGGAGCGAGTCCTATCATTAGTCCATAGGGCTTGGTCTCACCCGCAAGAATCAGTGAGCGTCTGTGAAGTGACTGAGCCTTCAGCCTCAGTGCTGAAACCTCGTGTTGCAGATCTGACAAGTCGGCGGAACAGTAAGCGTGCAAAAACAAGCTAAGATTTTCGTTCCGATTTGCAGCCACTTGGACAAACTCATCGATGGCCCTTTGCCGGAGACTACGGGCGAGCTTGCCGTCCGCGCGCCATGACGGCTCCCCGCTCACGAGAAGCTTGATCCTATCCCCCGGGTACACTTCGATGAGACCAATGGCCTCCAACTGTTTGAGATAGTGTCGCGTGGATCGGGGGGAAATCTTGAAGGTGCGCTCGATTTGCTTCGGAGTTTTTTTCTGCAGGAGTTGGTCAAAATAGCCAAGAAAGGCCGGTTTTTTGGCAAAGAACGTCTCCTGTTCCCGCGTATAACTAAAGGTCTTGGCCTTGACCTGCGGAAGTGCCCCAACGACCTCACTGAGCGAAGTGTCCAGTGCCTGGAGAAGTCGAAACAGCGCTTCTAAGCCGACTCCCGCACCTGCAAACCATCGCTTTAAAGTCGGCACCGACACCCCGAGTTTGTTCGCAAGTTGTTCCTGGGTGATCCCAAGAGTCTTGCACCGGCCTTTCAACACGGTCATTAGTTCTTTGGTGTCTTCGCTAGAAGTTCTCATGATGAGCTACTAGGTATCACCTCGCAATACCTTTTACAAAGCGATTTTCCTCCCCTATCCCCGCCTGTAGAACTAACCCTGATGAACAACCGATGGAGGGAATTAGTATGAAAACATTCATAGCAACATTGGGATTGGTAGCGCTTCTTGGATCCGTCACAGCGCCGGCCTCGCCCTCGTGCAAAGACTATTGGGAGGCACGCAAGAGTGGGCATGACTGGTCGGGGCACGCGTCACTCTCTCAGTTCGATAGCCTATGTGCCTCCAACGTCGTGATTGCGAAAAACTGGAACGGCCTGTGCGGGGTCCACGTGCTGAGCTCCGCAGGCTATCCTACCCAATTCCACGGCGTTGTGCCCGCGATCGCTATCAGTTGGTTCGACTGCCATGTGGGGGATAAAGACCTTTCGTTCGGAGACTATGTCGATGGAACGACAGCTGAGATCTGCAGGGAGAGTTGTGAGAAATGCGCGACGGGCCCGCGGATACAGTGCGCCTACGTGTTCACCCCCAAAAGTGAATAATGGGATAACGGCGAAGGTGGGACTTGCGTTGTCGACGTTGTGGGAGCGTGTCTTCCAGCTAGACGGGGTCCCACCTGCGTATAGTTGAAATCATTGACGTTTTTACTGGCGTGGCTCTTGCATTCTTCCAGTATACACCGCCGATTTTCCATCCTGAGACTCTCTCATAGCCTTTGCAAATACCCGGAGGTTCCGTGTCCCGCATTAGCCGTCTTATGGTTGCCCTGTTCCTTTGTACTTTCATGGTCTCCTGTCGTGGGACGAAGCTGGCCTTTCTCGGGGGCGGACCCGTCAGCCTTGGAAACCAGACTGGACTTTCGGAAAGCTCTACGCAAGCCTGCACGACCGGACTTCAAGCAGATTTGAAAAAGCTCTTTCCGGCTACAGACACTGTAGCCCCAGGGACAACGGTGGTATTGGAAGTATCAGCATCTGGGTGTACGCAGTCCTACCGAGTACAAAACCAAAGATTTTCTCAAGCACAACCGCTTGTCCTTTCGTATGTAGTTCCCAATGGGTCCATTGATAGCATTCAACTCGAAGTGGAATCACTGGATGCATCGGGGCAGGTGGTGCGGACCGCGATGACCAACCTGCTTGTCTTGACGGTGAGTGCAAGCGCACCCCCATCATCGGCCCCTCAAGTGCCGACGCTCGCCCAACTTCCTTTTGCTGCGCCATCGGGTCCAACAGAATGTCAAATGATTCAACTAACACCGGGTGGGCCGGACCAAGAAGTTTTCTACATCATGCTCATTTCCAGCGCTTCGGCTGGTGTCCTTGCTCGATTCAATGGAGAAGTCGTCGCGTTTGGCGGCATCGCAGGCCAGCGTTTTGTGGTGGGAAAAGTCTTGCCTAATGACGACGACGTTTACGTAGCCGCCGGCGAAGTCATTGATGCTAGCAATGCGGTAGTCAGTGTCTGCGGGCATGTACAACGACTTCCTGGGTGCGAGATCCAACTGTCGCAGAGCACCCTTGATGGCGTGATTGGTGAAATTGAGAACATTGGGGTGAAGTCCATTCAACCCACAAAGCTCAACGGAGCCGTCGAGTCTTTTCCGGTGTTGTTACCGGGTGAAGTCGAAGCATTCGAATTTGTTCCCGGACAAATTGGGGCCGGAACAGTAACCATGGAGATTCGCGACTCTGTGGGAAACCGCAATGTTTGTTCCGCAGGCTACAATGTTTCTGCCGACAATGTGTCCGTCAGCGCCACCTCGAAGCATGTGTACTACTACACTTCTGCAGGAGTGGATCTGTTCGCACTGGATGGTGGCGCGGCAGTGGCTACCGGGTATGGAACGCGGGCCTGGGGAGAGTGGGCTATTGTAGGTGGCGTGTCGGATCGAGTTGTCACCGAGGGAGCTTCCTACCAGATCCGTCGTCAATGTGCCACGAATGAGGTGGCGACGGGTGCTGTCAGCTATGGTCAGCTGCGCTGCACTCCGTTGGCCTCTGAGTATGAACTCTTCAAGCGTTCTACCCACACTGGCGGGTGGGGTTACAACATGGATGTTCGCTGTCCCGCGAATAAAGTCATGGTTGAGTGGCAGTACCCTTTGGCGAACTACACGCTAACTTACAGTTGCGCGGAGATCCGGCGGGTGCACTAGCGGTTGCCTTAAAAGTTAGCCGACGACCGGACTCGACCGCGAAGCGAACGAGTCACCTTAGAAATTAGCCGACGACCGGACTCGACCGCGAAGCGAACGAGTCACCTTAGAAATTAGCCGACGACCGGACTCGAACCGGTGGCCTGCTCATTACGAATGAGCTGCTCTACCAACTGAGCTACGTCGGCACAGTCTTCACAATTCCCGGCCTCGGGAATGGCTGGCATGGGCACAGACTCTAAAAAAATCTACTGAAATCGGCAAGTTCTTAATGGAATGTACCCAAAAGCCGATACCGAAATATGAAGAAGCGACACGGTGCGGCAATTTGGCCATGGGCAGAAATGGCCGGGGCGAACCTGCTTGGGCTGCTCATTCTAAACCTGCCCCTCAGCCTCCGTTATGGGGACAAGCTAAGTGCGCGGCTCGTTCCCAGCGAGCTACTCGTATTGGGGACCCTCGTTTATCCCTGGTTCTTCTTTTTTAAGCCTCGGACCGCTTTTTTGGGGGGCGTTCTCACGGTGGGGCTTCTCTCCTTCGCCAATTGCTTAAGAATGGCTAACTTAGACTTTCCGCTTTTGCCTTCCGATATCCACTTCCTTTTTCAGGCGCAATTACTGGTGGCCTATTCTCCGCTCAGCGTGGTGGCTTTTGTAAGTGCGTTGCCGCTTTTCACCGGCTGGGCGATTTACCAACGCGGGCGCGATGAGCCGTTTACGTTGTCTGCGAAGTGGCGAAGGCAGTGCCTCGCGTTGTGGCTGCTTGCGCTTTCGTGGGCCAGTTTGTTGGCCTTTCATCCGAAATTTATCGCCGATCGTATGGATTTTCTTTCCTTGTATCAGGGTAAGCAATGGCGTCTGGGTAAGGATGTCACTCGTGATGGACTTGCCAATACGTTGGCCTTCGGAGTCGGTGAACTGGGGCTTCAGCGCCCGACGGGCCTTAGCAGATTGGACAGCCTAAAAACGTTGAAACAATACAGGCCGCTAACTCCTGCAGCAGCGAGCCCGGCGCTCTCTCCGCCTAGACAATCGCTTGTGGTGATTTTGCTCGAGTCCTTTGTGGATCCCTACGTGTACGGCGTAAAACTCAGCGCGGATCCCATTCCGAACTTCCGTGCGCTCTCCAAGCGCCATGCGGCGCACCAAGTGCTTGTGCCGACGTTCGGGGGCGGTACGGCGACGACTTCCTTCGAATTGCTCACGGGAATTAGCGTTTCCGAGTTAAAAGCTCCCACACACCCATTCTTGGATCTCATCTACCAGCCCACCCACAGTTTGGTTTGGACGTTTCGTCGAAACGGATACGCAACGCTTGGCTTGCATAACTTCTTGGGCGGATCGTGGCGGCGTAGCAAGGTGTGGCCTTTTCTAGGATTTGAACGCAGCCTATTTCTCGAATCGATGCCTGGAGCGAAACAGAGCTACAGGGGCTTTCCGGAGTCCGATGTTCCTCTCTTTAACCGAATTAGAGACGAAATTAAATCTGCAAAGGGGCCGTTCTTTCTTTACGGCGTGACCGTCGCTCTGCACGCGCCGTATTTCCCTCGAGCAAGGCCCGCCGGCGCGCTTCGTGTCTTGCAAAGCCCCGATGATTTAGGGATCCGGCGTCGCCATAAGGCGATGTTTGAGGAGTACCTAAACCGCCTCCAGCAGATGGATGCGGAACTCTTGCCGGCGATAGAGTACTTGGAGAGTCAAAAAATTCCCTTTGTTCTTTTCGGGGACCACCATTCACCCCTTGCGAATGTTCTGATGAAAAATAAGTGGGGTGAGGGGGATGAAGTGGCCAAACACTCTACACCTCTGCTGATCCAGAGTGATTTAGCTGCATCCATGCAGCTTCCGCGGACAGTGGAAATGTCCTGTTTGGCAGGGGCTCTTGCGAGTGCGATGAAACTTCGGCAAGAGCCCATTGATCAAGCTGTCTTTCGAGACTGCGAAGTGGCGAGTGCTGTCAATGAAGTGAGACAGAACATTCTCTACGATGTATTTCACTCTGGACTTGGCTTTGAGGGAGGGACTCCATGAACCGAGTTTTCTCTCTTGATGTGGTCCGGGGAATAGCCACGGTGATGGTACTCATCAGCCACGCAATATTCCGTTCCATCTCCCGGAGCCATTCATCACGCTTCAGCGAGTGGCTTGGGTCAGCATGGAAGTATTTTTTGCGCTGAGCGGGTTTTTGGTTTCAAGCCTCTTGTTTAAAGAGTACGCGCAGACAGGAAGAATTAAGTCTCTGCGCTTTTTGATTCGCCGGGGTCTTAAGATTTACCCGACATACTATGTTGTCGTTGCGATGAGCGCGGTGCTTTATTGGCTTGCAGGGCATTTCAGTGTCGCTAAGGCGTCGCGCAGTGTTTTTTTTCTGGCAAACTACGGCACGAGTTTTTGGCCGCATTTTTGGACGCTCTCGCTTGAAGAACATTTCTATCTTTCATTCTCCCTCTTGCTGGCGCTAACGCTCAACCGCCCGCGCCCAAGACTTCAAGTGGTGGCGGCCCTAGGTGTACTGCTACCTCTGTCCGCGTGTGCGATGCGCCATTACTTGCTCTGGGATGTAAAGCCTATCGGTTATTACAACCACCTCAATCCCACCCACCTCAGGTGGAACGCCGTCATATTGGGGGCCTGGCTCGGTTATTTCTATGTCTTTTACAAGGAGGCCCTGCTTGGGCTGTACAGAAGACGGGCGAGAACCATTGCTTTAGTCGTTGTGTTATTGCTGGCTTTGCTTTCAACGGCTCCCCTTAAGACCGTGTGGGTCGCCAGATTCGGGCTCGACATGTCGGCGCTGATGGGGGTTGGGGTCTGTTGGATAGCGCTAGGAGAGGCAGACTGGATCGCAGTCTATCGAAAATGGCTCGGGGTGTTTTCGTTTTTCGGAAAGTATTCCTACGGCATCTACATGTTTCATTACCCGTTTCGCGTCTTTCAGAAATATGCGGAGTACCACTACCTAGGGCGAAGTCTGCCCCCCTTTTTGGACCTAGGCATCTATTTGCTGGTGTCGATCGTGGGGGGGTACGTGCTTACCAGTCTGGTGGAGCTGCCCGTTCTAGCCTGGCGGGATCGACGGGTTCCCGCACACTCCAAAACCATACAAGCCCGCATGGATAAGCTGGCTGCCTGACCCCAACCAAATAATGGCCGTTCAGCGTTGCGGCCACCATTCAAAAACGGTATGACTTGGGTCCCGTGACCCGTGAAAATTGGCGACAAGTTATAAGGCCTCTAGCACTGCTGCTAGCGCTCTTTGCGACAGCTGTCTTTGCCGATCCTCCGACGGAGGAGAAGCGAGAGAACGAGGCCGCCGTGCGAAGAGTGGCGGCAGAAGTGCCCCTGTGGGGAGAGCGGTGGGAGATAGACAGCCTTGGCCGGCGGATCGATAGAAGTCCTGGAAGTCTAAACGAAGACATTCTGGCGCTGCTTGCGGCGGAGCCGGGATTGGCGGCTCACTTGTCGGCAGACGGCTGGCTTCTTTCGCGCGCGAGGCAGGCAAACTATTTCGGAACTTCAGTTAGCTCCTGGGACGATGTGCTGGCTCCCAACCCAACGGTGGATCCCCAAGTCTTGTGGGATTACGTTCTCGATCATTCTGACGACCTTGAAGTGGCCTTTATTGTGGCGCTGGCTTTGGAGCGTTTAGGGGGAAGCTTTCGTTCTCGAGATGTTGTGGGAAAAAAACTTGGGGATCTGTTCGAAGAACAGAAATTTAGCCCTACCAAGCGAGCACGGATCCGCGAACTTGCCGATCGGCTTTCTGCGGTTTTGAGTTTCTATGAGAGAATTGAGCCCGCCCCGGAAACGAATCAGTTTCGTACCGAAAAGTCATTTCCGGCCCGAAAAACCCCCCACGCTAATCCGCGCCCCTATCCTCACCGAATCGTCGAGACAGAAGCACTGCGCCGGGATGAAAAAGATATTCCCCTTGCACTGGCGAGACGCTGCTACCAGTTTGCGCTTAGTCACCGCGATCAAATGCAAACAAGCTTTGACGCTTGGCGGGTGGGCGCGGAGCGAGTGGTTGGGGACTATCGAGACATGAAAGCGTTTCACGAACGCCACGTGGAGGAAATTCAATCTCTGCACCGTGTGCTGCATGCCGAAAATCTAGACGAAGCTCTTCCCGGAGCTAAACAGGTCATTTGGGATTTTCTGTTTTTTTCAAATTTCCCACTTGCGAAATATTTTCTACGAAAGCGGTTGCGCCAACTTGGAGTCTACTCAAGAGGCCTCGTCGTGGACATGGAGTCTGAGATTCTGGAAGCGCTTCGCCGCTCGCTTATACGATTCAATCCGTACTTTGTGAAAGAGGATGGCGGTTATACAAAGTTTGGTACGCTCCTCTTCATTGCTGTAAAGACTGAAATGCGTCATCTGGGTAAATACTTGGATTCGGTCGATGTCTCGCCCTACACGTTGCGGTTGCGGCGGCGGATTGAGAGCGTTGCGATGGAGCTTGCGGGCTCCACGCGTAGCCCGGATCAGGTAAGCGATCAGGAAATTGCGGAAAAGATGGGGACCAGCGAGCCGCAAGTGGCTGCGTATCGACGGCAAGCCAGGGTTAATTCTCTGTGGACTGACGATCGCTCCTATCTGGAGTTTCTGAGCGAGAGCGAAAGTGAAACGCCGGAGGGTCAAACCCTGCGGGACAAGTTGTCACCCTTGTTGGCGCAGTTGTCCTTGCGGCGGCGCTTGCTGCTACTGCTGCGAATGGGTTGGTATTCTCCGTCCAGGGAGTACGAGGGCTACACACTGGCGGATCTCGGTGCCCTGTTTGGGGTGACGCGGGAGCGTGTGCGGCAACTAATTAAGAGCGGGCAGCAGGATATGAGAGATCTCGCTCGCGGCCGTTACCAGGGAGATTCCACGGATGGCGAGCGACTCGAGTCGGAAGTACTTTTGGTAGAACTTGGCGTGAATCCTGTCGCTGAAATCCTACCGCGCGGAGTAGAGCGAATGGGGGCACTTTTCAGGGTGCTTTCTGGATTCTCCCCCGCAATTTTGCACCGCCTCTTCGCTATTCTTGCCAAACCATTCGCGTTTCCGTGTGCCGATGAACTGAGTTTCGTACGGCTTTTGAGTGCCGGAGCCGTATACCCAGTGCGGCTTGGTACCGCAGGGCGCGTGGTGTACCCACTTGGAATTCCGGTGGGGAGTTGGGAACGGGTTCCGAGTTGCGAGTCCGGCCAGTGTTTGGTGGATCACGGGGACTCTTTTACGACTTCGCACGCCCCGCGAACAGCGCGGGTTCGGTTCTCGGTGTTGCCGTCTGAAGCCATCATGGACGAGATCGCGCTGGCGGAGTACATGCTGCCCGGCCGGTGGCAGTTGGTATTGCAAACTGAAGATCTGGACGCCGGCGGCGCCGTATTGCGGATACGCCACCACCCGTTGGGTGAGCGTGCGCTTGTGTCTGAGGGGATGGGTTTGGAATTTGGAAGGGCATTGGCCCGTCTTGTGAAGAAAGATTTTACGGAAGAGGAATGGAAACGTCTGCGGCGGCAAGCCGATAGAACTCCCGTTTCGGTTCGCGGCATTAGTTGGGAGAACGCGCAACTTGGAGCGATGCGCGCCAGCGTACACGGTGGTCGGGAAGCCCGCCAGCTACTCAACCAAATCGCGGGCGATCACCATAGTCTGCACCGTGTAAACGATCGTCCTTTCAAGCTCAAAAACAATCGCTTGTACTTGATTCTGGAGTGGCCACACGGGGCTCTGGTCTTTCAGCTGCTGCCACGTCGAGGGCTGCTTTTTGATGTCGTGGGAAGGTTTTCCGTTACGGAACGCGCTTTCGTGGAACACCCACTCGACTTGGAGGATGAGGCGATCGAGAGTTTGATGTCTCATCTCCAACTGGGTGAGGACTATGATGCGGTGCAAGCGCTACTTGAGATTTTGCAGCAAAGTGTAGGGACCGAACGCGCGCTTAATATCAGCAGGGTTGGATCGGTCAATGTAGCTTCGCGACGCAATCTTTGGGCGGCAAATGCTTTTGTGGGGAAAGAGAGATCGGGTGAAAAAGCCTTGGTGTCTCTCGTTAGTGCGCGATCCGCCATCGAGGAGGTTCCCTGGATCCGCTATCTCTTCTCTCGAAGTTTGCGGTATGGGCCGTCTGAAACCATTGTACGGGTGGCGTTGCAAGATGGGGAGCTCAGGTATTACCGGATCCTATCCCCGAGCGAACGAGAGAGTGGCAACGTGCTGTCGTTGATTGCGACGGACTTTTTCGCCTTCGTTGGGCAAGCGGTCCTAGATGAAGGTCGGCTTGACTCACGCTATTTTTCGGACGGCCTTCCGCCGGCCGTGGATCTGGAGGTAGGAAAGAACGGAGTGGTGCGTGTGGGCGGGTACCGGAGCTCGGAATCCCCCTACCCAATACCCATCAAGGTAAGTGTCAAAGAAGAAAAGGGCACGAAAGCACGTGCAGAACTACTTTCTGGGAAGGCCATGAAGGAACGGGCGGGCTTGGCCTATTGGCCTGGCGACGAGTCGCACTGCTACCTGCTGCTGACGGGCGAGAGTGGGCAGGAATATGTATTTTCGCTAAAAGCAAAAGCGAACAAGTCGATCCATTTTCTAAGAATCGTTCTGCGTAGAGGCGCCTCGACTTCTGGACAAGAGGAGCTCTACGTAGGCAAGCACGCTACACTCGAAGAGACGTCGGAAGGAGCTGGTGCGGAATTTGCCGTGCGCAGCGCGATCGGCGACGGCCTTGACGTAACACTGCGCGAGCGCGGGAAAAAGCAGTTGTTTATCCGCGAACCGTACCGCGTGTCCGTTCAATTGGGGGACGAACACACCGGCAAAAAACTGCACCTGAGAGTGCTTCGAACCGCTGAGGCGGTAGCGGAAAAGCCCGAGCTCGAGTGGCTTTTGGGTGAGAAGGGTCCAGAAACACTCATGGTGCGTGGTGAACTGGAGAGCGGCGACGTGTTTTTTTGGAATGTGGTCGCAGGGGAGCGCAACCCGCTTAAGCACGTGCACGCGGACTTCTTAAGCTATCTGGGTCAGATCCTCGTTAAACAAGCAGGCAGCAATGAGTTGCTTCTACGTACCACTCTTCCAGAAACAGATGTGACGTATACCAACACGGAAGGTGTTCGAGTTGGGTACTACAAAATAGGCAACAAAAAGACGGTGGCTGCCAAAATCCGCGTTGGAAGCCCCGTGGGGACGCGGCTCCATTTGCGCTTGATATCGAGTTCGAAACTGCGCTTGCTCTACCCAGACTCGGTCGGGGATATTCCAGAGGAACTGTTTCTGATGGCCACCGACAGCACGCGCTGCTTTGTATTTTCATTGAAGCTGGACCCAAAGAGATCCAAACACACGATCCATCTCAAATTGCAATGGGAGTTAGCGGTTCCTGCCTTGCAAGCTGAGCCAAAAGAGGCGCCATCTCCACCTGTCGCCTTGGCCGGAGAAGTGAGGGGCATTAGCGCTCGCGTGGTGGAGATAGCGGCCGAGGCGGCGAGAGAGACTGAGAAATCGGTTACGGGGCATTACTTGCGGCGCGGGTTTTCTGCCATGCGCCCCGAAACGCGAAGGCACTTCTTGGATTTAGGGGCCGGAAATGGCTCCTTAGCGGAATCCTTCGCGGGATTATTTGTCAGAAACACACTCGTAGAGCGCATGGAGTGTCACCAGGAGATCCTAAGTCAGCGCGGGTTAAGTGGGCTGCAAGTCTTTGGCGAGGATTATTTTGATTTTCTCTGGGGGCCCAATGGGCGTGGCGAATTTGACGGTATCCTTTTCGCGCAAAGTCTATATGGGGATGTCAGTAGTCGCCGGCGGATTTTGCTTACGGCCATGAACCGTTTGCCGGAAAATGGACTTTTAGCAATCGTGACCAATGACAGCAGTGATGAGGCGCAGTCGTTGAGTTTCATAAAACGCGCCTTAGGAGTGGAAGTAAAACATAAGCCCAATCAGGACATTGTACGCTCGCTATTGCGAAAAGACTCAGACTATTTTTCCACCGAGATTTCGATGCGAATTGCGCACGAGTTCAAACAGCGTTTAGAGATGGGCGGGGTTTTGATGAGTTACCTGCCCGCATCGGTTCGGGACTTAGAAGAGGGACAGCTGTGGGCCATTGTAGATAGTCTAGAAACGGACGATCAGACCTATACATTGTATGACGATCAAACGCTGATTTGGATTTCTCCAAATCCATTCTTGATACGACAAATAGAGGCCGAGCAGGGGTGCGTTTCTCGCTTTTCAGATATTGGAAACGGCAAACCGCCAAAATCGCGACGGCGGGAGCCAACCGGGGGCAACGATCGTCACCTGGCGTTCTAGGCGGCGCTGTGCTTTTTCTCGTCCAGTGTTTTGTGGGATAGGTGTTCTTCTACGAGGTACATGGGGCGGCGTTTTACTTCATCGTACATCCGTGCGATGTATTCTCCGATAATGCCCAAACACAATAGCTGCAGCCCGCTCCAAAATGCGGTTGCAGTCATGATGGACGCCCAGCCGGGGATGGCGAGAGAGGTGAAGAGCTTGATGGCGATAATGCTAACGCCCGCCAACAAGGCGAGCCCCGCGGCTGCCAAGCCAAGAATCGAAACGAACCGGACGGGTGCATTTGAGAAACTAATAAAGGCAGTTATGGCCAGGTGCACGAGGCCAAACATGCCGACGCGAGATCTTCCGTGTCCCCGCTCTTTACGATCCA
>JAGQZV010000073.1 GCA_020435295.1 Bdellovibrionales bacterium | reverse complement strand
GTCAATAGCACAAGTATTCCCACGATTTCGTCCACTTGGCGTGCCGCCTGCCCCAAGAAATTTGCCGAGTCCTTATCCTCCGGACGAACAAATTGATGAAATGAATCCTGAAGCGGCAGCAAATGCTCCGTAAAAAGCGTGTTGAGCTTGGAGAACGTAAGATCTTTGGTGTTGTAAAGTTCTTCGAGCTTTTGTCGGTTCGTATTCAACTCCGAATTCTGCTGCTCCAATTCGTCCGTTTTTCGCAATAGTGCGGCGGTGCGTTCCTCAACCTTCTGCTCAAGTTCGCTATTGGCTTTGATAAGCGCCTTCTGCGCATTTTTTAGATTTCGGCTCGCTTCTTCAAATTTTTTTGCTCGTTCGTTTGTCGCGGCTAACTTGCCGATCAGTATCCCAGCGTACGCACCATAGAACCGCGTTCGGAGAGAATCGGACACCCCGCTCACCTTGGGCCCTAGTAGCTTCTGCGCGTCTATCTGAATAAGATCCACCGGTGTCTCCGCAACGACCGAGGCGCTGCAAGGAGTCTCGCTGAGCACGCTAATCTCGCCAATAATATCTCCGTATTTTTCCATGTGGATGACGAGATCGCCCTCGCTGTACACACCGACCGAGCCAGAAAGAAGAAAGTATAGGTTTTGGTTCTTGCTTCCTTGGCGCAGGATCTCAGTCCCCGCGGTGCGCGATATAAAGCTCGCAAATTGGGCCACTTCTTTCAGAAGCTCGGGCGGAAAACTGTGGAAAAATGGACACTGCTTTAACGAGTCTAAAATATCGCTATCGGTTGATTTAAGGACTGCGTTCGTGCGGGCAGACATACACTAATGGTACCTCAAAAAACCCTCGGCCACACGCGTCAATCTAGCCGCTCATTTCTCATCGACTCACTGCCGATACAGATTGAAGGAGGGCCTATGTCATCGCCCAAAGGACTAACACCGTTTAGAAAGATTTTTCCTGCAGGTCACACGCTGCTGCACGAGGGAGAGGCCGGAACCAGTTTCTACATTCTTGAACGCGGAACACTGGAAGTACTTGCTCAAGGCAAAAGGATTAACTCCATTACCGTCGCTGATGAGATAGAGTTCGTCGGGGAAGTCGCGGCCCTACTCGCCACCCCGCGAACCGCCACAGTAATCGCTAAGACGGAAATCAGTGTGCTCTACTTTGAGGCAGGTAACTTCGAAAAGATCATCGCGGCGGCCCCGTCTCTGGGTATGAAACTCGCCCGCTCTCTCGCCAAGAAGCTAAGCGCTCTGCAAACTCCCGGAAAACAGGCCGCCTAACAGACTTAGAAAATAAACTGGTGGACCATCTGTAATAAGAACGCGCAAACAAGGCCCATATACGTCCCAAGCACGTAGCCGAGCACCGCGAGCAATACGCCAACCGGTGCTAAGGCGGGATGAAAGGCACTGGCTACAATTGGCGCCGACGCGGCTGCACCCACATTTGCCTGCGAACCGACAGCCGCAAAGAAAATGGGCGCTTTAAGAAAACGACAAAGCAGTAAAATTGTCACAGCATGGAAGAGCATCCAAACACTCCCAATTACGACCATAGCGGGAGCGTCCAACACGGCAGCGAAGTTGCCCTGAGCGCCGATGGTTGCAACCAGCAAGTAGAGAAAAACGGAACCTACCGCACTAGCACCCGCCCCCTCTAGCTTGCGAAAATCCGTGAAAGAAAGCCCAACACCAATCGTCGTCACAATAATCACAACCCACGTGAACCCGGTGACAATACCACCAAACTCCGGGAGCATTTTTGAAAACCAACTAGCGAGCACGGTACCACCAAAGGCTAGCGCCGCAATGGTCAATAGATCGGGAAGTTTTGCAGGACGAGCCACTTGCAACTGGTACGCCTCAACCTTTTTACGTAAGACTTCCAGCGCGGAGCGATCCGCTCCAATCGAGGCATCTATTTCTTTTTCGCGGCCTGCAAAGTATAGCAGTACCGCCATCCATACACTGGCGACCGCTACATCCACAATCACCATCATGTTTATGGTTTCCGGCTTCGCGCCGACACTTTCACCGATCGCAATAAAATTAGCGCCCCCCCCGATCCACGAACCACTTAATGCTGCCAATCCTTTCCATGCCTCATCACCAATCTCTGCGGGAATCATCCAGCCAAAAGCAAGGTACGCAAGCGGCGCTCCGATAACGATGCCAGCAGTAGCACCAAAGAAAAGATATAAAACTTTCTTGCCCAGTCCCATGATTGCGGGAATGTCCACCGACATCGTCAAGAGAAGCAAGCTGGACGGCAACAGCCACTTCTTGATGAACGTATACGTCGGACTTTCAAGCGGGATAATGTGAGTATTTGAGAGTAGCGTCGGTATAAAGTAGGCAAAAACCAAGAGCGGAACCACGTTGAATAGCTTCCCAAACCGCGGGTGAGCCGCCAGGGAAAATAAAGCAGCCAAAACAACCAACAACACGGCTAACACCGCCATGGGATCTTGAATCATTACCGCCTCCAGAACAAACCTGTCCACGTTAAGAAGGTTCACACCCTAGCCAATTTGCCGCATCGCAGCAAGTTTATTTTGGAGGTTTTTGAGTTACACTAAGAGGACTATGCAACGCACACTCCACCTTTTAAAGACCTATAAACACTACTGGATCTGGCCACTTTTGGCGGCGCTGGGAGTCTTCTTGTTGCTCGCCCTTACGAGCTCGCAGCAAGCGGCGACCCCGTACATTTACAACCTGAACTAGGTCTATTGCCTTAGAGTAACGGTCCTTTTTTGCCCTCTAGGTAGGCGGAGAGCGCTTGGGCGATGCGCAGATTCCCGGCCTCGGAATAGTGCATGATGTCGGCATAAAGCGTCTCCGGAACCCCGTCAAAAAGGCCAGAAAAATCCAAAAACTCAGTCTCTGCGGGAAGCGTTTTCGCGCCATTACGGATATTCGTGTAGGCGGCAGCCACGATGTCCTGCCAGTGCCGGTTGCGATCCAAAGCCGCATTTTCTTCTTCACTGAGCGGGTGTTTAAGGAAAATTGCCGGCTGTAATACAAAGATGGGCCGGGCCCCGGTTCCTTTGAAAGCCTTGTCGGCCGTTTCAACAACTCGCAAGTAGTGTTCAGAAACCTGCCGAGCCAAACGAACCTTGTCTTCCGAAGTGGCCACCACAAAACGATTCTTTCGCTCCGCTTCTACCCACCCACGGCGCTCCGCGACTTTCCAGAGTCTGCGTACTAGCATGGATTTTTTCGCGACATCCGACCAAGAAACTTCTCCCGTTTTGCCCATCTGGAAAAGATAGTGGTACTTGTCATATTCCCACGGCTTGCCGGCTGGATCTTCAACGCCGTTTACGAAGTTCGCTAAGCCAGCCAACACATCACAAACTCCGTCCACAAAAACCATCACTTGCGGAGGCTCAGGGGAGTACCGTACACGCAGCGCCTGATGGACTTCCTGCGAAAAAACGAAACCGACTTGCCCGTAGTTCGTAACGACAGCCGGAAACTGGTGGCCATTGAGCGTGGCACTTAACTCCGATCCAATCGTGTGGGCATCACGTGCTAACCCACCCCACATCGTGCTGCCACCAAAAAGCCCGATGCGCATCGGGTTGCTGCTAAGGGCGTCCGGGTTCAGCGTACGGCGGTAGCCGTCCGCCCCGACGCTAAGATACTTGCCGTTAAAGGGTTGCAGCGTGTAAAGCTCATACGCCATAAATTCCCGCGTCAGGCGCGAGTGTTCGCGTTCCCATTCGGCAAACCAGGGCTCTGCACGCACCGAGGGCATCGTTGCCACATCAAAAAGAGGCGGAGGCGGAACCGGTTTCAAAAAGACACGCAGCAGCGTCTCCGAAAGTGCAAGCGTTGCAAAGAGAATGAGAGTCACTTTCTTGAAAGTTCTCACCTTGCCCCCCAAATTTTTTAGTATAGCGCAGCCTGGACTGCTGCTACGCGCCATTTCGCCTTCTTGAGTTAAATTGAAGCGTTCTTAGGTTAAAATAGATATGTAATCCCAACCCACAGAGCCCCATGCTATTTAATACCGTTAGCTTTCCATTTTTTTTGCTGGCCACTCTTATTGCTTTCTTTGGATCGCCCCCAAAATGGCGTAGCTACATCTTATTGCTCACGAGCTACCTCTTCTACTCGTTCTGGAACTGGAAATTCTGCGGCCTGCTGCTCCTCTCCACCGTTGTCGACTTCTACTGCGGTAGACACATTGGCCGGGCTCCCACGCGAGACAAGGGCAGACGCTTTCTGGTGCTCAGTATCGTTACCAATCTGGGAATCCTGGGTTTCTTCAAGTACTTTAACTTCTTCGCTGACTCTTTTGTAGACTTCTCCGCACTGCTTGGCTGGCACGTTCATCCCGTCACGCTAAACATTATTCTTCCAGTTGGTATTAGCTTCTACACCTTTCAAACGATGTCCTACACGATTGAAGTCTGGCGCGGCGAAATAAAACCTTGCGACAGCCTTAGAGATTTCGCTCTCTACGTTTCCTTTTTCCCCCAACTAGTAGCTGGACCCATCGAACGCGCCAGCCACTTGCTCCCTCAACTTCAAGATCTAACAAAGCCCATCAACCGGCGCCTCATCCACCAAGGGGCACTTCTCATTCTCACTGGGTACGTGAAGAAAGTGATATTGAGCGACCAGATTTCGCCCTATGCCGATCAAGCCTTTGAGAATTGGCAGTCTCTGGGGAGTTTTGACTTGTGGGAAGGTCTGTTGATTTTCACGTTGCAAATTTACTTCGATTTCTCAGGCTATACAGATATCGCCCGAGGTATTTCTAAGTGGTTTGGAATTGATCTAATGGTCAACTTTCGGCAACCGTACCTCGCAGAAAATATCACCGATTTTTGGCACCGGTGGCACATCTCGTTGTCCACGTGGCTGAAAGAGTACCTATACATTCCGCTCGGCGGGAACCGAAAAGGACCGGCACGTACCTACGTAAACCTAATGATCACCATGCTTCTCGGGGGACTATGGCACGGAGCGAACCTAACTTTTGTGTTTTGGGGTTTCCTGCATGGCCTCTACGTAGCGGTACACAAAAGATTCGGGCGGACGAGCACCCTACCCTCCGCCTTTAGGCCCCTAAAAATACTCTTCACCCACTTTCTGGTTGTGTTAACTTGGCTTCCCTTTCGCTCCCCAGACTTTTCCTCTATGTGGGGAATACTTAGAAAACTCTTCGTCTTTCAAGGGGCCGTAGATCTCCCCGCTTTTGGCCTATTAGGAGTTCTGTATGGGGCACTTTTTCTTCTCGATTACCCGGTAGATCGGACTCAGGATGAGTTTCCCATTCTACGCCTTCCTGCTTTTTTTAGAATGACTTACTACACGGTCACCTCGCTGCTTATCGTGTTCCTGCTATTGAGCGTGAAAGTAGCCAGACCTTTTGTTTACTTTCAATTTTAGGAGGTTCTCTTGCGAACACGAAAATGGTTGGTCAAATTATTGTTTTTTTGCGGCAGCTGCTTATTGAGTTTGGTTATATTTGAGACCGCCCTGCGCGTCATCAGCACACGTAAGAACCTTTATACAATTGAAATGCTAAAGTACGCCAAGACCCTAAAGATGCGCGATCCTTTAGGCGTGCTAACACACGTTCACCGCCCCAACAGCGAAGCTCACTTGATGGGGGTGGACGTCCGCCTGAACAATCTGGGACACAGAAGCCCCGCACTTCTTGTTAACAAACCTAGCCAATCAGAACGGATTTTTGTTTTAGGAAGCTCGATTACAATGGGATGGGGAGTGCCGGAGGAGAAGGTATTTACCACTCAACTGGTGAAACGCCTCCAGCATGCACAACCTCAAAAAACCATCGAAATCGCCAACGCCGGAACCGGCAACTACAATAGTTTTTGCCAGTTCGAACTATTTCGACGACAGTTCGACGAAGTGAATCCGGATCAAGTTATCTTGCACTATTTCATAAACGATGCGGAACCAAACCCAGAAAACTCAAACCCTCTCGCCCGCTACTCTTTTCTGGCCGCCTACTTGAATAGCGAACTTCAAGGGATGTATTTTCGTTACGCAAACCGAAAGAGCTTACCGGAGTACTACCGAGACTTGTACACACCAAACAGTCAGGACTGGAAAAACACTCGCGGCTATTTGAGACAGATGCAACGCATGGCAAAAGCCAAGGAGGTACCGTTCTTGGTGATGATTGTACCCGACACTCACGATCTGGGAATCCATTCCGCCTATGCGCCCATTTATGAGACTATCCAAGCGCAGTTCCAAAACGATGGGCTAGATACCTTGAACGCCTTTGACGCTTTTTCCGCTAGCTTCGGCGGGAAGGAGAATACGCTTTGGGTCCAGGCCGATGATCCGCACCCAAATGCCGGAGGGCACGCCGTAATGGCGGATCTACTATTCCAACGCCTACAGGCTCCGTTGTTACCTGGACAATCCTAACATCTAGAAAGAAAAAACGGCGTTTAGCTGGGGCGCAAACATGAGATTGCCTTCCAGAAGACCAATTCTGGACTCGAAATTCAGCCCTATGCTGCGACTGAGATCAAACTCAACGCCGGGCCGGAAGTACATCTGAAGTGCAACCTGGCTTCCCCCGGCGGTTACGCTGCTTCCGCCCATCTTAATCTTTTCGTCACCACTCATCAGATTAGGCCCAAGGGAGAACCCAATGTAGGGGTGGGCCTTGGCGTCCTGGTTATCCAAAAACCGATAGTAAATAGAAGCTAGCATTTGCAAGGAGTTTAGAGATGCCGTGCGGGTGATTTCCGTCCCGTTTTGCTGTTCTTTGACACGAACGTCCCAGTAGTTATACCCAACATCCATCCCCAAAAAAACCGGAGATCCGGGGGACACGCGAAAAGCAAATCCCACACTTCCACCGACACCCATGTTGGCGCCGTCTACCCCCTCCAAGACTGCTACACCCCCGCCCACGGTAAAGCGAGAACTGGACTCGGCGGCATCGACTAGGACTTGCGTGCGACTACGCACTCGCTCCTCAGCAGACGCGATCCGAGGCAACAGGATTAGAACGGAAAACAAGACAAAGAGCGCAGAAATTCCCCGCACCGAACTCAACAACATCGGCTCCCCCATATTCACTAACGTACCACTTGTGAGAAAACCACGACTCTCTGTCCTCACGAAATGCAAAACGCGCACCATGGCTTGCGCGGGAAAAAATCAAGAATTTCTGGGTTTACAAAAAGGACTTTCAGCAAAAGGAGACAGTTTTCGCTTTGCGCCTGACAAAAAATGCCAGAAAGCTAGAAAGGGCTGTGGAGGTACTAGCAACGTTCCTCATCCACCACAGCTAACTTGCGGTCTTGTTGGGCCTGACTTCGATGAGTTCCTTCTCACCTGGCGCTTCTTCCATGAGGGTTCTAAGCTGATCTCTCTGCCGGCGTCGTCCCGGTTGCGCTACGTCCGTGTCGCGTCTCGGATGCGAGTCGTCCATGATCGTTCTCTGTTGCCGTCTTGGTTAGCAAGTTCAGAATAGCCCCCAACTGCAGCCAAACGTTGCGGGAATAGTGGAATTCTCATCACATTTCTTTGGAAGATTACGCGACGCGCGTTGGGATTGAAGTTTCCAAATGACCGTAAATTCGATAGGAATATCTTATGCGTACAGCTCGAATCTTGTTCCTGATTTTCTTACTCGTCATGATTGGGGTTCCCATTTGGTGGTACACCGATACGGGTTTCGATCCCGGTACCCTCTTAATTCGGGGGGGAATGGTACTGGAAAAAGGAAAACCCGTGCAGGTGGATTTGCGCCTAAAGGGAGAACGCATCCTTGAAATGGGTAACTTACCCCCCATTCGCGGCGAAAAAGTTGTTTCGGCTACCGGCCAGATAGTTTTGCCGGGTTTTGTCGAGTCGGGAATGGATCCGAAATTCGACTCCAAGCTGGCCGTCCAGTCTGGCATCACTTCAGTTATTCTGCCCGACCGGCGGGCCTTTATGGCAGCGGCTGAGCAGAAGAGTGAAACCAACGCGGGATGGGTTGCCGACTATTTCGAAATTGAAAACGAAGTACTAAAACACTCTCCCCAGGAACCACCCAATGCCGTCGCGTTGAACCAAAGTTTGGCTCGGCAAATGCAGCTGGGAGCCATCGGGATCTATTTTGATCTCCGGCAAGGTTTGAGACCGGAAACGGAACGATCCTTAAACTGGATCGCCCCCGAGCTAAAGCAACGCCACGGCCTGCTTTGGGTGCGGCTTCAGGGTGGGGACAAGAGCCTGTGGGATGAGTTGGAAACGGTGATTCAGATCGCCGAGAAAGCACAGGTGCCGCTGCACTTGACCGATCTGCAACTAAGCTCAGATAAGGTATGGAACCGCGCCAATCATTTGGTCGCACGCCTTGAAAAAGCCCGAGCGGCCGGCCTAAGCGTCAGTTTCGACTTTAACCCTCTACTTCCGCTGCAGCCAAGTGACTTGCAAACATTCTTGAATGACGCGAACGGGTTCATTTCAACCGGCTGGGCGCTCGGAGACGAAAGCCTGGTGCAAGCGCCTGAAATAGTTGCCCCGCCCATGCTTGCGCTAGCGCAACTTGCAAACAAGAGATCGGAACTTGCCGCCGCTACCTTTGGCTTAAAAGGTCGCGGAAAATTAGAAATAGGAGCCTTTGCGGATCTAGTCTTCCTAAAAGCCGGTGAGAGTCCCGAGGCACTCGGTGCCCTGGACAGACTCAACCAGTCGATCTCTCAAGTTTGGGTAAATGGAAAAGTCGTGTTTGACGGGAAGGTTCTTGCACCCGCTGGGCGGCCACTTTATGGATCCCCTCCATCAAATCTATCCGAGTAACTGCACACCCAGCCCCGGAGCATCGGTAAGAAACATTTCACCGTGTTCCACCCTAAAGCCTCCCGCAACAAGGTCTCGCCCTAGATCGAAGGATCCGTCCAAATCCAGATAGCGAGTTGCTGCGCAGGAGTACGCCGTGTGCAGGGCTGCCGCGATGCTGATGGCGCTCTCATCCATACACCCCCACATTAATGCCACCCCGTGTTTGCGTGCCGTCTCAGCAATCAGACGAGCAGGCGTTGGCCCCCCGCACTTCATGAGTTTGATATTGAAGATCCCACACGCTGGCTCAGGCAAAACCAACTGTTCGGCATCTTCGGGACTCAGCAAACTTTCATCCGCAGCAATTTTTTTTCTAATACCCTGCGGAAGACCGCGCAAAACTCCCGTAGCCCCGGCCAGCATCGGCTGCTCCACAAATTCGAAGTCCGCAGCTTTAGCTCGCTCCCAAAAACTCTCTATTTCCTTCGGGCCGTATCCCTGGTTCATGTCTAGTCGAATGCGCACGCTCGTACCCACGCTCTCTCGTAGTCGAAGCACACGTTCAATATCGAGCTCAATGTCTTTGCCGAGCTTCACCTTTAGAACGCTAAAGCCTCGACCGATGTACTCTTGCGCCTCCTGTAGCGTCTCCGCGACACCCTTGATCCCAATGGTAATCGACGTCGGTAGCCGGCTATGCTTTTGCCCAAAATACTTAACTAGCGGCTTACCGGCGTCTTGGGCCGCAAGATCGTACAACGCTATCTCGACAGCCGCTCTGGCGGCGGGAGTTTGCCAAAATTCTTTTCGAAGAATTTCCAAACT
Source organism: Bdellovibrionales bacterium (assembly GCA_020435295.1). Taxonomy (GTDB): domain Bacteria; phylum Bdellovibrionota; class FAC87; order UBA2466; family JACKAF01; genus JACKAF01. The sequence continues at coordinate 5,203 of JAGQZV010000073.1, read as the reverse complement.
TTGTGTGAGACTAGATTTTTTCAAGAACTCCAAACGCTCGACTTGCAGCGCAGTCTCCGTCGCCTGTAAATCTTCCCCGGTCACGAAAGGTTCCGGCGACGCGGCGCCAAGTCCCACCCGGTGCCCGCTATGCAACTTCACAATAATATTGTCGACGTTAGAAATCGTCCGAAATGCGATGGTATAGGGGCGGGTGAGAGAAAAGGATTCCTTCCATACGTCTACGCGTTCAATTCTCATTTACGTACTCTCGACATATAGACACAAGCTTTTCAGCGTCAGTAAATGGGTCTAACGTCGGCACACCCATGTCACTTTGCAATTGCTGGCGCACTTTCCGTGATTCTTGCTCCGTAAGGTGCTGCGGGTTCACTGTGATTGCGAGTAGTCGTGACCCATATAGTCTAATAAGTTCCGCTTCCGTTTTTAGGTTGGGGTAGGAAAACCCTTGTTTTTCATAACCCTCTAGATACTTTCGCCCGGGTGCATGCTGCAGAACCACCCCCTTTGCCTGCGCGGAAAGCAAGAGCTCAGCACCGCAAGGCCCGGAAAGATTTTGCAACGAGGACTGGCCTTCCAACACTATCAACTGTGGCGAAAGGTCCGCGTCACAGCTGCAGATGGCGTACTCAAGCTCCCCACTTACGAAATCGTTGGGAACACTGTCCAAAATAAACCCATAGTCGCCCCCTTGCATCCAGCCCGTTTGGCCCGTGTAAATCATCTCAGTCCGCAAGCCAGAGTGGCGGCAGGCTTCGACCAAAATGCGGGCCGTGGTGCGCTTGCCAATCGCACAATCCATCCCTAGAACGGCCAGTCGTGGGGCTTTTGCCTCAAAAATTCTTCCCGACCAAAAGTGCAATTCATTTCTCGGCTTTGGTTTGCGGATATCCAAGATTTCGGCGCCGCCTTTTTCGGCCGCTTCAGCAAAAAGCGTTTCCTCGCCCAAAAAACGGTGCAGCCCATTGATAAGCGTTAGGCCCGCGGCGAGGCTCGCCAGGATGTCCTCCCGCAAGGGGTCGGGCAAGACGCCTCCGTGAGTCGCAACGCCAACGAGTGCATACTTCGCCTCCCCAAGTTCCAGTGCCTTCTGAACACTTCGAACGATAGGGATGGCAGACGGGGTCCCTGCCAAAAAGTGGGAGGCAGCCTCCCCCACGTGATCGGCATCCACAACGGCTTGGATTTGGAACCTAGACGAGTACCGAAGTAGGCCGTGCGCGGTTTTGGCGTTTATCGTATGTAGGGCCTTACTCGCCAGAACGACGGCTGGCCCTCCAACGGGTCCTTTGTTTTGCATCTCCCTAATCTGCGGCGACGCTAGCTGGGAAGTCAAGGTGGGTTATCGCGGTTATCCCTATGAAATTTAATCGTTTTTGCATCTGGCAATACCATGCCGCATTGTGTTATGAGTGGGTCCCTTATGAAACGCCTCACCCAAACCATTCTAATCCTTGGATTCCTGAGTGCTAGCTTTGCCTCAGGTACTGGGCAGCGCCTGTTTTGGGGCGTGGAGGATAGCCTTTGCGGCGCAACCCTCGCGGAACAGACCTCAAAGCACACAGCTCTTTCCCTGTATCATGAGCTACTCAGTACAAACCTGGTGGCATCGCCCGAGACACGCATAGAAGCCTATAGGAGGTTTACGAGCCTTCGCCGCTCTCTGGAAAGCGCCAGTTCGCCCAACGGCGCACCGCTCCCGGAATTCGCCGCCGACGACTTGTATGGATCCTTGCTACGCGTAGAGGATTACCGCGAGCGGCGTGATGCTATCCTCAGGCAAACCCAAGAGCGTTTCGCCACACTCCGAGATGGCTTTCCAAGAACCTTCTCAGCGGACAAAGTTCAGAGCAATTTAGTCTGGCGTGAATTGTTGAGACTGGTAAACGCTGCACCCAACGCCACAGAAGTTACCCTATTTGACGATCATGTCGCCTACGCCGTGTACGACTCAAGCGACATGCGATCGGCGGCAGATCAAGTTGCGCAAGCTAAACTCATGGTAGCTCCCCCGGAGATACTCCTCTGGGTTGAAACAATCCATGGTCTGATGGTGCTAGAAAAGAGTGGTGTGTTGAAGGACACCTCCGACATCAAGAACCTGCGCCTTCGGTGGACACATTCTTTGCTCGAGTCGTTTGATAAGAGCCTCCAAATCACGTCGCAATGTCGTTTGATGCACGAGCTACTGCTGGATTTCGGGCCAGAATTTGAAAACCTGCGTGAACTACGGCATACCATTCTAACGCAGGTTATGGCGAGCTCCTCCGAGTCGATGCTTGAAGTACAACAACATTTTCTTTCGCTGCTTCTGATTGAAGACACGCGTACCAGCAACTTAAGCCCGCTTCAAGCCCGTTGGACCGAGGCGCTAGTAACACGTGACAGCACCATCTTAAAAGACGCTCTTGCCGAATTTCCCCGGTTGGAGGATGAAATGGCGAGAATTCTTAACGCGAGTCGAGAGCAGCTAAGAAAAACCCACCGCGGAAAACTCCCGAACCTCCTGTGGAGTCGGCAAGGCCTCGCCTTTGCAGAAGCGCGCATCAAAGCCATCCTAGAAGCCGACTAACCTCGCGCGGGCCCCTTGCCTAGAAATTGGTCGCCTGTCAGCGTAGCCTACAAAAGCCCGCCCCAAGCCGTGCCCGGAAAAGCGGACTCGTATTTGCTATAACAGTGGGGACGATGGCAAGAATGGACCTGCAACGCGCTCGCTGGAAATGGAAGCTCCAAAAGATGCGCTTCGACGTGTGGTGTGCGAAGCGCCCGTGGCTCGGCACGCTGAGCCGCCTAGTCGGGCGGACCTTTCGATTTGCGTTCACCGTTTTTTGTGCCGGGCTTATCGCCGCCTGGTGGCACCCGCAGTTTGAGAGGCTAAACCAACGACTAGCGGGTTTTGTGGAAACCTCCGTCCAGTTGGGCGCGACTCTTGTCAGCGCGCTCCACGAAGAGAAAGACAGTTGGCTTTCTCTGGGCTCTCTGGGTTCGTGGTCAAAAATGACCGGCCCCACTGAGGCCGATGTCTACCGCAGCCACCTAGAAAAAACGTTAACGCGACTTCGTCGGATTCAATACTACCGAATGGTTCGGGTGGAATTACCTGCCCGCGTACTTGAATACCAAACGGGCTCCAGAAGAATATCGGCCAAAAGCAACCGCCCAATCGCCTTCATAGCGGTTTCAAAAGACCTAGCTACCTACCTACAGGAAAAGAACATTTCCTTTATCGAGGCCAAGCGTCTTCCAGAAAGGCTCATCGCAGGGCTCGACGTGCCGCTAGCGGCAAAAACATTCAAACAAACTCTGCTTATCCCGGACGTAACGGGGGAACGTGTCAACGCATTTAGGGTTCGTTAGCTTTCGTCTCACTCGCCGGATACTCAACGATCACTTCATCGCTCCCGAGAGGTAGGGACAGGACAATCAGGCTACTTTTATCTTGGGCGGCTGCTAATCTCTTCTTGAAGAGGTCCACCTTCTGCTGAACGCTCTCAACGACTACTTTCGTTTGGTTGTGCACTTCCACCGCACCGTATTCTTTTGCCCCCTTGAGTTCATTCATGTCGCCCGGAAACGTAAGCGCGTTTCGAATCGGGACTCCCCAGGCTTCGCGCGCCGCTTTCTGCGCGGGAGTCCGAGAGCTGGAAACCCCTAACAAGCGATCTGCCGTAAACACCTGGTGAAAGGAGAGCTTCTCGATAATACCAGCCGGCTTATGCACCTCGATCTCCGCCACTTGAGTCGCGCGGAGTAGATCAAAACCCCACTCCACTCCAAAATTCGCAAGGTAAACCGGTTGGATGGCAACGACAGGCACATCGAAACTTACTTGTACTTCTCGGGCAGGAACCGTTAGTCGCAAACGCGCGGGAGAAGCGTGAGAAAGAGTCCCGCAGACTACTAGGACCAGGGCCAGGCAGGTTTTCATAAATACCTCTATACCTGACGTCGGTACCAGACCCCCAAAAAAGGCGCAACTCCGAGGGCCATTAAGTGCGTCGCACAAAAGCGACGCTACTGGCCCGGGGGCGGGGCAATTTCCAATGCCTCAAAAAGTGCCCGGACACAGCGGGCAAACGCGTCGCCACCGGTGGGGGGAGCGGCATAGCGGCGGTCTAGGAGATCGGTAAATACGTGGGGGCCAAACTGTCCAAGCGCATAATGAGCGGCCGAACGCTCCAAAGCATCCGCCGCAGGATCGTCCAGTACGGTGAGCATATCGACGGCACTGGCTTCGGTCCCAGCGCCCCACCCTTTGCGGCGAGTAATGATGTGGAAGAGTGCCGTTTGCAATTCGCTAATAGCCGGAGCCCGCCACTCAAATTCTTCAAATTCTGCGTCAGCGAGCCGGGCCGCCAGCAGTCGTAAGCCTGCTTCGATGGCAGGCAATTGCGCGTTGTCGGGCTGGGCATCGATATAGGCCTGCATGCCTTCCAAAAATGCGGCAATCTTATAGTTTAGAAACGCGCGCTTAGCCAGCATCCCCTCCACAAGAGAGGTGAAGACAGCGGCTGCTTCGGTTTCCAATCGCGGGACCGCCCTTGCCAAGACCTGATCGAGCCCCACAAGAAAAGTAGATTCCATTCCCACTCCCCGGTGCACGTGCGTAAAGGGATTAGAACCTACGTCGCGCAACCGCGCTGCGAGTGCATCGGCGTCCTCATTCGCACCCGCGGCCGCATAGCTCACAAAGGCACTGTCCCAAAGCTCTATCGTGAGTGCTTGCACGAAAACGTCGATAGACTCCCCGTTATCAACAAGCCATGATATGAGCTTCGGCTGCGACTGACTGTCTCGCAAACGAGCGTTTAGGAGGTTGAGCACGTGGGGCGCATCACCTGACGCCGCCGATGCCAAATAACGATCGAGGTACCTCTCGGCGAACCGCTCCGCAACGGCCTCCCGAGCCGTTAAAACCTCTCGGAACCGGTGCTGAACCAATATCTTGGGGGCCGACAACGTATCGATCCTCTCCAGAAATACCGCCATCCAAGTTCCCCGCAGGGGTAGGGTTTCCAGATCGGCCTCGCGCAGGCCTGCTTCCAACTTTTCCAAAGAGTCCGCTTCATAAGCCACCACCCAATAATCCAGAAGCCGCTTGAGGTTTTCGGGTTTGAAAACCGTGTCTTTGCAAGCGTCGTCGTCCCAGCGCTCATACAACTCGGCAAGTGTCTCATCCCGATCGGCCACCGGTAGTGCCTCG
>JAGQZV010000072.1 GCA_020435295.1 Bdellovibrionales bacterium | reverse complement strand
CGTTCGGGACGAAGAGGTCGCCGGTTCAAATCCGGCCACCCCGATTTGTTCCTAGCTCTACTCCAAACTCTCAAATTGAACGCTGTACAAAGGTCCTTACTTTCGAAGGGCGGAAAGAAACGCCTTGTCGGCGTTGCGGCGTTCTTCGGCCTCCTCCGGGTAATTTCGTAGGTACGCGTTGGTCTTTTCTGTGACAACGCGTTCAATCTCAACCAGAGCTTTTTCATCGAGAGTTCCCGGAACATAATGGCCCGCCTGAACGATTTTTCGTAACGTGTATGTCGCGACCCTTCTTTCCTCGGCCGTCCCAGTTTCAAAAATCTTCGCGAGGTGGGGGAGGCCGTCCTTCTCTAGCACGAAAAGGCCGCTGATAGCCGCTATCCGCAGCTTTGCCTTTGGGTGTTGTAGGCCCTTTAGGAGAACCTCCGACGCGCCCTTGCCGTAGAATTCTGCCGCCCAAAGAGCCAGCTCGCCCACGTGTTCGTCGTCGTCCTTCATGGCCAATTCAAAGAGCGAAAGCACTTCCGGCCCATAGTCGGAGACATGAGTCTCGTCCAAAGTTTCCATTAGATAGCGTTTGACGCTTGCATCACTTCCTTCGAGTAGCGTGCGCAAGCCGGAGATCGTTCCTGGGGCGCCCGGCTTTAGCATGCCCACCAGCCCTTTCTTGGCTTCTGCGTTAGGCGAATCGAAAGTTTCCTCAAAAATCTTCCGACCTGGGTCTCCGAGCGCCAAGGCAGATCTGAGCAACTCTTTTGCGAAGGAAGGGCGATCGACTTCTTTGAGCCTCTCTTGAATAACCGGCAAAGCCGCTTCTCCGAAGTTTTTCAGTAGGTAGTAGGCACCGGGTTGCACTTCGGTATCGTTGAGCTGCCCTTTAAGCAGGTCAAAGGCGGTTTCGACATTTTCTACGACAGGTAGCGCTCGTAGCGCCGCTAACCTATCAACAGCAAACTTAGACTGCAGCTGCGATCGGACTACCTCTTTCTGGCCCTCCGGAATAAAGCTTCGATAAAACTCCGCGTTTCGGGCAAAGCCTTGCTTAGCGTACAGATTCGAGAGCATTCTAGCACTAGAATGAAAAATCTTTTTCGCTGCCGGATCATCAGTCCCCGCTGAAAGCAGGAACGCCTTTCGGATGCGGTTAAAGCCCTGTTTCTGAGAGGCACAATCTCCCTGCACCAGCAAGTTTCTGCCTTCGTTGTAGAGCTTTTCAATGCTACGTGGTTGCTCTGCTTCTGACACCGTCAAAAAATTGTAGAGAGACGGTTCTGCCAGCATGGCCTTTCGCTCGCCAGGATTTTTCTTTGCCCACCCTTGCTCCTCCAAGCGCTTAGCTACTTCGACGAGTTTTAGAAAATTGATCATGCCACGGCCGCTGTGTGGTCGTGGTGCCCGCGATTGCAAAGTCGGGAGTGCAGTTTTTTCTAATAGAGTTTTCGCCTCTTCCAAGTCCACGTCTTTCAAAAAGTGCAAGATATTGCCTAGTCCGGCGAGGACTATCGGTTGGGCGCCGCTAGTACCGCCAAAGGTCATGCTCTTTTTTCCCTTGGTGACATACGTCTGGACGCCGCCAGCCTCTAGGTCCCCGGACGGCGCGCCAATAGTCACTTGGGGTATCTCTTCTGTATTTTCCTGAGAGTCGCCCGCGATGAGTCCCGCGGAGTTGATATTTGAAACATAAAGAGCTGGGAAGTCTGCGTCCGCATGTGCCGGCTGTGGGTAGTCGTTGCCCGTTGAATTTACCCATAGGGCTCGCTCGGAAAGCCAAAGGCCATGCTCCCCCTCGAGTTTCCAGGTAGGAAGAGTGGAAGAGTTGCCAACAAGCTTGGTCTCCGAGTCAGTAAAAGCATCGCGCAATTGCCCGAAGTGTGCCTCTTTCGATTCCGCAAGTTGCGGTCCGTGAAGGTAGGAGATTTCAAGTCGGGTACCGAAGCCAAATGGGGGAGCGCCGGCGGCGATATTTGCTACGGCAGTTCCGTGGGCAAGAGACGAGCGGACGGTGTTTTCCGCCAACTGTTTTACGTAGGAATTCTCTCTTGCTCTTGAGCCGAGTCCATCCATCGCCTCAATTCTGAAGTCGCTGTCTCTAATTCCAATGCCAACGGGAGAGAACGTTGTCCCCCGCTTTTTCTCTTCTTCGAAAATCGACTCTCGTGCCAGATCCGCGCCGACGTACTCTTGAGCCCAAAAAGGGGAGAGAGCGCCGTCAAGTAAGGGAGCTTCTCCGAAAGTTTCAATCAGCCGGCAGGCCTGGGCTTTGGGTCGGTTTCCTTCGTCAGGTTCCGTATGGGGTATGGGATCGGCGCCAAAACTTGGCAGGAAGAGCAAAAGGTATCCCAGGAAAACAAAGGAAAAAGCGAACTCTTTTTCACGTCTAGCGCCCACAGAGGTTTTCACTGCAACAGCAATGCCACAACGCCCCATGAATGGGTAGGACACTTTAGAATGTAGGCACTGATTCCCCTTTAATGGCACAGGAATTGAGTGACACGCACTTAGGGATGGTATGGGCCGGCGTAAAGAGACACGTATACAGCTGGTAGTTGACAAGTTTGTATCCACTGAGGTGTGACAGGTTTGGTCAAATTAGTGGTGAGGAGAGAATCGAAATGAAAAAGCCAAATTTTCTAAGCGCCCGGCTGTTCTTCGTGGTGCTTTTTCTTTGCTTTAGCCAATCGTCGTTTGCTCCACCGACTTCGGTCGAGGTTTGTCGACTGATGCTCACTCAAATAGCGCAAAGTGGTGATGTCAGGGAATTTCTAAACTGCCCCGCGAGTGGGTGTGAGCCTCTTTTGCACCAAGCGATCAAGGCGGGAGACTGGGCCGTTGCGGAGGAGTACCTGAAATGGGGAGCGGATCCCGCAGTTCGGAACGCGGACGGGAAGACGGCCTACGAATTAGCTGAGGCCGCTGGAAACGGGGGACCGTTTCAGGGCATGGTCGGGCGACACCGTCCGATTGCTGATGTTCGCGACGGCTTGGCAGTCTTGGGCATCCATGGCGCTGACGCCGATACAATAATCAACCGCTCACCGTCTGAGTGGCCCGCGGAGCTTCGGCCCGAAGCCGGGTACAATAGCCTTTTTCAGCGGGCTACCCGCGAAGGGGACACCGAGCTCGTCCGCTACTTAGTTGAAGTAAAAGGACACCCGCTCGTGAAAGAAGAGTCTGAGCAGCAGCCTGCGTGGGCGAACCCCACCAGATGGGTGATCGGAGATTCTGGCGACAACTACAAGTTGTGGTCGATGGCGCTTCTTGCTGATGATGGCGGAAAGTTTTTCCGGTTTTTGCAGGACCGAAAATTCCCAGTCCTCGAAAACTACAATCTCGCTTTTGGAATGGGCCCGCTCAGTTTGTTTATTGGCCATCAAGTTGGCGTGGTACCGGAGAAGTTCCGTAGTTTGACCCCCGCCTTTGATCGCGAAAAATTCGCTCATTTCTTGAAGGGGGGAATCGATCCGTCGCGTGATGGCAGCTTGATGACAGAGCTCATGAAAAACCCAGAAACTCACGCGGAGATATGGAAGGCACTCGCCGAGGAAGACTACCCACAGAAAGCGACGTTGATTGGCGAACTGCCCCAAATCTTTGCGGCCTACTTTGATTTGAAATCCGCGACACCGCAAACACTTGCTGCCGTTCGCGCCAAGATGGATGCATTGGGCGTGGATTTGGCAGTGGCCAGTGGTGATGCTCATTACACCGCGCTATTCAGCGCGGCTTCGCGAGAAATGGCCCAGTACCTTGTTAAGGCCGGCGTCGATCCGAATGCGACGGCAATGCCGACGCGTGGCATGGATGCTTATACAGCCGGTGAATTTCAGTTGGCGCACTTAGAACTCGAGCCCCGCGGTTTTTCGGAAGTACCGAACTTCCGGCAATTGCTTGGGAGAATGCGAACCGAAAGGCTTTCCTCCATGCAGGCTGCATGGGATGAAGGGCTAGCGCGTGTGGAGCCAGCGGAGTTTCGTGACCAGTTGTGGGAGCGGCTGCAAGCAGTGGATTACTTGTTGCACGACGCCCAAGCGGACGTTCCTACGAGCGGTGGCGGATTTGTGTTAGGGACTGCAAGACTCGGCGTAGATGGGCTCGGGCCGGCGGCAGCGGAACCTACCGAGAAACCCGGCGACGGGTCCCCGGAATCCCCGCCGTTTAGGTTGGACGAATCGACGCTAGATGGCCCGGATCTCCTGCAGTAGGCTGCACCGAGTTTCCGGTGGCGAGCTACGGCACTGAAGAATTTCCTAAAGTTTACCGATAGTTCCGTTGAGGGACCCTAGGGTTTCTCTGCCTTTTGGTTCTATGGGGTAAACACAGTGGGACTCGCGCTAAGAAAAACGCAGGAGGCTTTGGCGCCCGCGCCGAGCCGACACCCTCGCCTGGCCTATCGTCCCGAGGTGGATGGTCTGCGCGCCATCGCCGTTTTGTCGGTGATACTCTACCATGCAAAGTTTAGTCGCTTTGCTGGCGGGTTTGTGGGTGTCGATATCTTCTTTGTCATCAGTGGGTATTTGATTACGTCGATCCTTCTCTGGGAGATCCGTGCCGGGACTTTTTCTTTGGTCGGGTTTATTGAGCGGCGCGTGCGCCGCATTTTCCCAGCTCTGGCGGTGATGCTGACAGTCAGTACCTTGGCTGCCTACCATTTGCTCGAACCAATGCGTTTGACCCGCTTTTGTAGCAGCGTAGTAGCGGTTCTCGGATTTAGCGCCAACCTGTATTTTATCCGCAACCATGGCTATTTTGAACCCGATCCCGATTACTTTGTTCTGCTTCACACGTGGAGCTTGGGCGTGGAGGAGCAGTTTTACTTGTTTCTCCCTATGCTTCTTGTTTTTTTATCTAGACGCGATTCAATAAGAAAATTCGTTCTCGCTGGTATAGGCGCATTCTCTTTCGTCCTCTGTATCTGGGCCTCGACGAGATCTGAATACAGCGCCCTGAATTTCTATTCCTTGCCCACTCGAGCGTGGGAGTTACTGCTTGGAAGCCTGGTAGCGTTTGTGCCTATGCACCGAGTGAAGCTCAGTAGAAAGTATTCCCGTATTTCGCGAGTTTTGGGAGGGCTGGGACTGGTAGCAGTCTTCTACTCTGTGTTGAGGCTCGACGGGGATGATCCTTTCCCAAATTGGTCTGCCTTACTTCCCACGCTAGGCACAGTAGCGCTCCTCTTGTTTGAATCGGCTAAAACGCCAATTGGTCGCGTGTTGTCCCACCCCGCACTGGTCGGGATCGGCTTGATCTCCTATAGCGCTTATCTGTGGCACCAACCCGTATTCTTGTTTGTGCGCGCGCTAAACGCCGGTGTGCTATCTCGGTGGCAATACGGGGTCTTAAGTCTCGTGGCCTTGGCTGTGGGGTTTTTGAGCTGGCGTTTTGTCGAAAAACCTTTTCGCAATCGCGAACGGTTTTCGCGGGCGCAGATCTTTGGGGCGTCCGCAGGTATTGCGCTTGCGTTGGCGTTGACCGCACTATCGATCCGTCAGTCGGAAGGCTTTACCGATCGAGTCCGTCCCGTGCAAGAATTTTTCGATTCAGCAGTGCCCGCAACCGAAATGAGAAAAAAGTGTCATCTGGAAGATCTTGCTCAGAGCGCTTCGTACTCGGGATGCAAACTTTTCTCAGAACGTCCCGCTTGGGCTAGCTTCGGGGATAGCCACGTAGTAGAACCCGCCAACGCGCTCGCCGCGAAGTTGGGTCGCCATGGGCAAGGGATCTGGCATTTTAGTTTTTCTGGCTGTGGCGTCCGAAGCTTGCTATTCGAGCATCGCTGCTCCGCGGTCTTTAGGCGAAGCTTGAACCAGATACTTAACGATCCGTACGTAAAAAACGTGTTCCTCGGGTTTCGATACGCTCGCGACTGGCACGATACCCCGCTCTCTCGCGCCGAGGACTACTATACGCGTTGGGAAAAAATAGAAAATATAGAGAGTCGCCGGCAGAGCGAGACCGCCATGCGCGAACTCATCAAACGCCTTGGCGCTGCGGGGAAGAGAATTATTCTTATGTATCCCATTGCGGAGTACCCTGACTCCATAACCGATGCGCTTTACTCGCATCGTTTTAGCACGAAGCTAGACGAAGCGCTCAGCATTCCGCGGGAATGGGTAGAAGCGCGAAATGCGGAAACGATAAAATTTCTCGATACTCTGGCGGACGGAGCCGGTATTGTCCGCCTAATCCCCTTCGACGTGTTTTGTGATAAAACAGTTTGCAAGCGAACCTTTAATGGGAAGTCGATGTATTACGATGACGACCATCTAAGCCCTAGCGGTGCCGCCAGGCTGATCGATGCACTCCCGGAAGAATTTTTGCTCCCAAAATCAAAATAAGTAACAGCTCAAGATTCCTGTGTGATCTTCCGATAAGGCTGCGATGAAGCCCCTTTTCATATGTTTTTTGTTTTTTTCGGTGAGCGTTTTTGCCGCGAAATGCCCCTTTTACCCGGACGGTGGAGAGGAGGACGTGACCAAAGCGCTGACGGACGCGGAATCGGTACTCAGGCTCGTGACGGAACGCAAGGATTGCAATGATGAGTACAAGATATCGGCGCTCCAAGTCTACAACGATCTCAAAACTCTCAATGAGCTTCGGGCCAAAGAAAAAAACAACGAGCCTGTCGATCCCATCAAGATGAACAACCTTGTCTTGTCTGTGGAAAAAGGTACCCAATCTCTGGTGAATACCGCTGACAAATGTAAGGCGGGAGAACTCCGAAAACAGCTAATGGGGAGCATTGTGGACGTTTCCTGGGCCGTGATGGCCCTGATGCCGCAAACGGCCGCCACGACAGCCGTTGCAACGGTGGCGGGAGCGACTTTTTTGAAAAAGCTTTTTGAATTTTGGGATCCGAATCGGGATTTGAAGAAAGGCCAAGAGGATCTGCAGTCAAAAGCTCTGTACCCGAAGCTTGGCTGCATCGTTTGGGACCTCCAAAACAAGAAGCTCAATTGTGATAAGGATGGGAATCCAGGTGTGGGCGATGAAAAAACTGCTGCCATTGTTGCCAGTGCCTATGGGGTAGCGATCCAGTCCACGCAGCCGTTCTTTAAGAAAATGATGGGGACCTTTCGAAAGGAACTAGATGTAAAGGTGGGGAAAGTCGGAGGCGAGGCGAAGCGCCAGTTGCAGAGCCGATTCAACGAAGCCGCCCTACCTTTATACCAGGCTTGCAGCCTCTTGGTGGGAACTCAGGTTATTGATGCCAAAGCGGAGGGCGTAACAGGAAGCGCCTTGGTTCGAAAATCCAACTTCGTCGAGCGCAATACGTTCGATATTCCGGTCGTAAATCCCGCTAACTCGCGAGACGATTACGAAGAGCTTTGCCGCGTTTTCCAGTGTCCGGACAATCCAGATGACGTACACGGCCTTGCGTACATCGGTGAAGGAGAGTGGACACCGGATTCGGCTTTTAAAAAGGGGTTGCTTGGAAGAAAAAAACGGGATGCTGCGCAAGAGCGGGCCAATGAAGCCGCCTTGTTTTCCCACTTGCAGTGCCACCTAATCGTCGGACACGAGGCGACTGTCGAAGAGCTTCGAAAACGCTACGTTAATAGCGAGGACGGCACCTTCTGCAGACTTCCCGAGCTACAAGAGCCACCCGAGCTGCGCCGTAAGCCAGGCCATTGATTCCTCTTTCTGGCTGCGGCTTTTTATTTTCTGTGACCATTCCGCCGCAACCCAATTGCATACCCTTGACGAGCCGCGCCAGATTTGCCATTAATCGAAAGTGGCCTAGCTAAGGGGCCGCATATCTGGGAGGGGCAATGTCGGGGGCAATTTTCCGTCTTTTTTTATCCGCGTTAGTTTTGTTTCCTATTTTTTCTCAGGCTGTGGAGATTCCACCTGACCTGGATGTATCCAAATACCAAGAAATCCACGATAAAAAGAAAACGGCCTATGAAGATTCACGCGCCATTGCGAATAAGAAGCACAGCGACTACGCCTCCAGGGTACGGGAACACGAGGACCTGCAAAGCGATCACAGCCGGCTTCAGGCGCAAATTGATCGCAACGAATCCACGATCCAGGAAATTGAAAAGAATATAGAAGCGTCCATTTCTAGACAGGAAGGTATTCGCGCGACCATCAATGAGGCGGAAGGGCAATATAAAGAACTCCAAGCCGAAATTAACGGGCTGGAGGCTTCCATCCGAACAGCGAAGACACGACTGACCACGCAAGACAATACGGTTGCGGTGGCCTCGCAAAACAAGATTGCGGTCGAGAGTGAGCTGCGTGACGCGCGAAGCTTATGAAGAAGCGTCTTCGTCACTTTCGGATTCAAATAGGTGGCTAGGGGAAGTTCAAAAAGAACAGCGTAACCTTGCCAACCAGCTCGCCAACTTGGAAAACCAGCTGACTACTCAACGTAGCCAAAAAACGGTCTATGAAAATGAAAACACCTTGCTATCGGATCGGGCCGACAAGATTCGAGACGCCCTAGAGAAGCAGCAAGGTGATCTGGAGAAATTGGCGGACCGCGTGGAAAAGGCGGAGCGTGCGCAAAAACGCGCCGAAGCCGAAGTGAACCAGACGTCCGGCCAAATCACGCAGGTGGGCCAAGATATAGCGTCGGCCCAGCAAACGGTGCAGGAAAAGCGCCAGGCCGTTCGGCGTGCCGAACAGGGCGTGACGACTGCGGAGAAAGCGCTTGCCGATGCACAGGCGGCGACGGCGCAATTGGACGCAGAAAAAGAGGAATTGGACGGCAAGATTTCCGTGCTCATGCCCGAAGTGCAACGGCTTCAGCAGGATCTTGAGCGGCTCTCCAAGCAAATTGAAAATGTAGAAGAGGAGCTCAAAACAGCGGAGGGCGAGAAGAAGGACCAGCTAGAAAAGCGCTTGGCGAAGCTGAAGTCTTCAGAGCAGGAAAGCCAGAAAGATTTGGGAGAGAAACGCCAAGACCTTCAGCAAACGCGTCGGCGTCTTGTTGCTATTCCGGCAGAAAAAGCCGCCAAGAAGCGAGAAGAAGCCGCTGCCGAACGGGCCCTCGCAACCGCGAAGGAAGGCGTAACCACTGCCAACGCCGATCTTACTGTAGCGCAGGAGGCGGTAGAGTCCTTGCGAAAAACCGAAAGAGAGCTCAACCGAGATCTCGCGGCAGCAAATCAGGCGCTCAAGACGGCAAACGCCAATCTCAGAGAGATCCAACAGCACAGCGAAGCGCTGAAAGGCCGTATCAAGGAGCTTCGTGACGAACAGCGGGACAATCTGGCCCGACAGCGTGAATTGGCGAAGGCGATTCGCGATCTCACCCAAACTATCAATACGCTCGAAAATGATTCTATTCCCTCTGTGGAGCGTGCGCAGACAAAGAATGACGCCGATGTGGTACGTTTCACAAACGATGTAGAGAAATACACACGGCAAAAGAGCGAAAAAGAACGACTGGTGTCGCGTTTGCAGGTGCAATTGCAAAATGTGACGGACATTCTAGCCCGCGAGCTAAGAGCGCGAGATACTATCAGCGCGGAACTGAAAGGGTACACGGATCGTCAGGGAGAGGCGTCGGCCGAGAGTGCCGCCATTCTTGACGCCAACAAGGTGCGCGAGCGCAATATCGCGCAGATTGAGCGCGAACAAGTGCAGCCTGCAAAGCAGCGCGTGAAAGAGATTTCAGATTCCAATAAGGAATTGCGCACGGCTCGCGATACCAAGCAGAAAGAAATCGATCAGGCGATCGAGATCGAACTCTTTGCAAAGGCCGCCTATGGCACGGCTCAACAGACCGCGGACACGCTCCAAGGGGAGTGGAACACGGCCTCTAATGAACTTGCGGCCGTAAAAGCCCGCTATACACTGGGCAAAGATCGCGCTATTGCGGACGGTTCTGCTGCCGGTAAAGCGGCGGGAGTGCGCGAAGCGGGCGAGCGAGCTGGCGCAGCAGGCGGAGGGGTTGGTACAACCGAAGGGGCCTTCGATGGAGCCTTGGACGGAGGACGAGGGCTAAAGCAGAAAATTTATGATGAAGCTTTAGAGAAAGCTTATCGTGCGGCGTACGACTCGACCAAAATTGAAAAGGCGCTAGAAACTCTGGCGGATAAAGAAGCTCGGCTCAATCAGTCGGAATTGCAGGCGCGCTTTCTCTCCGGTCAAGCGACGGGTAAGGACGTCGGCTACCGCGACGGCCTAAAAGAGGGGGACAACGCGACTCAAGAAGCGGCAGGCCGTGCGCAGGGCACGACCGACGGCAAAGCGGAAGCGGAACGGCTCGCTGAGCAAACTCACAAGCCGCTTGGGAAAAAAGCGCGTGAAGATGAAATTCTCTCCTCACCGCCAAAACAACAGATTGAAAAAGACCTACTCGAAGACTCCCCAACCGTGGGGTTAAACGAGGTCCCTTCCCTTGGGAACCGCTTGGCGGCCTGGGGACAACAGCTGTGGGATTCGCTTGTTCCTAGTGTGCGCGCGGACAAGGGGAAGGGCGTGCTGAAGCCTGAGCAGGTTCCGGCACCAACCTACCAGTACCCGGCGGGGGCAACCTCGTATGAGCACCCAGATTATGATGAGGAGTATGCCGATGCGTATCGCTTGGCTTACGCGAAATTCTATACTTCCGAATACATTGACGCCTACAAGCGTGTTTTTGATTCCGCTTATGATACGGCCTATGGCGTTGCCTACAAGGATGCCGCCGATCCGGAGAAGCACGACTATCCAGAGGTAAAAGAGAAGGGTGTGGCAAAGGGCACCTTGCTCGGTCGCTTTGAGGGGCTTGGCTACAATGCCGCCTACGCTGAGTACAAGGCAAAAGGCGTTAGCGAGGGCGAAGCCAAAGCCTATGCTCGCGGCTACAACGCGGCAAAAGAACCGGCTAAAATCGCGCACCTGCCGACGGCCCAAAAGAACGCCGTAGAGGCCGGGCGGGCAGAGGTCGAGTCCTTCTACCGCAATAATGCTGTCGTTAAGCTTGTTGCAGGGGAGGGTAGCGCGAAACTGATTGAGGGAGATGCCGACGGTAAATTCTCTTTCGGCGAAAAAGTCTCTCTAAACGTTCGCGTTCGCAATTTTGGCGGTGTCGACGCTGAAGAGGGTGACCTAAAGGTCAAAATCGATCCACGATCGGTATCTGGCATCACGCTGGAGGACGCCGAAATTGACCTCACGGGCGTGGAAAAGGACACGGAAGTCAATTTTAAGAACGTCCTTACCGGGAAGATCGGAGCCGGAGCCAACGTGGCGTTCTCCGGGAGCGTAGTCCAGAATGGAAAAGTAGTGGGCAACTTTGAAGTGAAGGAGGAGGTCTATAGCCCTTTCACCATTAAGTTTACCTACGAATATGATCTGGCCAAGGGCCTTGTTGTGCCAACTACCGATGGGCATACCGGTGCGTATAACTTTGTCTGGATCCACAGCGACAGCGAGAAAGCACTGGGCGATTTGGACAGCGTGCAGATCACTCCGACGGACCGTACTTTGGTGGCGGTCTCTCAGGATTCCACCGGCTTCCTAAAGCTCGGTAGCCCGATCCAGAAAATCTGGCGTCGGCCCAATCACTTTGCATTGTATGGCTTCCGTCGACAAGGACTGGAGGACAATAAGATGCGAGTTATCTTAAAGAACAAGAGCGGGGAAGTAGTCTTTGACCGCGAGATCGCAGCGCCGGTGACGGTAGTGCGGTAGGCCCTGTCTCATATCTATCGACATGGAGAACGCCTTCGGGCGTTCTCCTTTTTTTTTGCTCACGGGCAGCGGTAGAGAGACC
This sequence comes from Bdellovibrionales bacterium, assembly GCA_020435295.1. Classification (GTDB taxonomy): domain Bacteria; phylum Bdellovibrionota; class FAC87; order UBA2466; family JACKAF01; genus JACKAF01. The sequence continues at coordinate 3,108 of JAGQZV010000072.1, read as the reverse complement.
AAATTGTGGTGCGGGGGAGCCAATCAAACGGCGGGGTAGGAAAACTAAAAATAGTCCACCACTCCGGGAGGCTTACAAAAACGCGCGTGCAGTGCGCTTTTGGCAATGGAGATTCGTAACCACGGGTAAGTAGCAATCGGACTCCACCCTGTGCGGGCTTGAGTGCGCCCCAATCGGAAAGCTGCTTGAAATGCAATTCGTCAAAGGTGAAAAAGCTTCCGTCATAAGGAAGTGGATCTAGCGAATACAACCTGACGGGCGCTCCGATGTACCGATCCACAGCCGCATAAAAATGCTCCCACCGTTTGGGCGCCACAAAGACCCCTAGTGGTAGATACATCAAGTTGAGCACGAAAAACGTCCGCAGGGCGATCTGCGCCAAGCGTTCCCGGTAAGTGAAGCCACGTTCGTACAAGAAAATCGCAAAAAAGGGAACCAGCGGAAGAATGGGATACAAAAAGCGCAGCTCCTTGTGCGATAGCAACTGGTGCACCAGAACAAAAGGCAGGCTGGCCCATCTAAGGGGGTGACGTGGGGACACCAGCCAGCCGCCAATCAAGATGACGAGACAAAGCGCCCCAAGGGGCGGGACCGCGCGGAAGGCGGCCTGAAAGTAGTACGTCCAGGGAGCGGCTCCGAATTCGGCGGCGGCTTTTCCTTCAAGAAGGTTCACTCTTAAGTAATTCCACTGCGAAAAGGTCCAGCTGCCGTACCCCCAATGATCGGCGAGGAGTCCCAGCAAGGTGATGGCGACAAAACCCGGCACTAACCAGGCAAGTTTTTTGTCAGGGGCGCGGTAAAGCATCCAACACGCGGCTCCTGCGATTAGCAATCCGGTTTGGTAGCGGCATAGGTAAGCAGCTCCCCAAAGGACTCCGGCAGAAAGCCAAAAAAACACTCGACGTCGTTCCAACGCGGAGAGCCCCACGGCGAGGCATAGCAAAAAAAGGCTGCCGCCCCAGTTTTCTGAAGATGTGCGCGCGTGCAGATAGGGGAGGCACCAAAAAACACTACTCAGTAAGACAGCGAGCTTGTGGCTGCGGCGGGATGCAAACCACTGGCGGCTGGCTAAAACGAGGCCCACGAGACTTAACCAGCCAAGAAGACCCGAAACCAAGCGAAACGCGAAGGCCCACGAAGAGGGGCGTACGACGCCAAGCGATTCCAGACTTTTGCTAAGACCATAAAGTAGCGCCGGTTGGGCCCAGGATCGCATTTGGGCATGAAACTCCCAGGGGAGATCAGTCGCGGCTATCTTGCCCATCTTGTAAGCGGCAAATTCGTGGATCTGAAAGAATTCGTCCGCTTGCTCGAACCCAACAGAGAACACAACCGCCATCAGGTGGAGGGCGAGGCTTAAGCCTAAGCAGCGCTTTAGGAAAGAGTCATTCAGCACGGGGTAGAGCATAGCAAAAGGGCGATCACAACTCGAATCAATTCCCGCACAAGCTGCCACCTAGACTTTGATCTATAGCGTCTTTTCCTAGTATGTTCCGTGATGCTTTCGGAGGAGTCTATGAAGAAAAATTCTCGCCGCTTGGCCTGGTGTTTGTCATTGCTCGCCGCTGCGGCCTGCGCGCCGCAACTCTCCTCCCCGCGGGTTGGCCCCTTTCTCGTAAAGCTCGATCCAGCGGATCATGGAAAATTTGATGCCATCTCGGGAAGCAAAGCGGAAGAGAAGAAGAAGCGCCAAATGCGATTTTTGCAAGAGCACGGTCACGACATAGGTTGGTATCCCGACGTAGTGGGGGAGTTAAAAGAGCACGATACTGTTCAAATCATTTACTTCAATTATCGTGACTACGTCGTTGGATTTTGTTCTGGGGTATTTCTATCGGATGGCTATATCGCCACGGCCGCTCACTGCAACTCTGCTGTTTATGGATTAAACCGAGTCGGAGCTGACTGCAGGGACAACGTGCTTTTTGCCTATAAAGCCAAGAAAGGCGCGCCGCTAGAATACTACGCGTGTGATCGGGTGGCCGTCTACGGCCTCGATACGAGTTCCTATGAATTTCGGCCGAATGAGGGCAATGGCCCTGCCGAACGTCGCTGGCGCGCCAAGGATTACATGCTTTTTCGCCTCGCCGAACTAGAACCAAAAGCCAAACTTCGTAAGGACGCCGACAACGGTGCGCGCTGGATTGAGAAGGGGAATTCCTTACGCAAGGATGACGTACTTTTGGCTTTGGTTGTCGATCCTCCCGCCGATTCCAAAAACTTGTTGTCAAAATATGATCTAGCGGTCGGTGAAGTAGGCGATGCTGCGGAGTTGACCAAGAAACACAATTTGCAGCCGACAGATGGGGTTCTGTTCACGCCTAGTATCAATGGTTTGCAGCCCGGAAATAGTGGAGGTCCCATCTATTTGCTTCCTAATGTGGGTGACAAAGGATCTTCTTCCCGCGTTGCTTCCAAACCAAACTGGGCGGATTGGGAACGCATCTACACGGGGCCCTATCGTGGTGTTTTTCCGGCAAGTGTGTACGTGTACTCGTACCCGTACCAGAGCCTTCCGTATTTTTTTGGAGAAGCGCGCTAGGGTTTGGGTTGTGGCATCGTGTCTTGATTGGCTAGCAACTCGGGTTCTTTTTCCTCGGGGTCTTTGGGCTTTTGCTTGCTATCCCACTCTGCTTGAGCCGATGTTCTTACTTTATCAACGATACTTTGGAGAAATACCATCGACGTCTTAGCGGCATAATTGGAGTGCTGCCGATCTTTGGTGGACAAAACGCCAACGAGCTCGTTGCCAATAACGAGCGGCCCACCAGAGTCACCCTGTTCAATAGAAGTGCCATGTTGGACGACCGAGATACTAGTATCGCGGTACGGCCGACCGTTCGGAACGCTGTAACTGTCTTTTTCGAGCGTGGTGCCCGAGTAAAAGCCTTGCATGCCGCCCATCACCTTTCCGTACTGAACCGATTGTCCGCCAGAGATGGAGGGGTTGATGGTAAGAACCTTCAATTTCTGGGAGGTATCTTCTGGGCAGCGGAAGACCACAGCTCCCGTGTCTTGCCAGTTGTCGACGGCATATTCGTGATTCATGTAGGCGGTTGCTTGGATGACGCCAAAGTCCGCGGTGCGAAAGGTTACTTGTCCCGTATA
>JAGQZV010000071.1 GCA_020435295.1 Bdellovibrionales bacterium | reverse complement strand
ATGCGCGACCGGCTGGATAAAGACTGTACCGTGTACATCTACAACAGTAGGAAGCTCGAGGGGGGGCGCTGTCAGTACGATGCGGGGATTGCGGGCCACTGCATACGGGATTGGGATAGCGCGGGGAAACAACACGACGCCAGCCTCTTAACATCCCTGCGTCTCGGTGAAGTGTCGGACGTGAAATTCCGACTCTATCCTGATTTCAAGAAAAAGGAAGATATTGCAACCGCTAAGGATGTGGGATCGGTCGGCTTTACTGCGGATTGCGACGAATCCAATCGTCGGATTCCTGTTTGGGCTTTGGCAGAAAAAGACAAACTCCCCGCTGTGGGCGCCATCTGTATGGTGCTTACGCAAAAAGGGTTCATCGTTGGTGTCGTCAAAGACGATCCGGCGGCGAAAGAACCCATGTTGTATCTCGACACCAAACCGTTTGCTGGGGTGGTGGGTGCAGATCAGGAACCTGACTTCTCGCAATCAGGATCTGGATTGCTCTGCGACAATCGCATCGTTGCCACTTGTGTGGGTATTCCGGCGCGTCGGGAAAAGAAGGGTTTTTATTGCTCGGGTGGATTGTCTCTCGGCTGGATGCGCAATCAAAAAGGAGCCACCAAATGATTCGGGTTTTATTGATCTCCGTTTTCTTTTCGCTCGGCGGAATTGCCTATGCCGAACGGCCGAGCGCTCCCACCGCGCCATCGCACGCGTCGGGAAACCCGGCGCAACACGCCGTTGCCCCCCAGGCGGCAGATCTTCCCTGTGAGGCGTACTACCTGGAACCTCGTTCCAAAGCATTTCGTATGGAAAAATTGAAGGATGCTATTAAAGGCCTGGACGATCCGGATTTCTCCAATCAGGTCGCCGCCATCAGCGATGTCACCTGTCTCCTCAGCGAGGGAGAGCGGAAGAACGAGGCCCTACCGGCGGTGGACGCGGTCCCGCTGCTCATCGAGGCTCTGCGCCAAGTCGGAAAGAAGCGGGGCGACTTTCTCTCTGAACTTCTCCTTGTTGGCTCGCTTCGACGGTACGAAAAGGAACTAAAGACGGACCCTTTTCTTTCGGCCCAAGTTTTGGCGGCATTGCTCGATCGGGCGGATAACTCGCCTGCGGATGTCTCCCGCTGGATCGCGGCGAGGACTTTGGCTGAGATCTTCCGGGACAATAAAAAACTAAAAGAACTTTTGAACCGCTCTGCCGAATTGGAGCTCACGGCGAAAATCTCCGAGTCGAAATGGGGTAACGCACTGGCCGTAGGTTTCATGAAGCGGCAGCTTGCCAAAGATCCGCTTGGCTATAGCCCTTTCAAAGAGGGCCAGATTGTTGGGCTGGAGGAATTTGCGGCAGAAAATCTCACCGAGGAACAGAAGAAAACGATCCCCGTTTCTCCGTACTTATCACTTATTTTTTTGGATCTTCGCTAGGGACGATGGTTGATGGTGGGCGCACGAGGGCTCGAACCTCGGACCTCTGCCGTGTGAAGGCAGCGCTCTAACCAACTGAGCTATGCGCCCGCCGTGGAAAACGAACACCAAAACTTGTACCAGAATGCGCATAAAGTCAAAGGTGGTTAGCGGAAAGAGCCGTCTAGAGCGGCTTGTTTGGGAGCGACTCCAGGGGTGGGCGCTTGCTGGCCCAGCTCGGGAAACTGGACGTCCATAAAACCACGGATGAAGTCCTGATTATCCTCGCCCAATTGAAATTGTAGTGCCGGGGTCCAGGCCACCGAAGGCACGCCGCCGAAATCGCCCAGTCGTTTAAACCCCCAGTCGAAGCGATACGCTATTTCTGATGGTAGGCGGCTAATATCGCCTTTAAGATCCTCGTAGGGCGAACTACCTGTGTCTTTTGAGCGTTCGTGGATGTCCGGTCTGGCGGCGAAACGTTGGAGCAGTTGCGCCACGGCTTGCCCCGCAATACGGGTACCCCCTTCGGCAATATTGTCCCTAAAGGCCCAGACTTCTTTCAGGTTGCGTGAGGCCTCGCGCATATCCACCACCTGTTCGACTTTCGAAGCCACCATCGTACCGCTCGCAATGACGGTAACTCCCCGTAGCGTTGGGTAGAAATTATCCATGATGAATCTGGCTACAGAATCTTTTTTGGTTCGTGTGTGCCACTCATTTACAATTTTTTGGAGCTTTTGGTATTCGACGGGAGATTGTGTGTCCACCGTGACCGGCACCTTGGTGGGGCGGTACTTGCGCGCGATTTCTTCGATCGAGTTTGGATCGCTTTCATCGCCATACGCAGAGCAGAGCGCTAAAAGGGCAAAGCCTACCGCCGCGAATTTCAGTTTCCCCCCGATCATATACATTGAGAATGCAAACGGTGTGCCGCGATGCTAAGGTTCGTATGCCCTGCGAATACATATAAGTACTTGATATTAAAGTAAAAATAGCGATCTTGCGGCAGGCACGAATGCGCATTCTTTCGGAATGCACGGCATAGGTTTCGCACATGTGCGAGCGATGTATACAGCGGACTAACGGAGCGGATTATCCAAGTGCGCTTGCAGCACTTCCAAATCTAGGGCTTCTCTACTGATGGGACTAGAAACCTGCGCCACAATTTTTCCAAATGGCAATGGAAGGTGATGCTTTAGGAAGGTAATTGAACGAGACATTCGCATGCGGACCGCAACGAGTGGTCTGCCAGTCTTTTGTGATAACTCAATTAAGGAGGGGCGCACTTTGCCATAGGGGCCTCCGGAATCTGTCGCGAGCCCCAACCGGATGCTGGGATGGTGTTTCATGAATTCGATGACCTGCTCTCGCTTGGAAGTAGTCCCCTGTCGCCAATAACACCAGTACTCAAGTCCGCAGAAATGATCCCAGACGGCAAAGATGTACGGAGCGATGCCGTGGTACCCGAGCCATACAGTGTTGAATCGCCCGCCGGTGCGCACCGCCGGGTGGAGACAAAGGCCATAGACGTCCGTATGGGAAGAAAACAAGATGGCATTTTCCGGGATGTCGACGCTTCCCTCTGTGTCATAAGTCGTCGTGAGGGACAGAAGGAAATTTACTACAGTGAGAAAGATACCAAAGGGCAGGGCCACGATTCGGTACAATACTTGCCAAAAAAAACACTTCATCCTCGAGCTCCCAAGCGCGAAACACGACGACAGAGGTGTCTGCAAGCCGGATGCCACGCGGGGCAGCCAGACAGGGGCCGAACGTAGCACGATTCGGCTATTCAGAAGTGACAAAAACGGGCAGGTCTGTCGGAAAGGACGCGAAAGTTATCCACAGGGATGTGCCAAAAGGAACGTGGTACCTAGAAGAGTGCGTAGGGGGGGACTTGAACCCCCAAGGCTTGCGCCATAGGATCCTTAATCCTACGTGTATACCAATTCCACCACCTACGCGTAGATGAACTAAAACTACTTCTTTTCCGGAGCCGCCGGTTCCGCTGGTGTCTCCGGGGCGCCCGGGGTTTTTTCCGGGGCGTTCTTCTTCTCAATCGGGGCCGGGGTGGATCCGATCACCGATTTTTCCGCTTCTACAATCCGTGAGCGGGTTAGGAAAAAACTTGTGCAAACAAAAATCAAGGCCGCAACGGAAGTAACCTTCGTCAGGAAGTTTCCGGCGCCTTTGCTGCCAAAAATACTCTGGCTGCTGCTCCCAAAACCGATTCCCATATCGGATTTTCCCGGCTGGAGCAAAATAATTCCTATGAGGGCTATACACATCGTTAAATGAACCACAATTAAAAAAGTCACGTCTCTATACTCCCGGTGCGCGAAATTCTAACCCATTCTTTATCACATTGCTAAACACAACTGGGTCTAGACTTGCGCCACCTACCAAAAATCCGTCCACATCCGCTTCACCGAGCAATTGCGCTGCATTCTCTGGCTTGACACTCCCACCGTACAGGATTCTCAGCGAATTCGCTGCTTTGTCTCCTAACTCTGTGGCGTACCACTTGCGGATGGAGTGGTGTACGGCCTGCGCCTGCTCGGGACTTGCGTTTTCCCCGGTCCCAATCGCCCAAACCGGCTCGTAGGCAACGACGATATGAGAAAGTTCCGATGCGTTCATCCCTTTCAGGATGGAAAGCTGAGCCTGCACCACCTGCATGGTTTGATCTGCCCGCCGCTCTTCCAACTTTTCTCCGACGCAAAGGACAACTCTTAGCCCTTCGGCCAGCGCGGCGCGCGTGCGGCTAAGGACTAGCGCATCCGTCTCCTGGTAAATATGCCGGCGCTCGGAGTGGCCTACTAGCGTCCAGTTACACCCGAGTTCCTTGAGGACTGCGGGAGAAACTTCCCCAGTAAAAGCACCTGACTTAGCGGTTCCGCAATTCTGGGCTCCAAATTCAATGGGACGGTTCCCCACGGAGGCTGCTAGCGTAGAGAGGTGGGTGCTTTGGGGGCAGATTAGGACCTCGTAATCCGTGCCCAGTGTACCCGGAGCCGCGACGAGCAACTCACTCAGTTGAGTCACGAATTCGGCGGTCTCCGCGACCGCCTTGTTCATTTTCCAATTTGCAGCGAATAACGGAACTCGCATCCTAGTTACCTTGCTTAGTCCAAAAAACAGCCTAAAACAGGTCTACCGTTCTAGCTTTCGCGCTTGGAAAGCGCAAGCGCCTTGAGCCCAGGCAGGTTCTTGCCCTCGAGAAACTCCAGTGTGGCTCCGCCGCCCGTGCTAATGAAGTCAAAATTCTCTTGCTCGCCCGAAGCGGCCACCGCGGCGGCGCAGTCACCCCCCCCGGCCAATTTTTGGGCTCTGGAGTTCCCAATAGCGCGCGCGATGCCGAAGGTGCCTTCCGAAAAAGCCTTCTTTTCAAAAACGCCCATGGGGCCATTCCAAAAAATTGTTTCCGCCTGTGAAATAGGGCGGGCGTACAGCTCGACCGTTTTGGGGCCGATATCAAGTCCCATTTTGTCGGCGGGAATATTCTCTCCGTCTGTTACGTCGCCCTTTTCAGATTCAAAACTACCTGCAACGACGTGGTCAATGGGCAGAAGCAGGTGGACGTTGCGCGCGTCGGCAGCCTTCATGAGTTTTTTTGCAAGCGGGATCTGCTCCTCAGGGCAAAGGCTCTTGCCGACTTCGTAGCCCCGCGCCTTCAAAAAGGCGTACGCCATGGCGCCTCCGATAAGCAGTGTATCCACCTTCGGCAGAAAATGTTCAATGACCCCCATCTTGTCGGAGATTTTTGCCCCACCCATAGCCAGCACAAAGGGCCGCTTCGGCGCTTCTCGTAGAGGTTCTAGATACTTCAGCTCGTCCTGGACGAGTAGCCCGATTCCTTTTTTCTCCACAAAGTGCGTGATGCCTTCGGTAGAGGCGTGTGCCCTGTGCATGCTCCCGAAGGCGTCATTAACATAGATGTCGCAGAGTTCTGCGAGCTTTTGCGAAAAGACCGGGCTATTGGATTCTTCACCCGGGTCAAAGCGCAAGTTTTCCAAAAGAAGCACGTCGCCGGGACGCATATTGTGCGACAAGCCGCGCGGGCCATCGCCGACGCAATCTTCGGTCAAAATGACATCTTTGCCGAGTAGAGAACTTAAATGCGTTCCGACTGGCTCCAAGCTGTACTTCGGGTTGCGCTGCCCCTTGGGCCGCCCCAGGTGAGACGCTAGCAAGCACTTTCCGCCTTGATCCAACACGTAGCGTAGCGTCGGCAAAGCCGCTTCAATGCGCGTGTCATCGGCGACGGCGATGCCCGAATGGCTCTCTTTTAGAGGGACATTGAAGTCCACGCGCAAAAGAACGCGCTTGCCCTTCAGATCGAGATCTTGAATCTTCGGGTAGTTCACTAGAACTTACTCGCCATCCACGCTGCCAAGTCCAACATGCGCGACGAAAAGCCGCACTCGTTATCGTACCAGCTGAGAACTTTCACCATCGAGCCGTCTACGACCATGGTGGACGGTAGATCCACACTCGAGGAGTGTTTGTCGCCGTTAAAATCGGAGGACACAAGAGGTGCATTGACTGCGTTGAGCACCCCTTTCAACGGGCCCGTCGAGGCGGCGTGGATAAAGGCTTCGTTGACTTCCTCTACCGTCGTTTTTTTGCCGAGATCCCCTACGAAATCAACCAACGAAACGTTGGGAGTAGGGACGCGCACGGAAGTGCCAGTGAGTTTACCGGCGAGATCCGGGATCACAAGCCCGACTGCCTTGGCTGCTCCAGTGGAAGTCGGAATCATGTTGATAGCGGCCGCGCGCATGCGTCGGTAATCTGAATGGCCTAGATCCAAGACGCGTTGATCATTCGTGTATGAGTGCACCGTGGTCATTAAGCCGCGCTGGACTGTGAATTTGTCGTGTAGCACTTTTACGACTGGAGCCAAGCAGTTTGTGGTGCAAGACGCATTGGAGACGACATCATGCTTTGCAGGATCGTAGTCCGTGTGGTTGATGCCGTAGACCATGGTCTTGATCTTGTCCGGATCTTTTACCGGAGCTGAAACGATGACTTTTTTTGCTCCGGCGTTCAGGTGCTTGGAAGCGCCGTCGAAATTGGTGAAAATACCGGTAGATTCAATGACGACATCCACCCCTAAGTCCTTCCAAGGAAGTTCCGCTGGGTCCCGGTGCGCGAAGACTTTTACTGGTTTGGCATCGACAAGTAGCGCGCCTTTGTCCCAGCTGACTTCATGTCCCCATGGTCCGTGCACGGAATCGTACTTTAGAAGGTGGGCGTTCTTCTCTAGCTCGGTAAGATCGTTGATGGCTACAAGTTCAAACTCGGGTCGCGCCCACAGCAGTCGGGTTGTAATGCGCCCAATTCTCCCAAATCCGTTAATCCCCACTCGAATCTTTTGACCAGCCATCGTGTCTCCTCGCTCGACAAAAAAGTTAGTGATCCGTTGTATATAGCGTATTGCGCGCGCCTTCAAGGCCTCGTTCTGGACGGGGGCAGTTTATGGCTTCACAATTTCGACGCATCGAGATAAAAGGGTGGGGAAGTCTCGAAGGGATACGCGTTGCTCGAAAAAAATATATTTATCAAAGACTTAAAGCCCCACGATACCGTCCACTCGACCTTCCTGGTGAAGGGCAAGGAAACGCCTCTGGCCCGCAACGGGAAGCCCTACCTCGCGATCAGTTTGATGGACCGCTCCGGGGAAATCGACTCGCGCGTGTGGGAAAACGCCACCGATCTCGCCGAGACTTTCGACACCGGGGACGTCGTCGCCGTCGGCGGGAAGGTAAATGCCTACCAGAATCGTTTACAGCTTATTGTGGACCATTTGATACCTGTCTCGCTGGAAGAGGTGGATTTGCGAGATTTTCTTCCCGAGGGGCCCGAGAACGTCGAAGCGCTTTATAAGGAGCTCGTAGCTGTTTTCGAGGGGCTCTCTAACCCATGGATCCGTAAACTCGCGTTGGCGCTTCTGCAGGATCCGGAAATCGCCGAGCGATACAAAGTATGTCCCGCCGCAAAGACTATCCACCACGCCTTTCTCGGGGGGCTTTTGGTGCATTCGCTGCAACTTATCCATCTTGTGGACGCCGTCCTGAAGTTCTACGAAGGAATCGACCGGGACATCGCCGTGTTCGGCGCGGCTTTTCATGACTTCGGGAAAATTTTTGAGTTGTCCTATAACAACGCGTTTACTTACACAGATGAGGGCAAGCTCGTAGGTCACATTGCGATTGGTGCCATTCTGATTGACCGCAAGATACGTGACATACCCAATTTTCCTAAGGAGCTCGAATACCAGCTGAAGCACATCGTGCTTGCGCACCATGGACACTTGGAATTTGGTTCGCCCAAGCGCCCACATACGATTGAAGCGCAGCTCGTCCATCACTTGGATGATATGGATTCCAAGCTTAACAGTATCCAGACATTCATGCAGTCCGTGAAAAGTAAATCCCGCTGGACGCCGGAGCACCGCGCCTATCACCAGTATTACTACCGACCCGACGTCTACCTAAATGCCCCGAACTAAGTTAGACTGACCGCATGTCTGAATACTCTGGATTTCTCCCCGAGGCGGTTCGCATTGCGGAAGAAGCGTCAGCCATTGCGGCGTCCTATTTTCGCCAAGCGATTCTAATTGAAACCAAGGCGGATCAGTCGCCTGTGACCATCGCCGATAAGAAGGGCGAGGAGCACATTCGCAAGGAACTTGGGAAGAGCTTTCCCGGTCACGGCATTTTGGGCGAAGAGTTTGGGAACGAGGCGTTGGATGCAGATTTTGTGTGGACCATCGATCCCATTGATGGCACGCGCAGTTTCATTCGGGGTATCCCACTTTTTGGAACGCTCCTGGGCCTTTTGCACCGGCGGCGGGTGGTGATGGGCGTTATGGTGCTGCCAATTTTGCAGGAAACCTACACTGCGGTTTTGGGGAAGGGAACGTTTTGCAATGAACAGCGCTTGCACGTCTCCCCGACACAGACGTTGGAGAGTGCGGTGGTTTCCGTAGGAGACGTCAATTGCTTTGAGAAAGCCGGTAAAATGGCCTACATGCATCAACTCATGGAACAAGCTGAGTTGGTGCGAGGCTACACGGATTGCTTTGGGCATTCTCTGCTTTTGCGCGGGGCTATCGATGCCATGGTGGATCCCGTCGTCGCCCCCTGGGACGTGATTCCGATTGCGTGTCTCGTGCGAGAAGCCGGCGGCGAGTTCTTCGACTTTGACGGCGGCCAGACCTTGGAAACCAGCAGCTTTATTTCGTGTGCGCCCGGTCTAAAGAACGCGCTCTTAAATTTGAAATAAACGGCGATTTCCCCGAGTCGAACTGCACCCGCGCCTCGATGGCGTGTCGACAAATCGAACAAAAATCTCCTTGGCTTGCCATGACACAGCCCATGCCTGGCTTGTGGCTCGTGTTTTGCGGAGCACTTTGCGCGTAGCCACCTTTATAAGCGCCATAGTGGCCGTTGCTCCATTCGGAAGCCGGCGTAGGAATGGGTGTCGACGATGCGACGAATTGTCTCCACTTTAATTCTTCAGGCTTTCGCAGAAACGTAATGTTTTGTGACCATGGCTCGTTGATGTCGGGAGCGAATGAAAGTTCGGTGGGGCCACCGCTTTCATATTCCTCATTCAATCCGAAGAAGTGGCCAATCTCGTGAAGGAGCAAATAAGTGAAGGACCAGCTCCCGGTTGGAACGGCGGTGAGTTCCCGGAAGTTGCCCACGCCCCAGTAGTTGCTGTCGTCAACCAGGATTACCGGGTAGTCGTAGGGCACCAAACCAATTCCATCACGGTACTTGGAAAAACGTGTTGGATAAACAACATGGTACCATCGGCCGAATTTCTCCCAGTAAGGAAAGTACAGGCCAAGGAATGAATCACGTTCTTCCACCGGGAGACCGAGATCTTTTGCAGTTCCAATGCCCTTGTTTGATGGGTGAAAAACAGCGTGGAAACTCATCTGCGAAAACGCCGGAAAGTGATTTTCTCTAAGGGCGTTAACAGCTTTTTGGGCGTCTTGCCAAAAACGATCCTTGCGGGATGCAAGATAGCCTTCTGCGTAAAAATTCACGCGGATTTCAGGCTGCACGGTTGCTGCTTGTAAGCTGCGTACTTCAAGCGCCGACGGGGTCTGCTGGGCAGCGGCGGGGAGCGTATCGGGTTCGATGCGTTGGCTGAGAACGGTTTCCATCTCCCCGGAATTCGGATTCTCGGCAACCAACTGGAATTCCACGGCGGTCTCGGGTACAGGAAAGCGAAAAGAAAGGCCTCTGGAGAGTTTGCGAAAAAGCATCCCCGTTCCCAGACTGTCTTGAGCGAGCACGCTTTGGGTAAAGGGTTCGACGAGGCGACCGTGGTAACTGCCATGCGGATCCGTTTGTTTAGCGCGCGCCAAAACCGCGGGTGTGCCTGAGGCTTCGCGTAGGACTTTCGTGACCTCATATGTGTCTGCTTCAGCCCAACTGACATCTATACGAAGGATCTCTATTCCTTCCCGGCTTCGTGTGAGTTTCGGCTTAGCGTATCTTCTGTAATAGTCAGCCGCAGAGTCTTTAGGTACCTCAGACTCTTTGGGGTAAGGATTGGCGAAACAGAACGTCCCAAGAAAAAGTGCAAAAAGAAACCATTTCATAGCAACCCCCACCGGCCATTTTCTATCTGGTGTGCGGGTTTTGGGTAGGGGGAGTGTGTCGGGATGCCCAACCCCAGATCTATTCGATAATCTGATCCGGACGGAGCACCTTGGCAATCTTGAGGCGCTTTTCAGCCGGGATGCTCTTCTGCTCTTGGTCCAATTGCTTTTGGATGACCTTGGCATCGGCTACGACGGAAATGATCCACCCCCGTTGCGTGTGGTGTTTTTTCAGTAGCTTTACGAGCTCATTGTTTCCGATCCCGCGAACTTTGCTCTCGTACTCTGACGGAGAAAGGATCGGGACATCGTAGAGCTCGCTCATGACCTTCCAGCCGAGGCGTTTGTTGGCTGAGTCAAATCCAAAGGGGTAGGAATTAACCAAACTATCTTGGGCTACATCGATCTCATCTTTCTTTAGCCCACCCTCCAGGTAGCTGTCCCACATATTGAGGATTTTGAAGAGGGACTTGGTTGTGAATTCCACGGACGGGGTCGTGTAGACCATGTACAGGCCCTTTTGCTTGGAGAGCGAACCCATCGCCTGGTAGGTGGAACCGATGGAATAGGTCCACCCAAGCGCTGCCCTGACAACATTAAATAGGCGCGACACTAAGGGTTCTCCGCCGAAGGAGAAATTCCCGAGATACAGATCGTAGCGATCGGGTTCCTGGGCGACGATACCAGCCTGCGCCATCAGTACCGATCCGGAGGAGGTACGAGGTTTATTTACGACGATGAGTTTCGGCTCGGTGGGGATCTTAAGGCTTACAAGGGGTGAGGGCGTAGCTTTTCCATCGGGCAGCGCGGTCCAGATGCTTTCCAGTTTCTTTTCGATCTGACTTTTCTTTAGTGGTGAAGCTACTGCAAAGAGGAAGTTCCCTTTGTGAAAACTACTCTTATAGCGCTCCTTCAAATCCTTTAGCTGTATGGCTTTCAAGGTTTTGCGCGTCCCCTGGGTTGGTCGCTCTAGCGGCGTTCCTGCGAAAACCTCACGACGCAGCGCCAGGCCGCCAAGGCGGGTATTTACATTCTTGATGTGCTGGATCGCCGCTAAGTTTTCCTGTACCAGTGACTTAAACTCTTTTTCGTTAAAAGCCGGTTTTGTCAGGAACTCTACCACCAAGTCCAAAAAGGCGTCGGTGTTTTCCTTGATAACTTCACCGCTGAATTCGATGGTGTCGTGGCTCGCGGCGCCGCCGATGGATCCACCCATGCGCTCCAGCGTACTTTGAAAAAGGGCTCTATCTTTTGTGGCTGTTCCCCGAAGCAGGATTTCCGCTATCATGTTGGCCACGCCGGTTTTATCCATCGGATCTTCAGAGGATCCAGATTGGACGACGATTTCTATTGTGGTGGTGAGAAGCGTCGGATCTTCTTCATAGAGCAGCTTCGGTCCAGCCGAGACACACTCTGCCGCAACTAAAATCAGAATGAGTGATAAGCGCTTCATGACTTCTTTCCTCCGCGTTTTTCAGGACGAATAACGACGACAGTGCGTTGCTTTTTGTTAAGGTGTTGCTTAGCGGCATTTTGAAGATCGGCTGGCGTAAGTTTTTCAAAGGCCGCAAGCATTTTGAATCCGAGCAAATAGTCGCCACTCAATACGAGGTATTCTCCAAGCATATTGGCCAGGCTGGAATTGCTTCCGATGCTGCCATACATGTCCAGCTTTTCTTGACTGAGTGCGCGCTGGAAATCTTGATCGGAGATCGCCTTTTTTTGTAGGTTGGCGATTTCCCGATCGATAATGGAAAGCGCATTCTCCGCGCGGTGCTTTTCAGAAAGACTAACAACAAACTCAAACAGGTCGGGTTTGCTGCTCGGCGCTCCATTTGCACTGACAGCGATACCGGGATCCACCAGCAGTTTTCGTAAACGCCCCTCCATACCTGTGGACAGGTGCGTGGCAAGTAGGGCAAGCGAAGTGAAGTCGGGTGAATCCACCGGCGGGATACGATACCCAACCAGCAGAGAATCCGAAGTGGCTTGCTTGTGCCTTGTAAAAATCTTTCGCTCCTTTTTTTGCGGCGGTTCTGCAGGTATTTTGTACTTCGGAACTTCTTGAGATTTCATGGAGCCATAGTATTTGCTGGTAAGCGACATCAGCCGGCCGGCGTCAACGTCGCCGACCACGATGAGGGTGGCGTTATTGGGCGCGTAGTACGTTTTGTAGAAGTAGTTGGCTTCTTCAATCGTGAAGCCGTTGATTTCTTTTTCATTGCCAATCACAGTAAACCGGTAGGGCGCGACACGAAACGCGGTTTCCAAAAGCTGATCCATGCCTACGCTCAAGGGGGAATCTAGATGCCGTCGCAGTTCACCCACCACGGCTCCTTTTTCCTTTTCAAAAAGCGTGGTGGTAATTTGTAGATTTTGCATGCGATCGGACTCAAGAGTCATGAGAGTTTCAAGTTGGTCCGAAGGCACGCTTTCATAGTAGTTTGTGCGGTAGTAGTACGTTGACGCGTTCTGCTGCGTGCCACCCATGCGCGATACTAACTTGTCAAAAACTCCATCGGGATATTTCGGGGTGCCGCGGAACATCATGTGTTCAAACAAATGCGCGAGGCCAGTTTTCTTTAGCTTGGCGTCCAATTTCTCATCTAGAGAACCGACGCGGAACCATACCTGGTAGGTGAGCACCTTGGCCTGGTGGCGAGGTACGTGAAGCACCTGTAAGCCGTTTTCTAAGCGGAACTCGGTGAGTTTGTCCCCGTTAAAGAGGGTGTGTTCGGCGATTTTTTGGTAACTGGCCGAGTGACAGCGTACCGATACAAAGAACAACAGAAAAGAGACTAAAGGGCCAAAAAGTTTCATAACGTGTCCTCTTTCGGTTTTTCATTGTACTACAGTGAGTTCCAAAAGGTGCCTATCTACTTTTGGAACCTCTGCATTCCATAGGAAGCGACAATTGAGTAGGTTCCAAAAGTAGATAGGCACCTTTTGGAACTTTAGAAAGAGAACAAGTGAGTATTAGGGTGTGGTTCCGGCGCTGCCTTCTGGGGAGCTTCCGGGGTCTCCACTGCTTTCTCCGCTGGAGTTTGTGTCGGCGGCTCCTCCGTCAGTCCCGTTTTGCGGGGGCTCTGTTCCACCTTGAGGGGCGTCTCCTGCGGTTGGATCTTTCTTTTCAGCTTCCTGGAGCCTATCGACCAATTCTTTAGCCGCTCCTTTTTTTTTCCCATCCTCTTTGAGGTCTTCGTTTTCCCCGGCTTCGTCCCTGGCGCGCGCCACGTCCTTGAGTCTCTGTCTGTGTTCAGAAATACTAGAAGCGTCGATAGCGCTCTCGTTTAGGGCTCCACCACCAAAGGCGAGGCGCAGCCCAAGCCTTCTTTCTGAGTTTGTACCCACTTTGGTGCCCAGTTCCTCTGCATACCAGGCGAAGTCTAGTTTGAAGTATTTGAGATTTAGACCTAATCCGAGCGTGAAGTTGCCCTGCCTAAAGCCGGTGCGCAGCGCGAACATGTGGCCCATGGGCATTTCCAGACCTAAGTTTACGTGCTTCCAAAAGCTACCCGATCGCGCCCCGAGTTCTTCATCACTCTGTCCTCCGAGGCCAAACTCGGCGAAGTCGAGTAGAAAGATGAAATTGTTAATTGGGCCGATACCCTTGAAAATCGTGTAGCTTCCGAGTGAGACGTAGCGCGGTAGTTGAGGTGCATTTCCTTGAGCAGCAATACCGAACGAACTGGCCAGGAGATTGGTTACGGTCAGTGAAAAACGGTGTCCCAGTGCCCACGGGAATAGACCTTCTGGGACCTCATAGATGGCACCCAAGTCAAAATCGATGCCGCCGCCGACGCCGCCAAGATCGGTGAGTTTTAGGGACGAGCTGCTGCTTTGGGCAATATCAGTTGTTGAGTAGGTTTTTTTGCCCCCGGCACGCACGATAAATTTTGTGTTAAGGCCTACGTGCAGATTGTGTCCGACACTGCGCCCGTACCCCACGACAAGTCCGGAATCGGACATCGCGGCAACACGGAGAGACGTGTCTATACCGGCGCCGATGACATCGAAGTTGGCTTTGGTGTCCGCGAGCAGTAATCCTATGGCGAAATTTTGCTGTAAGTAAAACGGGAACAATCCCGCGTTTAATGAAAAAGGCTGGTTGCGCAACGGATCCAAGTTGGACGCGACGGTACTGATACTGCCGCTGGATTGGAAAGCGTTAACGATCGAGCTGTACTTCGAAATAGCATTCTGGCCGACCGCAAGGTTTATGGGCAACATGAGTTGCCAGCCCTCATCGTAAAAGCTCAAGCCGGCTGGGTTGTAAAAGAGCGCGTACTCATCGTTGGAAAGCGCATAAAATGCGCCCCCCATTCCCTGAGCCCGCAAGCTTTTGCTAATTTTGTGGTACTCACGAATGGCAAAAGCGGGCTGGGTAATTGCAAGAATTAGGGTGGCGAGAACGCATTTTTTCATAAAGTCTTGTCCGTGCTAAAAGTCATTGATAATAGCTAGCCGAGACGCCGTGGCGTTTGCCGCAGCCGCCAAGCCCGTTGGAATGTTGTTGAAATTTGTAAACCCTGCGTTTGTTAAGTCGGTGCTGACAGTGGAGAGATTAGTGGTGCACGAGGTGGCATCCGCATCGCACATGCCCTGGTTGCCGGTAAGGTCGCCATCGTTTCCGGCAGAGTCAATGTCTTCCTTGGTAATGACACCGTTCCCAGATGTCGCCCCGTCCGCCGTATGGTCGCAGCTTCCCGCTGCACCATTTTGATTCGTCAAATCTGACTTGGCCATTTTCATGGCACAGTCCAAAAACACTGACAAAGCTTTGAAAAGGACGCTTTCTCTTTCGTTGGCGCCGCCAGACTCTGCGGTGGCGTAGTTTGAGCAGTTGGTAAGAGCCGACGCCGCGTCGGCTCCTTTGGTGCTATTCCACGGTACCAGTTCATTAGCGAGGGACCCAAACATTCCCGTAGACTTCTGTGTCGTACTTACTAGCTGACTCAAACCCATTCCGGCTTTGTACATGTACGCGGTGCATAGTTGGCGGGACTTAAGAGAACCATCCGATAATTGGTTGTAGTAGCTAATGGCGCACGCAATATCTCCATTGCGGTAGCACTTGAGGGCCTCCTCCAGAATTCCTTGTGTTCCGAGGTTAC
>JAGQZV010000070.1 GCA_020435295.1 Bdellovibrionales bacterium | reverse complement strand
TGGCGGAATTGCGCAGCACTGCGGGTGCTGTCGTTAGTAGATTGGGTGTTCCCAAAGATCGCAATGACATTGTACTGCCCATCTTCCCAGACCTTTTCACTTTCCGGCTTGGCGTCTAAGTATTCTTCCTCCGCCTCTAAAGCAAACGAGGCTTTGAAACCAAAAGCGGGCGCCGGCTGTTGGCTAAGCCCGCATTTCATTGGTCGGTAATCGTAAAAGTATCCTGACCAGCCGTGATTTTCGTTGCTGCAGCTAGATCCGTGAGCGTCGTGAAACTTCTTTAATCCATCGCGATCGCCGCTCTCTGGCAAAACTACCTGCAGTGTCTGCGGTAAAGCATAACGTTGCGGGTACGCAACAAGGAGCCGCGCTTCGTAGCTAAGCCTATCGTCGGAACGGCGCCCCTTGAGGGAGATGCGAAGGGAACTCTCGATCGCTGCACCGCCACCGATTTCGTTCAACGCCCCGATGGTAAATTTCAACTGATTCTTGATTTCCCGCTCAATGGCCACAGGATCGGTACTTGTCGTAAGTATTTGCCCATTTTCTAGCAAAGCACGAGCAGGCGTAATAAACGGGCTCGTTGTCCGGTGCGCGGCGCCAAGAAAGACAAATCCCAAGAGCACCCAAAGGTGACGGTATTTTTTCATGAAGGCCCCCAACATAGAAGTGAGCCTAGATTATAGGCTATTTAGACGAGCGCTTCCACCACAGGAGCACCCACGCAACTAGGATAACCAGCGCCCCGCCCCAAAAAACGATGGCGGGGAAATAAACATACTTCCAGTCCTGTTCAAAGGTAGCAGGCGGAGCGTCCACACTAGAAAGCCACAGCGGCAACGCGGTAATCGGCGACCAGACGTGGCCAAAAAATATGTGCGGGTGGTGCGGAAAAAGTGTCCCAAGAAACAACCAAGCAACAACCCACCCTAACAGAAGCCAAACAAGTGTGCGCGTGTTTTTGCCAAGTGCCATTTGTTAACTCTACTGCTCCAAATCTGCCACCGCCAACCATTTCTGTTTGAATCCCTCCCAGCCGACTAATGCAAAGGAAGGCCGTACCGCACTTTGCTGGCACATCTTCAAAAAATCGACTGTGGCGGCCACTGCCAGTTCTCCATGGCTATTGTGCAATGAACCTGAAGCATAGTCTTCTTCGGCGTGGCGATCGTGGTTTTGTTGCGCATATACAAAGAGTTCTCGAATGGGGGGCACTCGGTTCGGGTTACTGAGTTCTATATCCAGATGGAGTGGAAAATTTAGTGCGCTCATCACAAAGGCACGCCGTACATGGCTCGGAGAAAAGGAGTCTTGCAGGCAGTGGACCGCCAAGGCCAGTTTGTCTACAGCTTCAAGCCGCATTGGGGAATGTTCAGGGGCTTTGAGAAGCAGAACTCGTTTAAAAGCATGCACCCAAGCACGCGCGTTCTCTTCAATAAAACGAGTGGCATTTAGGTACGCTAGGTGCGACGTTTCGCCAGGGGCACGCATGAAATGGTAGCGTTGGCCCAACGGATGGTCGTGAGTCCAACGCGTCGCCGCGTTTAGATCCACCGCCATCACTTGGTTGGCAAGGTTTCCCCGATCAAACACGTCGGGCTTGTGGGATCCGGAGCCGATAAACCATTGCCAGGCGGTCAGTCCATTATCAACAGAGTTCGATACGAGCGGCTTATGCCAACGTCTAGGAATGGGATGCAGCATAGGGGGATTACAAATCTCGGCGCTGTGTTGGCAACTCGTCTGCAAGCGCCGAATGGCCTCGCTAGTCAGTTTGATATGCCCATCGCAACGCATCCTTAACCTCAACGGGGATGTCATTACAAAAGCAATGCCAGCACCCTTAGGCTTGGTATGGTTGAAAAATAGTTCAGGATTGAGAATTGGGATCGGCTTTGAGACGCGCTATTCGGACAATTCGTCCAATTCTTCCGGACTAAACGTGGGGGCTCGGTATGCAAAAATAACTTTTGTAGAAACAACATTTTTATCGGACTCGGAATCGAGCTCTCGCTGTTTTGCGGCGAACTTGCACTCTTGATAGTTGAGAGCCACGCGTTCCGTTATCTCTACAACTTTTTTTCCGCTTTTTTGCCAGAACTGCGCAATCAAACGGCAGTTTTTCTCAACGGCAAAGCTCGTGGAGCTCACTAGGAGCGCGAACACAAACAGCATTCTCACAAATCACCTCGACTCTCCTCTAAAAAGCAAAGCCTGCGCCAAAAGAACGCACGCAATGGGTGCCAAAACTCCAGGGGTTCTTGTGGAATACGCGAAAAAGTGACGTTACACGCCTAGCTTTCGGCAAGTGTGTGGACAGCGCCGGCAGGAAACAATTCACAGTTTGAGCCAAAAGGAAGGTGGTACCTTTTAGGCAGCGTCTAGGGGGTGTATACACGCTGTAAACGCATTGAAATCATTAGCATTTTTGAGCTTTTCGGGGCCGCAAGTGCCTAGAACTATGACGTTTTTCGACTTTTCCCAGGCTTGAAAAGCTGGCAACCCCTTTGCAATTCCCAATACTGAACCTGCACTGAACCCATCTGCACCGATTCACATCTACGTAGCTAAGACCAAGCATCTCTTTCTAGTCTTTTTGGGAGTTTACAATGAACCGCTTTCTGACCCTGAATCTTTTGGCGCTTCTTACTATTTTTGCCGGGTGCCGCAACCAAAAACTCGGATCCCTCTCTGGGGTAAACGACTTTTCCGGCGGCGGAAATTCCACAAACACCAACGCCGGTGGAGATAATACAAACACCGGTGGTGGCGGCGGTGGCTCGACAAGGCCCAATCTGCCTCCGGGTGTCGATCCCGCTAGTTTCGGGAATCTCGTCCTTTCCCAAGGACCTCAACCGGCTGTTTCTTATGTCGCTCAATATGGCGAAGTCCGTGTGGGCGAGTCTGTGGAGTACCGAGCCATTATTGCCAACTGGGGACTCACTCCCATCTTCAACCTAAGCATTGGCATTGAACCTTCGAGGCACTTTACGATCGCATCCAACGACTGCCCCACGTCCCTTGGTGGGCTCGCCAGTTGTACGGTGATGATTCGGTTTGCCCCCAAAGCCCCCGGAAACTTGACGGCCAGTCTTATTGCCGATGGAGATAACGTCGGCAATTTAACACGCGCGCTCTACGGGACAGCGACACAGCGGCTTGTACGTCTCGGTGCGGGCACCTACCACGCCTGCGCTATTGACAGCCACGGTGTGCTTTACTGCTGGGGTCACAACGGCCGCGGGCAGCTAGGAACGGGAAATACCGCCGACAAAAATGAGCCCGCTCCGGTATTGAACTTCCCCGCCGGCGCCAACAAAGTCGTTGGTGGCGAATCTCACACGTGCGCTCTTTTAAACGGTAAAGCGTATTGCTGGGGCCGAAATGACAGATACCAAATCGGCCGTTCCGATACGCATGATTCTAGTACCTACGTCGAAGTCGCGGCCCTTGGCGACAGCGTCACGGACATTGACACAGCCGATCAAAGTTCTTGCGCCATCCGCGCCGGAGAAATTTGGTGCTGGGGACGCAACGAGCAAGGTGAAGCCGGTATTGTAAAAGCTAACGGCAAAATTAAGCAGGACATTCTACCCACCAAAGTGGAAGGACTCCCAGCGGCGGCTACCCGCATCGCAATGGGCGCGCAACACACGTGCGCCGCACTGGAAAACGGAGAGGCCTATTGCTGGGGCAGAAACGACCTTGGCCAATTGGGCGATGGCTCGCGCAAACAGCGGCTCACACCGGTAAAGGTTTCGGACCTTAGCGAGGTGAAGGACGTGGCAGCGGGCAATCATCAGTCCTGTGCCGTTAAGAACGACGGCTCGCTCTACTGCTGGGGAGACGGCACCTGGTACGCGCTTGGAAACGGCGACTGGGCGGTCTATAAATCCCCTTCCAAGATTTTTGATAGTGGCGTGACCACGGTTTCGCTGGGCGTTTACCACGGTTGCGCGATTCGCGACGCGAACCTCCTCTGTTGGGGTCTTGGCCATGTCGGCCAGGTAGGCGTTGGTGGCTACGGCCATAGCCGCTACCCCGAGGAAGTCGTAAACTCGAGTTTTTCTCCGGTACAGATCGCGCTCGGCGACTACACGTCCTACGCGATCTTTGGTGATCGGGCCTACAGCTGGGGCTACAACGCCCACGGCCGGCTCGGTGTAGGCTCCAACTCTGGGAGCATGGACACCCCAAGCTTAATACCCCTCGACTAAAAAGACGGCTTAGCCCGCCCGGGTTTCAGGGCCCCGGGCGGGTTTAGGCTCTTGTCTCGATCCTGAGACAACCTCCCCTCAGTCTCGTTTCTGAGAAAAGCAAACCCAGAAATCCCCAATCATTTTAAGCCGCGCGCGTGGCACCCTCTGTGCACGTAGAGCTGCCGAGAGGTGAGTAGTGCGCTACCCGTTCATGCTGATGCTTGTGTTCTTGGCCTTGGGGGCTCGATCGCCGGAAACGGCCGAGTGGAGAACTGCCCAAGGGGGCTCGCTCGCCCAGGACTTCCTCGATCTCTTGGAGCAAACAGCGCACGGGCCTTGCCGGCCGGAGCACATGCAGGTGCAACATGTTCAACAAAGTGACGTGGAGCTCACAAGTTTTTCCGTCCCGTGCGGACCCGATAGCCGCGCGGTAATCACTTTGAAGCACGCCCCCTCCAAACCCACCCACCTCATCAGCCTGACTCTGGACACGCCCTCAAAAGGGGTCACGAGTAAAACAGCTTCCCTACTGAACCAGAAGCTTCTAAGCGCCGCCAAGACCGCCTTTCGCGTGGAGTGCAGCCACATAGAGAAGAGCAGTATTGAAGAATTGCACTTCTGCCAAAATGAAGTGGACTCCGAGGAGAGCTGGGTCTTTACCGTTAGCTGCCCAAACCGGTACGCGGGAAAGAACACCTCGCCGCCGCTTTCCTACTCGTTTCACAGCACGCCAGGAACCCACCAACCGAAGACGCCCGAGAAAGAAAAGGCAAAATGAAAGCGCTTCGAACATGGGCGGAGAAAATCAGCGAATCTCTAAACACTTCGAACTCCAAAAAAGCACTGACTGCACAGGCCGCCAAAATTGCACACGATATTCGATCCCCGTTGAGCGCGCTTCTCCTGCTGCGAGAAGATCTCACCACCCTACCGGAAGAAAAACGTTTGCTGGTGGAACAAGCCCTAGTGCGGCTTCAAGACATCACCAACAATCTCCTAAATACTCCCGACGCGTCCCCTCCCCCACCCGTAGCGTGTACAACCGAAAGAAGGAGTACGCAGTGGCTTCTACCGTTGGCAGAGGGCCTCATCTCTGAAGCGCGCGCAAATGGAGGAAAGATTGACGCCCCAAAAAGTACCGAGCTCTACGGGAGTTTCGCGTGGGTGCCAAGAGACTCTTTCGCCCGCTCTTTGAGCGAGCTCTTTGCTCTGTCCGACAACTCGCTCAAAGTCAGCCTGGAAACAGAGGGGGATCGTGTCGCTTTTGTGTTTCAGTTCGCAGATAAGCTCGACAACAAGTGCGCCGCGGAGATCTTCTCCCAAGTCCAAACACGCGCTGAATGTTGGGGCGGCCGATTCGACATACTTGGCGACATGAATCCCACCCGTGTCCGGCTCACGGTCCCGCGTGCCGAGCCTCCAACGTGGTTTGTCCCGCGCCTTGTTCTTTCAGAGAAAACCGATGTCTTTTGCCTCGACGACGATCCCTCGGTCCACCCGATTTGGGAACGCCGCCTAAAGCGCAGTGCCGCAGGGCAAAGAGTAGCGTTTTTCACCGACGGTGGCGCCTTCGCGGCAGCGCTGCGATCCAATCATGCGAACGAACGGCTATGTTTGATGGATTATGAACTAGAAGGCCAAGCGCACACCGGAATTGAACTCATTTGCGAACTGGGGCTGCAAACGCAAGCGATCCTCGTAACGGGATGCTACGACAATCCATCGTTACAAGTGGAGTGTGAAAAATTAGGCATTCGTTTGCTGCCCAAGCCACTCGCAGCCTCTGTGCCAATCGAATGGGCGGACGAAAACCTGGAAGAGACCATACTCATTGAGGACGATCCGCTTGTGCGAAACATGTGGCGTTTGGCGGCCAAATCGGAAAACCAAACACTGAGAGTATTCGAGCAACCCAGCGATTTCTTTCGTGCGGCCCACCTCGTTTCGTTGAAGAGTCGCATTTACGTGGACGTGGAACTAGCTAACGGGGAACGCGGCGAGAAGATCTCGCGCCAGATAGCAGATTTGGGATTCACCAATATCTTCTTAACCACCGGCCACCCGACGTGGCGCTTTGGGGCGCTTCCCTGGGTGCGCGGGATCATCGGTAAAGCCCCTCCCTGGGGCTTCAAAATTGACGGTACTAGTGTTGCCATCGGGCAACCCAGATCGTAGCATCCCGCCCAATGTTGGCGTCACTCAATGCTTTCTTAGAAGTAGCCGTCGGATACGTTTGGGGCCTACCTTTAGTTGCCGTCCTGTGCGGAACTGGCTTGCTGCTCACTCTAGTCTTCAAAGGTCTCCAATTTCGGGCCTTTGCCCACGCTGTCTCTGTGGTACGAGGTTGCTACGACGATCCGAACGATCCGGGGCAAATTACGCATTTCCAGGCTCTTTGCACGGCCCTGTCGGCGACTGTTGGACTTGGCAATATCTCCGGCGTTGCCGTCGCCATCCACGTGGGCGGTCCCGGGGCCACATTTTGGATGATCGCTACCGGCGTTCTCGGCATGATAACCAAGTTTGCAGAATGTTCGCTTTCTATTCTTTACCGGCGCGTCGACGAACACGGCGAAGTGCACGGCGGTCCCATGCACTACATTGAGCTTGGGCTTGGCCCCAAATGGAAGCCCATGGCGGTCTTTTTCGCCTTTGCGTGCGCCTTTAGTGCCGTCGGCATCGGCAACATGTTCCAAACCCACGAGGTCGCCGCCATCTTCCACGACAGCTTTGGGATCCCGCACATCGTTACCGGGGCGTTGCTCGCGATTTTTGCAGCACTAGCCATTCTGGGCGGTATCAAGCGCATCGCTCACGTAACGTCTTTCCTCGTTCCGATCATGGCCGTTATCTACATCGGCGGCGCCTTAGTAGTGATCCTCTGGAACCTGACGGCGCTGCCCGATATTTTTTATCATATTGTTGAGGACGCGTTTACGGGATCCGCAGCACAGGGCGCCTTTGCGGGGATTGCTGTTCGCTTTGTCATCATCCAAGGGGTAAAACGCGCGTGTTTTTCGAACGAGGCTGGCTTGGGATCCGCCCCGATCGCTCACTCCGCCGCTTCCACCAAAGAGCCGATCCGAGAAGGTTTAGTCGCGATGCTTGGCCCATTTATAGACACAGTCGTCGTGTGCACCATGACCGCGCTCGTCATCCTTGTATCGGGGGTATGGGCATCCGAGGAAGCCAATGGGGTGACACTAACCGCAATGGCCTTTGATAGTTGCATTCCGGGATTTGGAAAGTACTTTGTTCCCGTAGCGGTGCTGCTCTTTGCGTATTCCACGCTAATCAGCTGGTCCTACTACGGCGAACGGGCGTGGGACTATATGTTTGGAGCCAAGGGTTCGATACCTTACCGATTCTTCTACTGCTTGTTGCCCGTGGTGGGAGCGCTGTGGAAACTTGGACCGCTTCTCAACATGTCAGATATTCTGCTGGGACTCATGGTGATTCCGAATCTCACCGCAGTTCTACTAATGCTCCCGCGCATCCAAAAAGAAACAAAGATATACTTTGAAAAGCTTCACGCGGGGCAATTCAAAAAACACTTCTAGTCGCCGGGATTGAGGTCTTCGGCCCAAAACCAATCCAGTGAAGCGCGAGTACCGCGCACTCCGACATATCCTGGGCCTTTGAGGCTAGTGTCGTGAGCTTCGGCTTTTAGGTCGCCGACTTGGGCACGAATGCTGTGGGCATCGATCTCCACTTTCATTGTCCCAGAGGCGCGATTGACCACCTGACCGCCGCTCGCCAGTATGGCCGATGTACCATCGGCGGCCACTTTTACAATGTCTAGCTTATAAAGCCCGTAATCATACCAATACCGGGCCCAGTAAGAGTTCCCATCCGGACTCTTCCAAATGAGCCCCCCCTCATCCCCCACTTGATCGCCCAACTTCAAGTTCACTTGCATCACTAGGTTGCGATCGATGGCCCGCTTCGGATTGACGATCTGTGAAGGAAGAGAGGAATAAATGAGGTCATACTCCATTTGTGTAAAATTCCCAGTTCCTTCCCACTCTGCGACATTTAGCGGACCCAAATTTAGGCGATCGGCCTCTAGAGCGACAGAAAGCCCTAGCGCGCTCAGCAGCAGATCCGCATCCGCCGTAAACTCCGGGACCTGCTTTCCGGCCTCAAGATTAAACCCCACATAGGGGTCAAAGAGCTTCTGCCAAAGCGGTTTGGCCATAAAGTACACCACCTCAAAGCGACGCGGGTTGGCAGATTTCAAAACCGGCGTACTGAACTCCACAGGCCCCTCAATGGAGGCCAGGGTACGGGTGGGATTTTTGGCGTTGCCGAAAGTTTCGTCCACCGCCAAAAAAGGCGTGTTTCCCGCTTTCGCGTGTTCCAGATAAGCCGCGAGATGGGTGGCGAGAAAGCGGCTGCAGTAAGCCATTTGAGTCTCAGTCAATTCTGGTTTGTAGGCGCAAAGAGGGTTCGTCGCCGAGCAGGAAGAAAAGTCACACGTGGGAGTGGCACGTGCAGCAAGGCGCTTGACCGCAGGAACCAATTGTCGGGTGCGAACTTCGAAAAGCCATTCTGCTACCGCCTCATCAAATTCCGCTTTTACGACGGGCTTGTTCGGCTCTTCCCCGACAAGCGCTAGAAAGTGTTCGGACGGAACCCACGCTAACAGAGTTTCTAGCCCGAAGCTTACAACGACCAGAGAAATCAACAAACTTGCGACTACAATGACTCGGGTATAGCTCATCGTCTCAGTCCGTAACCGTAAAAGTTTTTGTTGGGGTTTCTACCCATTTCCCTCGGATCACCGTGCGCACACGTACGTAGTAGGTACCCTTCTTGTGCAAACGCAGCGATGTGTAATTGCGCTTGGTTCGTTGTACGAGCTTCCCACTAAAATCTTCGTTGGGAGCGACCTCTACAACATAAGTAATTCCTTTTAGCGATCGCTTCCATTTCAACTGTGTGCGTTTGTTTTTTCGAATACTGATTGCTTCCGCCTTGGGCAAAACAAAAGCCAAAGCCGACGGTCGCGGACCTATACTCGCGGGAACACGGTTTTTCCTAATAGGGGAGGCTTCGACAATGGTTTCTACTTTGGCAACCATGCGATCGTATAAGGCTCCCACGGTGGTCGATCGGTTTTCTCCCGCCACTGCATATTTTGATCCGGAGAGGTATTTAAATAGGTCAAACAACGGGGCATCCAGTCCTCGTATGTCACTGGATCGCAATGAGTAGGACCGGCTCCCCCCAGATCGAACCTGACCCAAGTACACATTGGTGTTGACGTTGTTTATGTCTACAGTGGCCAAGCTTACGAGAGTACTTGGCAGAACTTCGAGCGCCCTACCGCCGTCCAACATCAAGAGTGCTTCGCTGCTGGGGCCCGTATAGATCACATCCCCGCGATAAACTGGATCCCCACTCTTCACAGGCAAGAATGCCGGGGAATAGGGGTGCCGTCGCTCGACCAAACCCCGTACTCGGATTTCGCCAATAGGCTTACCCAGATAAAAATGAAGCGCCGACGGAATCCCCTGCGTCACAAGGTACGCCGGGACGCCAAAGACGATAAGCAAGACCAACAAAAAAGTCGCGGCCGAGCCGCTATTTTGCTTCAATACACACACGGGTACACACAGGCTTCGATCGTCTCTTCGACGCAAAACAGCAATTTCTCTAGCGCATTCGGAATTGTGCGGAAAACTTCACAATAAAAAATAAGGGGAGAGCCGAGGCTAAGTGCCTCGCCACTCTCCCCACTGTTGGCCAGGGTATCGTAAGGTTGTGGTTCTTCTTACTCCCATCCCCCAAGGAAACTCTTATTTACTGTGCTTACGATTGCTCCCCCCAGTAAAGACGCTGAAAACTGACGCCCCCGCCTGTACCGCTGCGCTACCCGAAGGAATGGCGGTGTTATAACTCGGTAGTGCCCCTGCCGCACTCGGTGGCGCACCGGAGACGCGGGGCTGAGCGCCCGCCCCTTCGACCGGACTTGAATGTACTCGCAGCTGTTCCCGCGTTGAACCGCGGACATTGCCAAGATCTGCCTCGAGGAGTCTTGCAACCGCTGTGGCGTCGGCAATGGACGGCGAACTCGTCGGTCGTTGATCAACCTGCAACGAAGCGGGTTGGCGCGACGGGGCAGCGGCAAATACGCGGCCTTGATTCAAACGCAGCGGCACCGCGTTTCCCCCACCGGTCCGAACAACTGAAGCGGGTGGACGTGCTCGTGGGGCCGGCTGTGATGTCGTCACAAGACCTGTCCCATTGGCAGTCTGTTGCACTACTCTATTGGAAACGGTTGGCGTCCCCAATGGCGGCGGATTATTGCTCACGACCCGGTTCTGTACGGGCAAGTTCGGAAGCGTTGGTGTCGTTGATACGGGCAGTGAGATCGCTCCGGCTCCTCCCGAAGAAGAGAGGCCGGTGCCCGCGCTCGCCGTGATTCCAAGTAGGTTTTCAAACATCTTGTCCAAGACCGAAGGCTCGCCGTTCGATAAGAACTCCCGAAGCACGCTATTGTCTGCTTGTTCCTTTGAAAGCTGTTCGACTAAGCCATCTAGGCCAGTTTCGCTTTTAAATTTTTCAGTAGGATCTGAACCGCCGGAACTCTCGCCACCTCCGGCCGATCCTCCGCCGCCTGACGCTCCCCCGGCAGTCGCACCACCCTGGCCCTGGCTCTCACCTCCACCACTTTGACCGCCGCCACCATTTTGACCCCCACCGCCGTTATCGTTGTTGTTGGCTTGGGCGTTGTCGTTGTTGGATTGAGACCCTTCGGTTTGCGGATCGCTCGAGTCCTTGGAAAGTTGTTCTTGAACTTTTGCCAGTAACTCCGTTGCGTTCTTTTTGGCTTCGGGAGAAGCATTGGGATCGCTAATGATAGCTTTGAGATCCTGCTCGGCCTGTTGCAATTCCTGGGAACTGGCCCCAGCAGCTTTCAAAGCAGACGCGGCGGAGGCAAGTGTCCTGCTCTCGGCTTCTTTTGCTGTTTTGGTAGCCGCCTGCTGCTCGCGGTACGCACTTAGGGCGGTAAGCCCTTTACCCCCAAGCGCTGGCGCCCCTTTTTGGGTGACCAAAGTATCTAGGGTCTTCCCGAGGTTCTCAAATCCCTCGGCGTTTGAAAGCGTATCACCAAATACGTTTCCTCCTTTTGAAGCCGTTGCCACCATGCTGGATAGTTTTTCGTTGAAGGCTTGGCTCGCTTGCTCATTCCCCTCAACGGCTTTAAGCGCGGCTTCCAGAAGGTCGCCGTTCGCGGGATCGGCGGCGGCGCGGGAAAGTAGCTCCTCACTGACGGAGGCTAGCTCGTCTTCATTCATTCCTTGTAACTTTTTAGCGAGCGCCTCTGCGTCCACGTCCCCACCGTCTTTGAGTTCAGCGGCGATATCATCCACCAATTGTTTGGAACTATCTTGAGGCGTGGGAGCAGCAGGCTCATCCGCAAAAGCCGGAAAAGTCAGAGTAAAAACTGCCGCTGCGGCAAGCGTCGCAGAAAACGAAACCAAGTATGTGGCCAAATCCTTCATCGATCTCCCCAAAAGATCTGAAACCGCCACGGGTACCGGAAACGTACGATACGAATGACTCTAACCCTTATAGTTGCAATCTGCCGTCCATCTTTCCAGCCTCGAATCTCAACGCAGATTGAACAGAGCGGCGCCGTAGTCTTTGGGTACACAGCAGCGCCACATAAATTCAGCTACTTAAACTGCCAGCCAGTTAGGCAGTGCCGCCCCACGGCCTTTCCAAACAGCTAAGATTACAGGAATTAAGGTTTTCACTGAGAATACGCCACCACGCACGAGACGCCCAACGTCGCCCTGGGCCCACCGCGCTACAGTGCCGGCAAGACGGCCTTTTCCACAAGGGAACGCGCGTTGGCAAGGCTAGTCTTGGAAACCTCTTCCCCAGACAGCAAACGGGCGATTTCTTCGAGGCTTTCCGAGGCAGAAAGTTTTTCAATGGCAGTTTGCGTGCGCTTTTGGCTGCCACTCTTGCTCACCCGAAAATGGGCCTGTGCATGCGCTGCAACCTGCGGGAGATGGGTGATACAAATCACCTGGAACGAGTTTGAAAGTTCTCGCATCTTCTTCCCAACCACGTTAGCTACCCGCCCGGATATCCCGGTATCGATCTCGTCAAAAACGAGAACGCAGGTGTCTGCGTCAATGCTCAAAGATTTTTTCAAAGCCAACATGATGCGCGAAATTTCCCCACCTGATGCGACGCGCGCGAGCGGTAGCATGGGCTCGCCCGGGTTGGCGGACAGAAGAAATTGGACCGACTCGGCTCCTTCCCGCCCCATGTGGGTTAAAGGTGCGCTCACCGATTCCCATCTCTTGGCGAGCGCTGCTTCAACCCCTTCGAAATCAAGCGCGGGCAGCGGTCGGTTTAGCCTTCCGAATTCAACGGAAAACCGAGCGCCCTTCATAGAGAGTTCCATCAATTCTTTTTCCACTGCCTTAGTAATAAAGGACGCCGCCTGCTTCCGGGCGGCAGTGAGCTTTTTGCAACTTGCCGCGAGCCCCTCAACGCCTTTTTGCAAATCGCTCAGTTCGTCCTGCAAATGTTCTTCGGCTTTTTCCGTGTACTCGAGTTCTCGCTCTAAGTTAGCTTTGGTTTCTAGCAGGCCCTTTATCTCAGCTGTGTTGTGTTTGCGAAATAGACGCTGGTACCCGTACAAGCGCTCCTCTGCGGCTTCGAGTTCCGATTCGTCAACGTCAAACCGTCCCAAAAACTGCCCGAGTTCAAATGTTAGATCGTCCACCTCGGTAGCCACTTGCGCCAAACGATTCTTCAGTTCCAGGATCTTCTGCGCAAACTCAGCGTCTATGTCTTTTGAGACATCCAGCGCGTGGTGCGCCTCCCAGAGTTTCGACCCCACGCCTCCATTCTCGTCTATTGCGGCGACCGCTTTATGAAACACTTCTTTTAGCTTGCTGCGGTGTTTGGTTCCCTGGCAACAACTGTAAACTTGGGAATAATCCTCTTCGGTCGGATCAAACGTGCGCAGTTCGTCCAACCGAAACTGTAGAAAATCCCGGCCCTGTTCGCCCGAACGAAAGCGTTCTAACCACAACTGCATTTTCTCAATGGAGTCAAAACAGGCATCGTACGCCCGCCTCACTTGCTCTTTGGCGTCGGCAACAGAAATAAAGTCATCCAAGTAGCCGACGTGTAAGGCCGGATCCATCAGGCGCTGGTTTTCGTGCTGCGCAAAGACATCTACCAAAAGCTTGCCAACCTCCTTAAGAGGCCCGGAAGTCATCCCTATGTCATTCACCCAGGCCTGGGACCGCCCCTTGGCAGACAGTTGGCGGCGAATCAACACGGGGTAGTGTTTGTCTTGGAGTTCAAGCGGTACCCCCAGTGTCTCCAGTAGTTCGAGAACGGGGTGCTTTTCCGGTACCCAAAACTCCCCGCACACCACAGCCTGCTCGCACCCTTTCCGAACGGTCTCCGAGGTGGCTTTCCCTCCGGTTAGAAAATCCAGAGCCCGAATCAGGATAGATTTCCCGGCTCCCGTCTCCCCCGTAATCACGTTGAAGCCGGGGGAAAACTCAATCGCAAGGCGATCAATGAGCGCGAGTCCTTGAATAGATAAGCGTTGGATCACAGCCTGTAGCTATCAGCGGGCGTAGAACGGGTCAACGCACGCCGCAAATAAGGCAAGAGGACAGCATTAAGACAATAATTTTACAGGTTATTTTCACTCGTACCGAGGCGAAAAAACTCCCCTTATTTTTCTTTTCTGACCGCGGGAAACCCCCTAGGATGCATAAGAGTATGGGGGAACTGGCACTTACAAAAGCCGTCCGCGGCTCTATTTTGCACTTCAAGCGAGATCCTAGATTGGGATCCGCAAGCTACGAGTACCTTCGCGACGGTATCCTGGTCCATCACCGCGGGCGCGTAGAGCGCGTGGGGCCGGCAAGTGAAGTGTTGCCCGATCTGGAACCTGGACTCCCAGTGATGCATTACAAGACGTCGCTCATCCTACCCGGTTTTGTCGACACGCACGTGCACTACCCACAGACAGAAATGATCGCTTCGAAGGGCAAGAACCTTCTCGATTGGCTGAACACTTACACGTTCCCAGTCGAACGAAAGTTCAAAAGCTACGCGCACTGCCGCTACGCTGCGCAGTTTTTTATCCAGCAGCTGCTCTCTAACGGAACCACCACAGCGCTGGTTTTTTCTACCGTACACAAAGTGTCCGCCCAGGCGCTTTTCGAAGAAGCTCTGAATCTAAAAATGCGCCTTATTACGGGCAAGGTTCTAATGGATCGAAATGCGCCCGAAGATTTGCTGGACACAGCCGAATCAGGCCAACGCGAGAGTGCGGAGTTGATTAAAGAGTGGCACGGACGAGGCCGACTGGGTTACGCTGTAACACCACGGTTTGCACCGACGTCCACGCCAGAACAGCTAGAAAGCGCATCCTATCTCTTGCGCGAGTTTCCGGGAACTTATTTGCACACCCACCTCAGCGAAAACCAAGAAGAAGTGGAGTGGGTAAAGCAACTCTTCCCCGAAGCTCCCCATTACTTAGGCGTCTATGAGAAGCACCACTTGCTTGGTGAGCACTCAATCTTCGCACATGCGTTACACCTAAGCGATGCTGAATTGAATCGTTTGGCGCAGACACACTCCGCCTTGGCCTTTTGCCCGACCTCTAACTTGTTTCTGGGTAGCGGACTTTTTGACATTGAAGCGGTGACGGATCGCGGGTTGCGCTTTGGGATGGCAACGGATGTCGGCGCCGGTACCAGTTTTTCAATTCTGCAAAGTCTAAACGAGGCGTACAAGATTGCGCAGTTGCAGCAATATACACTGGACCCGCTGAGGGCATTTTACTTGGCTACGCTCGGTGGGGCGCAAGCGCTAGGGCTTTCCCGTCACATCGGAAATTTCGAAAAAGGCAAGGAGGCCGATTTTGTTGTATTGAATACCTCCCTGCCCAGGCTTCTGGCCAACCGCTTTGACTCTTGCGAAACCCTGGAAGAAAAGCTGCTTATCTTGATGACTCTGGGCGATGATCGCAACGTAGAAGCCACCTACGTCATGGGCCGCCCCCTCTTCGAACGCCACCGCGACTAGGTTGCATGGTTCCAAAAGGTGCCTATCTACTTTTGGAACCCGACAGCGTTCGCGTACGAGGGTTTCCCATGGTTCCAAAAGTAGATAGGCACCTTTTGGAACGCGAGCTCCCTCTGAA
>JAGQZV010000069.1 GCA_020435295.1 Bdellovibrionales bacterium | reverse complement strand
GTATGGAAGCAAAAGCCATGGGATTGCTGCGCCATGTGTACGAGCACGCGGAACTCTACACCGTGTTGTTTGCCTGGCTGGCGGTACCCGTTGGCGTTTTTGCTTTGTACCGCTTTGTTCGATTGAACGAAGACGTTTTTGAGGAAATGTAGCGATGGCCGCCCGTTTGGACCAATATCTGAAGCTTGCCGTTCAAAAGCACGCATCAGACGTCCATTTTTCTTCCGGCATGCCCGTCTCTATGCGCGTGGACGGTGATCTTGTGCGCGTGGATGAGGCCCCACACGATGCGAGTACACTCCAAAACCTTCTGTTTGAGATTTTGGACGAAACGGAGCGAGAAAAATTTCTCAAACACAAGAACCTAGACAAAAGCTACCGCGTTGCAGATCTTGGAAATTTTCGCGTTAACGTGTTCTTAAGTTACAACGGTATTGCTGCCGTTTTTCGTTGGATTCCGGCGCAAGTTCCCAGCATGGAGGAGGTAGGTCTTCCTGCTTCATTGATTCCGGTGATAGAAGCGGGCAAGGGACTGGTGCTCGTGACAGGCCCGACGGGTTCCGGTAAGTCCACGACGTTGGCTTCCATGATCGATCACCTGAATAGATACCAGCCGGATCACATCCTTACGGTCGAAGATCCCATCGAATTTGTGCACGTGAGTAAGAAATCTCTTGTGAGTCAGCGCGAAATCGGGAGCCACTGCGAAAGCTTTGCCGATGCGCTTAAGTATTCACTCCGCGAAGATCCCGATGTGATTCTGGTTGGCGAAATGCGGGACTTGGAGACGATCTCGCTTGCGATGACGGCTGCCGAAACAGGGCATTTGGTTTTTGGAACTTTGCACACGCGGGGGGCTGCGGCGTCTGTAGATCGCATTATTGATTCCTTTCCGGCAAATCAGCAAGCGATGATTCGAACAATGCTTGCGGAATCGTTGCGAGCAGTGGTGAGTCAGTCGCTACTAAAGCGAGCCGATGGGCAAGGGCGTGTGGCGGCGTTTGAGATCATGATTATGAACCACGCTGTTTCCAACTTGATCCGAGAAGGAAAGACTTTTCAGATCGGATCGGTGATGCAGACGGGTCGTAATCTCGGCATGCAGCTGATGGATCACCACATCTTGGAACTTATCCGCCAGGGCGTTGTGCGTTCTGAGGACGCGGAGGCCTACATTTCGGATGCAGCGATGCTGCCAAATCGTCCCAAGAGACCCGCGGTCAGAAATAACTTGGGTGCAGGGCCGAAACCGTCCCCATACGGTCGCCAGAATAAGCCTGCCGTGGGGAAAGCCCCCGTGGCGCCCGCTAGAGTGGGGGGGCCACCTCCCATGCCGGCCGGTGCGCCGTCGCGTCCGGGTGGGGTCACAGCAAGGCCCGCAGCGGTTCCGCCAATGCCCGCGCGCCCGGGGGCCGTTAAGAAAGCCCAACCTCCTAGATCGCCGTTGCCCCGAGCGGGTGGGATGCCGCCCGGTTCGCCGGCCCCGGTGTCCAGCGCGCCGGTTCCGTCACCTGCTGGAGGGCTCCCCCCTAGCGGTTTGCCCCCCGCCTCGCCACTTCCGCCAACGCCAGCGGAGGTGCCCGACGATCTGTACGCGGATGCGGACAGCGAGTCCGGCCACGACGTCCCGCCGGTTCCGGAAGCATTTGATTTGGATGGCTCAGGTGGCGATAACTCGGACTTTGAGGTTACGGGTTTGGATGAGCTCACCACGGGCGATGTCAGTTTGCCAGATCCCGGTGAGTCCCCAGAAGAGACGCCGTTTAAGGCGGTCCCGCAGGTCCCGTCGCAAGAACCCTGGTCTGATTCCGGAGATGATTTTGGGACTTCAGAGACCGAACCTCCGGCCATCTTGACTTCTTACGAGGCAGATGAGGTTTCTGACAACGAGCCACCCCCGCCTTCTGTTCCAAGTTTTTCTCAAATGCCTGGCATGGGTGAAAACCCACCGCCACCTCCCAACTCTCCCCCGCCCCCGCCGGCCAGGGTACCCAACCAAAGCGTGGCGGCTGCGGAGAATCAGGAAGAAAACGATCGCACCGTACTTGCCGATCACCGCATGGGCTTGCCGCCCCCGCCGGGATCTCTTTTCCGCAAGAAAAAATCCGGATAGTCAGCGCTCTATAGAAAATTCACCGAATGTGGGCTTGTCTGCCTCGGTGCGGGTGAGAATCTCTACACGGTTGACACGTGCGAGCCTTGGCCCTGTCCCACACCACGCGATGAGTGCTTCCACAGCCGCACCCGCTCCCTCTGCTAGCACCTCGACGCACCCGTCCGGTGTGTTCTTTACCCAGCCCAGTACGTTCAGGGACCGGGCTTTTTCCTGAGTGCTATAGCGGAACCCGACGCCTTGGACTCTGCCGCAAACCCGAAAACGCACTTGCTCGAACATTTGACGAAGTCTCCAATACCCTACTAGAAGGATAGATATGAGTGGGCATCTGTCAAATCTGACCGCAAAGAGCTTAGCTAAACATATCGACCACACGCTTCTGAAGCCGGAAGCCAAGGAGGCAGACATACGAAAATTGGTCGAGGAAGCGCTGGAGTACGGATTTTATAGCGTATGCGTGGACGCACGGTGGTTACCGATCGTCGTGCCCGCTCTAGCTGGTTCCTCAGTGCTCCCCATCACAGTGATCGGCTTTCCGTTCGGGACGGAAACCACCGCCGAAAAGGTGTTGGAAACTGAGTCGGCAGTACGGGCGGGCGCACGTGAGATCGACATGGTACTTAACCGCGATCGACTAAAAGCGTACGAGTATGCGGCGGTAATTGAAGATGTGCGAGCCGTGGTGGCCGCAGCAAATGAATGCCCAGTAAAAGTGATTTTGGAAATTAGTGAACTTGATAAAACGGAAATAGCGATCGCAAGTGCACTGTGCAAAGCAGCGGGTGCTGCATATGTGAAAACATCCACGGGCTTCTCGCAGTCTGGAGCAGACGCCGAAGCGGTCGCATTGATGCGTAGAGTGGTGGGGCCGCAAATGGGCGTTAAAGCGAGCGGGGGAATTCGGGATCATGCTACCGCGTTGCGGATGGTAGTGGCGGGTGCGACTCGCCTTGGACTGTCGGCATCTGTTGCGATCATTAAAGAAGCAGCCGAGAGGGAATAATGTCATTCAAACGGGTTGTGGTTTTGGTTGCCGACGGACTTGGAGTCGGGGCGGCGCCGGATGCGAGTGCTTACGGCGATTTAGGATCCAATACATTGGGGAACACTGCACACGCCGTGGGTGGCCTCCGGTTGCCGCAGCTGGAGAAACTCGGTTTAGGGTGTTTGGGCAGGTTTGAGGGTGTGGCTCCTGTTGCGCACCCCCTAGCCGTCGTTGGGAGGCTAGCGGAGAAGAGTGCCGGAAAAGATACGGTTACCGGCCACTGGGAAATTGCGGGCTTAGTGACGGACAAGGCTTTTCCCGTTTTTCCGAATGGGTTTCCCCAGTCCCTTGTCGATTCTTTTAGCCGGGTCGCCGGTATACCTGGAGTGCTGGGAAACTACGCAGCGAGTGGGACACAAATCATTCAAGATCTTGGCGCGGAACACGTTCGAACCGGAAAACCTATTTTGTACACGTCTGCGGATTCCGTTTTTCAGTTAGCGGCACACGAAAAGAGTTTTGGGTTGGAGCGTCTGTACAAGATTAGCGAGGTAGCGCGAGAGATAACGAGGCCACTGCAGTTGGGTCGAGTAATCGCGCGGCCCTTTATCGGGCCGATTGAGGGTAAATACGTTCGCACAGAGAACCGCCGCGATTATGCACTTGAGCCCCCTCCAAACTGTCTCGATTGGTTGCAAGCTGCGGGGATTCATACTGTTTCGGTCGGAAAAATCGACGATATTTTTTGTCACAGGGGCCTTCTCGAAGGCAATCACACGGGCAATAACAAAGACAGTTTGAAAGCGACCAGCGATTTTCTGGAAAAATATAAGAACGAAAGGGCGTTTATCTTTGTAAACTTGGTGGATTTCGACATGCTTTATGGGCACCGGCGGGATCCCAGCGGCTACGCCAAAGCGTTGGTGGACTTGGATGCCTATTTGCCAAAGCTGCTAAATGCTTTGGGGCCAGATGACCTTCTTCTAATTACCGGAGATCATGGTTGCGATCCAACCTACCGGGGAAGTGACCACACGCGCGAGTACGTGCCGCTCGTCGCGTATTCGCCATCGGGGAAGGGGACGTGTATCGGTGACCGGCAGAGTTTTGGTGAAATCGCTCGCACGTTGGTGGACGGTTTTGGCGTCGCTGTGCCTGCTGCTTTGGCGAATCAGAAGAGTTTCTTGTCGGCGCTTCACCCGGAGGCGCAGTCAGGATGAAGCCTTTTTCTGCGCGTGCTCTTATTGAGAAAACTCGAGACAAGCACCGGCTGAACAAAGAAGAAGTTCAGTACTTGGTGAACGCCTATGTAGAAGGGACATTGAATGACTACCATCTATCGGCGTGGCTGATGGCAGTCTACTTGAACGGACTCTCCCGCGAAGAGACCGTATGGCTAACCCATGCGATGCGCGATTCCGGCGTGAAGGTCCCGCGCGAGGCTGCGGCGTCGTTTTGGATTGATAAACATAGTACCGGCGGTGTCGGCGATAAAACCTCATTAATATTGGTCCCGCTCGTTGTTACCGTTTGCGAGAAATGGCTGGGGCCAGGGGCGGTACGCATACCGATGGTGTCGGGACGCGGACTTGGGTATACGGGCGGAACATTGGACAAACTAGAGTCTGTTCCTGGATTTAGCTCGAACCTCACTATGGAGGCCGCGACACGCGCCTTGGAGCAGAATCATTTCTTTATGATGGGCCAGACAGCGCAGCTGGTTCCGGCAGACAGAAAACTGTACGCGCTTCGTGACTGCACCGCTACGATCGAAAGTATTCCGTTAATTGTCGCCAGTATCCTAAGTAAGAAACTGGCGGAGAACTTGGACGGGTTAGTGATCGATCTGAAATGGGGTTCTGGAGCGTTCATGCACAAGCAAGAGGACGGTCGTCGTCTTGGCGAAATGTTGGTCGGCGTGGCACGCGATTCCGATGTGGACGCCGTGGCCATTCTCTCCCGCATGGACGAGCCCTTGGGCTACACGGCGGGACACGCGCTAGAGGTGCAGGAGTGTTATGAGTACATTTGCGACAAGCGGCGTGAGCGCGGTTTAGACAATGTGACGCTAGCCCTTGCAGGGTGGATGGTGTCTCTATGCAGCCGTCGAAAATTATCTGTTGGGGCTGCCACTGAAGCCTGCAAAGAAGTTTTGGGGTCATCGAAATTGGAAGAACAGTTTCTTCGCATGTTCACAGCGCAGGGGGGGGACTGGGAAGCCTTTCAGCGTCGCCGGGAATCGGCACAAAAGAGCCTGCAACATTTGGAGTACAGGGCCGCAAAAGCGGGTTTTCTGAGTCGCTTGGACGCAGGTGAAATGGGGCGGCTACTTTGGGAGATCGGTGCCGGTCGGGATCAGGTTGACGCCCAAATTGATTTGGATGTCGGCTTAGAGTTTCACAAGAAAGTTGGGGATGCGGTGCAGGCAGGCGAAAAAATTGTTTCGGTGTACCACCGGGGCGCGGATGTGGCGCAGGTGGAAGTTCGGCTAGGTTCTGCTATTGATGTCGGGGAGGCCGCAGTGAGTGGGCCTGCTTGGTTGAGTGAGGTTATCGATGAGTGAAAATTGGATGGAGCGTATTAGGGAAGCAGAAGAAGCTTTGAAAAAGCGTGTTCCTGATTTCCCTAAGATCGTGGTGGTATTGGGGAGCGGACTTGGCTCGGTATTGAAGGCGATGGAGGTGGAAGCGGAGATTGCGTACCCCGAAATTCCGTATTTCAAGGCCTCCACAGTAGTGGGTCATGCGGGGAAGCTTGTCGTCGGTAAACTAGGGAATACTCGAATTCTCGGGATGCAAGGAAGGTATCACTTTTACGAAGGCTACTCGATGGCTGAAGTCGTCTTTCCCTACCGCGTTTTTGGTCACTTGGGTGCGGGAGGCTTCTTGGTCACCAACGCTGCTGGTGGTGTGCACGCCGATATGGCGCCACGTGATCTCGTATTGATTCGCGATCACATTAACATGATGGGAAATAACCCGCTGATTGGCAAAAATTTGGAGATGTTGGGCCCCAGGTTTCCCGACATGACACGCGCCTACGATCCGGAGTTCTGCGAGGCGATCTTGTCCGTGGCGCGCGAGAAGAGAATACGGCTGCGCGAAGGCGTGTACATGGGAATCTTGGGGCCAAGTTATGAAACTCCCAGTGAGATTCGAATGTACCGCAATCTGGGGGCGGACGTTGTTGGCATGTCAACGGTTCCGGAAGTGATTGCTATTAACCACATGGGTAAAAGGGTCGCTGCGATTTCCTGCGTGACCAACCTGGCGGCAGGTGTGGGTGCCGCCCCGTTGAACCACGACGAGGTGCTAAGCGCTACTGAGCACGGGCATGCCGAGTTTGCGGATCTGGTGGCCGGCTTCGTGGCGCAGATGGCAGCGCTAATATGAAACCCCTCTCGGAATTCCCCCAGGATGTAGAGCCTCTTTTGGCAGCGGCGCGTGCGGCGCGCCCGCACTCCTATTCTCCGTATTCTGGGTTTGCAGTCGGGGCGGCGATTCGTACCTTAGACGGCCGACTGCACGCCGGTTGCAATGTTGAAACGGTTGCCTACAACAACTCTTTGCACGCCGAAATGGGCGCCGTTTCTAAAATGATCGCTTCTGGAGCGAGACATTTTGATGCCGTGGTTGTAGTCACCGATTCGGACGAGCCGGTCTTCCCGTGTGGGTTTTGCTTGCAATATTTGTCCGAATTCGGAGGGGACGCCACCGTGTACGCCGTAAATGTTCGCGGATCGGGTAGTTTTAGGCACGCCAAGCTGTCCGAGCTGTTGCCGTTCCAGTTTCAAGGGCATCACATTCGAAGCCAGGCTTCGAAAGGAGACAGTCTGTGAGTGAATCGTTGTATGTAGTTGGGGGGACCGTTCTGACCATGAATGCCGCGATGGACATTCTGGAAAACGGGGTGGTGGAAGTTCGGGATGGAAAAATCAAGCAGGTCGGGTCTGCCGATTCGATTGCGGTACCAGCCGGGGCGCGCACGGTAGATGCACGCCACTGTTTAGTTTTGCCTGGTTTTATCAACGGCCACACGCATACGGGAATGGGACTCATTCGAGGCATTGCAGAAGATTTGCCGTTTGATCAGTGGCTCAACGATGTGATTCTCCCAACAGAAAAACGGTGGGGGAGTCCTGAATTTGTTTACATCGGGACGATGCTTTCCTGTGCGGAGATGATCAAAGCGGGTACCACCACTTTTAACGATATGTATCATTTCGAAGAAGCGTCCGCCAGGGCGGCACATGCGATAGGGATGCGCGCCATTTGTGCGCAGGATCTATCTAGCATCACATGGGAGGGAGAAAAAGGAGGATCGGTGGCTGAGCGCATGGACGAGTTTCGTTCCGCGCTTTCCGGTTTTGAGCGCATCACCCCAGCCTTGGGTCCTCATGCTATTTATACCGTCGATAGACTCATGTTCGAGGAGTTGATTAGCTACGCAGCGGACAATAATTTGCTCGTGCATATGCACTTGTCTGAAACCAAGGAAGAGGTACGGCGTTGTTTGCGGGAAAACAATCAGACGCCTCCTGAGTATTGCAACGCTCTAGGACTATTCAACGTCAAGACCGTTTGCGCTCATGGCACCTGCCTTTCGCCTTCAGACATCGCTTTGTTGGCGTCGCGGCAGGTCGGAATTGTTCACAATCCAGAATCCAATTTGAAGTTGGAAACAAAGATTTGCCCCGTACCGGAGCTCCGCCACGCTGGCGTCGCCGTTGGGCTTGGAACGGACAGCGTGGCCAGCAACAATGATTTGGATCTGCTTCAAGAGGCGGACACGGCGGCGAAGCTTCAAACCTATCGCAAAGGGATCGGAACGCTGACGGCGCAGGATACCGTGCGGATGATGACCATAGACGGGGCCCGGGCGCTGCACATGGATTCGGTGGTGGGATCGCTGGAAGTCGGCAAACGGGCCGACATCGTGTGTATCGATACCAACAAACCCAACGCCGTTCCCTTGTATAATCCCTACGCGCAGCTGGTTTACAGCAGCACAGGGGCCGACGCCCGCCACACCATGGTTGAGGGAGAGTTACTGATGGAAGACTATCGCCTAACGCGGATTGACGAACAGGCCCTTCTCGATGAAGCCCGAGCGTGGGGTAAAAGAATTTACGCGGACTATCACAAGCCGTCAGCGGGTGGCGCGGGGAGTCGCGGGCCACAGGATAGCGCCCTGCACTAACGCATGGTATCAGGCTTGACATGAGCCCGCCCCTAAAAGGAAAATGCCGCGTTAAAGAGGGTCATTTGTGCCGGGGATCGCGGCTGAGACATGTGAAAAGCATTGTTTGTCGTGGCTGGAGCCTTCATAATAGTAGAAAGGGCGCTTTCACCTCGAGCCCAAGAATTCCCTGATAGCTTCATTCGGACTAAGGAGAACTAATGTCTGGTTCGCTTAACATAAAAGATTTCATCGGCGGGCTCCAAAATCTAGAGGGCTACCAGAGCGCCCATTGGGAAGGTACCTTTCAGGAATACATTGACCTTGTAAAAGAGCGCCCGGAGGTTACGCGCAACGCGTTTCAGCGGCTCTACGACCTCATGATCAGCTATGGCACCGAAGAATATGTAGACTTTAAGAAGAAGGTTATTTCGTATAACTTTTTCAAAGATCCCATCGACAACGGCAAGGACGCGGTTTTTGGCCTAGACGTTCAGCTGATGAAGTTTGTGAACGTTATCAAGGCGGCTTCTCAGGGTTTTGGGCCCGAAAAACGCGTGATTTTGCTGCACGGCCCAGTCGGGAGTTCCAAAAGCACGATCGTGCGCCTTATCAAGAAGGGATTGGAGTACTATTCCAAGACAGAAGAAGGCGCCCTGTTCACCTACCGTTGGGTGACCAACGGCTCGGAGCAGGTGCGGGAACTGTTTGGGGGGCATGATGTTGTTGCTGACCCGATGAACGAGGAACCGCTAAAACTCATTCCACACGATTACCGCAAAAAGTTTTGTGAGCAACTAAACCGCGGCCGTAAAGATGATCAGCACCGAGTGGCCATTACGGGAGATTTGTGCCCGCCATCTAACTACCTCTTCAACGAACTGATGGCCCTATACAAGGGCGACTGGACGAAAGTTGCGGATCACGTGCGCGTGCGCCGGATGATCCTATCGGAGAAGAACCGTATAGGTATTGGCACATTCCAGCCCAAAGACGAAAAGAATCAGGATTCCACGGAGCTTACCGGTGACATCAACTATCGCAAGATAGCCGAATATGGCTCAGATTCCGATCCACGCGCCTTTAACTTTGATGGCGAATTTAACGTCGCCAACCGCGGGGTAATCGAGTTTATCGAAGTGCTGAAGCTGGACGTGGCATTCTTGTATGATCTGCTCGGCGCGTCTCAGGAGCACAAAATTAAGCCGAAGAAATTCGCTCAAACTGACATTGATGAGGTCATCATCGGTCACACCAATGAGCCGGAATACCGAAAACTCCAGAACAACGAGTTCATGGAAGCGCTCCGGGATCGTACCGTAAAAATTGATATCCCGTACATCACCAAGTTGAAGGAAGAAACGCGGATCTACCTCAAGGACTTCAATTCCAATACTATTAAGGGCAAACACATTGCTCCGCATACGATCGACATGGCCTCGATGTGGGCGGTGCTCACTCGCCTGGAAGTTCCCAAGAAGGCCAATCTTACGCTTTTGCAGAAGCTAAAGCTATACAACGGCAAAACACTGGCAGGGTTTACGGAGGATAACGTCCGCGAACTTCGTAAAGAAGCGGTCCGCGAGGGAATGGAAGGGATTTCCC
This sequence comes from Bdellovibrionales bacterium, assembly GCA_020435295.1. GTDB lineage: Bacteria > Bdellovibrionota > FAC87 > UBA2466 > JACKAF01 > JACKAF01. Next base: position 5,573 of record JAGQZV010000069.1, on the reverse strand, counting down.
CTCGTTACATCCAGGACAAGATTTCTAACGCTTTGGTGAACACTAAGGATGGCAATGTAGGTTGTATCAACCCGTTTATGGTACTCAACGAGCTTGAAGCGGGACTGCGTAGCCACTCGCTCATTTCGTCAGAGGAAAAGAAAAAGCACTACCGGGAACTACTTGCTGTCGTGAAACAAGAATTCGAGGACATCGTGAAAAGCGAAGTCCAGCGTGCCATTTCGGCCGATGAAGAGGCAATGGCGCGGTTGTGCGCGAATTATATCGATAACGTGAAAGCCTACACTCAACGGGAGAAGGTGAAGAACCGCTACACCGGTCAAGATGAAGAACCCGATGAGAGGTTAATGCGGTCGATCGAAGACAAGATCGACATCCCGGAAAGCCGCAAGGACGATTTTCGTCGAGAAATCATGAACTACATTGGTGCCTTGGCTTTGGAGGGCCGGCCGTTCGATTACAAAACGAACGAGCGTTTGCACAAAGCTTTGGAACTAAAGTTGTTTGAAGACCAAAAAGACACCATCAAGCTTACCAGTCTTGTGTCCAACGTTGTGGACCAAAGCACGCAGGAAAAGATTGATATCGTCAAAGGCCGCCTCATCAAGAACTATGGGTATTGTGAAATTTGCTCTACCGATATTCTCACCTTTGTCGCCTCAATCTTCGCGCGCGGTGACGTGAAGCGGAAGTAAACGCCGAAGGGATGCCACCGGATGATCGCCGGAATCAAGCGAGATCACTTACGTTTTAAGCAGATCGTTAAGGGTAAGATTAAGCGAAATCTTAAGAAGTATATTACCCAGGGCGAAATGATTGGGCGGCAAGGGAAGGACTACGTCAGTATTCCCATTGCACAAATTGATCTGCCCCGCTTCAAGTTTGGCAAGAAACAACAAGGTGGCGTCGGCCAGGGCGACGGAGCGCCGGGAACTCCGCTGGGCCAGGGAGACCAGGAGGGTGAAGGTTCCAAGGCGGGCCAGGGTGAAGGCAAACATTTTCTGGAAGTGGATGTAACGCTCCAGGAACTTGCCGAGATGTTGGCCGAAGAACTTGAACTGCCGCGGATCGAACCTAAAGGCCACCGCCAGACTGAAAGCATGCGGCGCCGCTATAGCGGAATTAATACCGCCGGGCCCGACTCGCTTCGCCACATCAAACGCACGTACCGAGAAGCGCTCAAGCGGCAGATCTTGTCGGGAATGTATAATCCGAAAGATCCCGTGATCATTCCCATCAAATCGGACTTTCGGTACCGAACTTGGAAAAATGTACAGGTCCCGGAAAATAATGCCGTCATCATATACATGATGGACGTTTCGGGGAGTATGGGCGACGAGCAGAAAGAAATCGTGCGAACAGCCTCATTTTGGATCGATACATGGATTCAGTCCCAGTACAAGGACATAGATGTGCGCTACATCATCCATGATGCAACAGCCAAGGAAGTAGACCAGAATACTTTTTATCACACGCGTGAAAGTGGTGGCACGCTGATTAGCTCGGCGTACCGCCTATGCAATGAGATGATTGATCGGGAGTACCCTCTCAGCGACTGGAACATCTATGCATTCCACTTTTCTGATGGCGATAACTGGTCCGGAGAAGATACAAAATTTTGCGTAGAAATGTTGAAGGAGAGCATTCTCCCCAAGGTGAACGCGTTTTGCTACGGTCAGGTGGAGAGCCGCTACGGTAGTGGGCAATTCATAAAAGATCTGCTTGGATTTTTTAAGGAAGATGAAAAACTCATCACCTCTAAAATCGAAAACAAGGAAGCGATCTACCGTGCTCTGAAAGACTTCCTAGGCAAAGGGAAATAGCAAATGATTCGAGCACTGTCCCCAGAACTGCAGAAAGCTCAGCAAGAGATCTTGGAGTTAGCCCGCGGCTACGGTCTGGATTGTTTTGAGACCATATTCGAGCTAGTTGACTACGACGAGATTAACGAGATCGCTGCGCTTGGAGGCTTTCCGACGCGCTACCCCCATTGGCGTTTCGGGATGGAGTATGACTATCTTCACAAGGGCTACTCTTGGGGCTTGCAGAAGATTTACGAGCTCGTGATTAACAATGATCCTTGCTACGCCTATCTGCAGATGGGGAACATGATTGTCGACCAGAAGCTTGTGATGGCTCATGTGTACGGCCATTGCGACTTTTTTAAGAACAACATGTGGTTTTCCAAAACCAACCGCAAGATGCTGGATCAGATGGCGAACCACGGGACCCGCATCCGCGCGTTCCAAGACAAATATGGCGTGGAAGTAGTGGAAGATTTTATCGACTGCTGCCTATCTATCGACAACTTGATCGATCCGCACAGCGCTTTCATTAGCCCGGCTCAGCGACCGGGTTTGCTTAGCTCTCGCGAGGAGGCTCCCCCCACATCTGAAGTTAAGAAGCTGAAGTCGCACCGCGACTACATGGATCGCTACGTCAATCCGACGGAGTTTCTCGATAGAGAGCGAGAAAAACTCAGCGAGCAGGCCGAAAAAGAGCGCAAGTTCCCGGCGCATCCGGAACGCGACATCATGAAATTCTTGATCGACTGCTCACCATTAGAGCCCTGGCAACAGGAGATCTTGTCTATCATGCGCAATGAAGCCTACTACTTCGTTCCGCAAGGGCAGACAAAGATTATGAACGAAGGCTGGGCGTCGTATTGGCATTCGTTTTTGATGACCCGTCACATACTAAAAGATTCCGAAGTAATCGACTTTGCGGATCACCACAGTGGCACCTTGGCAACTAGCCCCGGTCAAATAAACCCGTACAAGCTTGGGATCGAGCTGTTTCGGGACATAGAAGATCGTTGGAATAAGGGAAAGTTTGGTAAGGAGTACGACGAGTGCGATGACATCAAGGTCAAACGTGAATGGAACAAAAAGGTGGGCGAAGGGCGAAAGAAGATTTTCGAGGTTCGCAAACTCTATAATGACGTCACCTTCATTGATACCTTCATGAATGAGGAGTTTTGCGAAGCCCAGAAGCTGTTTACCTATGGATTCAATCGCCGGACCGGTCAATATGAAATAGTGGATCGTGATTGGCGTAAGGTGAAACAGCAATTGCTTTTTGGCCTGACGAATTTTGGGAATCCCGTTATCACCGTGAATGATGCGAACTTTGAGAACCGTGGCGAATTGCTTTTGGAACACCGCCATGAAGGCATTGATTTGGACTATGAAAAGGCCGTAGAAACCCTACGTAATTTGCACTATTTCTGGAAGCGGCCCGTAAATATTCTCACCAAGTACAACTCTCAGGCAAAACTTGTCAGTTTCGATGGCAAGGAAGCCAAAGAAAAAGACGCGTAGAAAAATCTGTTCACAGGAGTGGCTATGGATACGCCAAAGAAAGCGGGTCCGCAAGAGAAACCCCACAAGATCATTATTGGGGATTTTGCGCCAGTGAAATTTGAGAAGCTTATTCGTATGTGGAATAAGCAGAATATTGTGAGTGAGGCCGTGACGGAGGCGGGCGTCTTCTTGAGTCAGCTGAAACGCAATCACTATGATCTAGCCATCGTAAATCTATTGCTTGGGGGCATTGGCCCTAACAAGCTCATCCGCGATGTTAAAGCGATGTCGGCGAACAAAGACATCCGCGTGGTTGTGGTTTCCAAGCAGGTTCACCGTCTGAATATAGAAAACGCGGTTCGGGCGGGTGCCGATGATTTTGTCGCTGAGCCCTTTGACCGCGAGAACATATTTCACAGGATCGTTTACCATCTTGGTCCAAAAAAAGTGGTTGCGGAGCAGGCTCTGGAAACGGCACGGGAAGCGACCACGCTTCTTGGCCACAAGGATTTTATCTCTCTGCTTTTAAACACGGTTGAGTCTCTTAGCCGGGAGTCTACCGAGCAATCTCAGAACGCCATTCTGCACTCACTTCAAGGTGTCGCAAGACTACTAGATTCTAACCGCACGTCTCTCATATTGTTTGAGGACAAGGTGGAAACGGGACTGGTTATCGCTTCCAGTGACGATCCGGACTTTAGGGATTTTAGGATCAAGCTGAACTCCTATCCGGAGGTGCAGCACGTGGCTACCACGGGACAGATCGTGCTGGTGGATGACGTCGAAGCCAACCAGATGACTAAGAATATTCAGAACAATGTAAAGTCCATCCAAATCGGCTCGATCATGGTCTTTCCGGTTCGGTTCCACGGCAATATTATTGGAGTGCTCGTGGTGCGCCGCAAAAGTTCCCAAGACTTGCCACCAGTCGAAGTCCTCTCCATGCTCCAAGCCCTCGCCAACATTTTGGCTTCCCACTGCAACATCAAGCTATTGCTCCGCAAGATCTATAGTGACTTTGCGGCCAATGGATAATACAAACACCCAATACCGTGGGAGAGGTTATAACCTCTTATTCGAATATGAGTGACGCAATACAAGAAGCAGAAGAAGAGGGCGGCGAGGCCCCGTGGGAAGGGCACCCCATCTACAAAAATGCCCTGAACATCATGCGATCGGTGGGCGACGTCATCGATTTTGACGTCAATGTTTTTGCCCGGCTATCCAAACCCCGACGCGTTCTGTATGTCTCCGTGCCCGTGCGCATGGACGATGGTTCTATCAAGACGTTCGATGGGTACCGAGTGCACCATAATACTACACTGGGCCCCGGCAAGGGGGGGGTACGCTACCACCCTGGGGTCTCTCTCGGCGAAACTGCTGGCTTGGCCCTGCTGATGACACTCAAAAACTCACTCGTGCGCTTGCCGCTCGGCGGAGCCAAGGGCGGCATCAAGGTCGACCCGAACACGCTTTCCCGGCGCGAGAAGCAGGCTCTTACCCGACGCTACACCAGTGAAGTGGCGATGTTTATCGGGCCTGACAAAGACATTCCGGCACCGGATATCGGGACCGATCCCCAAGCTATGGCGTGGATGATGGATACGTATTCCATGCACGCCGGCTATGCCGTACCGGGTGTGGTAACGGGTAAGCCGATAGAGATCGGTGGTTCACTGGGGCGCTTGGATGCCACAGGCCGCGGAGTGGTTTACTGCATTATCGAGGCGGCAAAACGGCTGGGACTTGAGTTGGGCCCAGAGACAGACGTTGCGGTCCAAGGCTTTGGGAACGTGGGGTACCATAGTGCCAAAATCATCGCCAATATTGGCTGCCGTGTTGTAGCGGTAACCGACGTATCGGGAGGGATCTACAACAAGAATGGCCTAGATATCGACAAGCTCCGGGATTGGGTGGCTGAGAATCATGTGCTCAAGGGCTGCCCTCAGGGCGATTTTATTACCAACGAAGAACTCTTGTTTCTTCCGGTTGATATCCTGATCCCGGCGGCTCTGGGCAATCAGATTTCGGTTAAGAACGCGGACAAGGTCCGGTGCAAGATCTTGGCGGAAGGCGCGAACGGGCCCACCACCATGGAAGCGAACAAGATCCTGGATGAAAAAGGGGTTTTCACTATCCCGGATATTTTGGCAAATTCCGGTGGCGTCATCGTGTCGTATTTCGAGTGGGTTCAGGGAATGCAAAACTTTTTCTGGAGCGAGAAGGACGTCAACAATAAGCTTTGGGAGATAATATCTAACGCTTTTAATC
>JAGQZV010000006.1 GCA_020435295.1 Bdellovibrionales bacterium | reverse complement strand
TCCTCTTTATTGATGAGCTGCACATGTTGGTGGGTGCCGGAAAGACAGATGGCGCCATGGATGCTTCCAATTTGCTTAAACCGGCACTTTCTCGCGGGGAGCTGCGGTGTGTGGGAGCAACCACACTCGATGAGTACCGCCAATACATTGAAAAGGACTCTGCGCTAGAGCGTCGTTTTCAGCAAGTTTACGTTGGGGAGCCCAGCATCGAGGACACGATTGCAATTTTGCGCGGTCTGAAAGAACGGTATGAAGTACACCACGGTGTGCGCATCCAGGATGCTGCGATCATCGCTGCGGCTCGTCTCAGCCATCGCTACATCAACAATCGCTTTTTGCCGGACAAAGCTATTGATCTCATTGACGAGGCGGCGTCCAAACTGCGCATTGAAATCGACAGTGTGCCGACAGAAATAGATGAAAAAGAGCGCAAGCTCATTCAGCTAGGTGTTGAGCATCAAGCCCTCAAGAAGGAGCAAGACGCGGCCTCCGTGGCGCGTCGACAGGCACTGGAAACGCAGATTCACTCCCTAAAGCAAGAAACGGAGGAAATGAAGCAGGAGTGGCTAAAGGAAAAAAACGAAAACGTGGAGATGCGCAAAGTTAAAGAAAAGCTTGAGCAGGTGAAGGTGGAGGCGGAGCGCGCGGAACGGGAAGGGAACTTGGAGAAAGCGGCTGAACTGAAGTACGGCGAACTCAACGCGCTTCAAAAGCAGTTGGCGACGCTATCTGATAGGGCCCGGGGAAGCTCAAAGATGCTCAAAGAGGAAGTGGATGCTGAGGACGTGGCGGAGGTAGTGGCCAAGTGGACCGGCGTCCCTGTTTCCAAAATGCTGGAGTCGGAAAAAGAGAAGTTGCTGCGTATGGAGCAGGTTCTGGGAGAGCGCGTGATCGGTCAGAAGGCGGCGGTCGGGGCGATTTGCAATGCCGTCAGGCGCAGCTACGCCGGTTTGAACGACCCCAATCGACCGATCGGGGGCTTTCTCTTCCTCGGCCCAACGGGGGTAGGAAAAACCGAATGCGCGAAGGCGCTGGCCGAGTTTTTGTTTGACGATGAGGCGAGTATGGTCCGCGTCGACATGAGTGAGTTTATGGAAAAACACTCTGTCTCGCGCTTGATTGGGGCTCCTCCGGGGTACGTTGGGTACGAGCAGGGGGGGCTATTGACTGAAGCTGTGCGGCGACGGCCGTACTCGGTTATTTTGTTTGATGAAGTGGAAAAAGCCCACCCGGAGGTGTTTAACATCTTTCTACAGGTGCTCGACGACGGCGTTTTAACCGATGGCCAGGGGAATCGAGTAAATTTCAAGAATACCATTATCATTTTTACGTCCAATCTGGGGACGCACTATATCCAGGAAGGGGGCTCGCCCGAGACAGTGCGTGAAAGAGTAATGGGCGAAGTGCGCAACCACTTTAGGCCGGAGTTGCTCAATCGGCTAGACGACATTATTTTGTTTACGGCTTTGAGCGAAGCTGAGCTCGCGCTCATCGTTGATGTGCAACTCGGGCGCGTGCGCAAACTCCTGGAGTCCAAGAATCTATCGATGGCTGTGGACGATAGAGCCAAGGCGGCTCTTGCCAAACGCGGGTATGATCCCGTTTACGGGGCGCGCCCGCTTAAACGACTTATTACGGAGCTCATATTGAATCCTCTGGCGACGCAACTGCTAGAAGGGCACTTCAAGGAAGGCGATTGCGTCTTGTTCACTTGCGATGATAAAGGGGATATAGTTTTCAAAAAAACGCCGGATCAACACGCTAAGCAGGCAGGTTAGTCCAAGGAAGCGGAGTAAGGAGCGTTCATGGTAGAAGACAAACAGGGCACCAAACCCGAAAAGGGTGCCAAACGCACCGTCGTTGGTTATTTGATTGCGGGCGTGACGGCCGCGGTCTTAAGTGTCGCCATTTACGCGGGTTCTACCTATCTATATAGATATCTCTCCAACCAATCCGGACCGGTTCTAGATAATCCCGTTTCCGCAGAAGTTAAGGAAGATGCAGTAGTCGAACTGAAGCGTACCAGCGAGGGCTTTCGCGCTGTGGTAAAAACCGTTGGGCCTGCAGTCGTGAAGATTAAAGCTTCGCGGCAGGCCAAGCCCAATCCGCGAGGATTCATGGGCCCCAGAGGCCAGGGTGAAGGCGGTGAAGGGCGAGATCCCTTCTTCGATTTCTTTTTTGGACAGTCGTTTCCATTCCAGCAGCAACCGGACGTACCCCAGGAAAGTTTGGGGTCTGGCGTCATCATGGACAAAAAAGGATACGTCGTGACGAACAACCACGTCATTGACGGTGCTGATAAGATCATCGTGGTTTTGTCTGGTCACGGTTCTGAGGACGGAACGGAGCTCAAAGCCAAAGTTGTGGGAACCGATCCAAAGACCGATTTGGCTGTTTTGCAGGTGGAAGCGAAAGGGGACCTTCCGGCTGTTGAGTGGGCGGATTCGGACAAGGTGGAGGTCGGTGACTGGGCTGTTGCGATCGGCAGTCCTTTCGCACTTAGCCAGTCGGTTACCGTTGGTATTGTGAGTGCCAAAGGAAGAAGTTCGCAGGTGATAGGCACCAATTACGCTGAGCTTATCCAGACCGATGCCGCGATTAACCCGGGCAATTCGGGAGGGCCGCTCTGCACGCTCGATGGGAAAGTAATGGGAGTGAATACCGCCATCTATACTCGTAGCGGGGGATACATGGGTATTGGTTTTGCCATTCCATCCAACGTGGCCCGTGAAATCGTGAACACCCTGATTAAGGACGGCAAGATCATCCGCGGGTGGCTGGGCGTATATATTCAACCCATCGATGATGTTTTGGCGAAGGAACTTAAGATTGACACGGGTGTAGCCGTCCACGCCGTGATGGACAATAGCCCGGCGTCTGAGGCGGGGCTTAAGGCCGGGGACGTGATTTTGGAAGTCGACGGGGAAAAAACCGAGAACGTGAATCAGCTTCAGCGCCGCATTGCTGGTTTCAAACCGGGGCAAAAAGTGCGTATCAAGGTCATCGATCAGGCGCGTAAGGTACGCACCGCTACTGTCAAAATCGGAGAGTTGCCAGACACTGAAGGGGAGGCTAAGCCTAAGGGCGAGGTTTCTAAACCCGATCGCCTGGGGCTCGTAGTTGCCCCTGTTCCTAAAGGGCAGGGTGTGAGAATTGTCGGCATGGAAAATGGTTCTGTCGCTGAGCGAGTGGGCCTCAAAGAGGGAGATATCATTGTGCGCATTGGTGGCCAAACGGTCAGTTCGGTGGCGCGCTATGAGGAACTGCTAAAATCCGCCAGACGATATATTTCGCTTGGAGTAAAACGGGAAGGGCAGTCGCTCTTTTTCCGATTCTCGCTCCCTGAGTAGTCTGGCCCTGTTAATCAGGAAACCTTTTGTTATAGGGGACGCGATGAAGATTGGAGTGATTGGTGGCAGTGGGCTGTACCGCTTAATCGAAGACGGTCCCGAACCCGAAGCGCTCGAGGTCAGTACTCCTTTTGGGGAGACGTCCGGGCCGCTCTTCAAGCAAACAGTGGCTGACAAGACGGTCTTCTTTCTTGCCCGTCACGGGGCGGGACACCGAATCCTTCCTTCGGAGATAAATTACCGCGCTAACGTATACGCTCTTAAGAAGATGGGGGTCTCGGCAATCATCTCGGTGAGTGCGGTGGGCAGCATGAAAAAGGAAATCCACCCAGGACAATTCGTGCTTCCGGACCAATACATTGATCTGACTAAAGGCCGTAGGGACGCAAGCTTCTTTGGTGAGGGGGTGGTCGCGCATGCGCACTTTGCCGATCCGGCTTGTCCGGCGCTGCGTGAGGCCCTGATTGTGGCCGCCAAAAAGCAGGGAATTTCCTGCCACGCCGGAGGCACGTACGTCTGTATTGAAGGACCGCAGTTTTCGACTCGAGCGGAGTCCGTATTGTATCGGAGTTGGGGTGTTGACGTTATCGGGATGACCGCCTTGCCTGAGGCGAGACTTGCCAAAGAATGCGGAATCTCCTACCAGACCGTGGCAATGGCGACGGACTATGATTGTTGGAACACCGAAGGGGGCGATGTGACGGTGGAAGCCATTCTCAAAGTGCTCAGTGACAACGTATCAAGTTCCCGAAGGTTGGTGTTTGAATTGCTTTCACAAAAACTTCCTGATTTTGAATCAATAAATCGAGGGCAGATGGCTAGTTGCGTGGTGACTCCTAAGGAGATGTGGCCGGCAGCACGGCGTGAGGTCCTAGAAACAATCTTGAATTAACTGATCAACAACGGAGAGGGGTTCGTATGTCATCCATTGTCGTCGTGGGTTCAATGGCTTTTGATACCATTGAGACGCCGTTCGGAAAGCAGGACAAGATCTTAGGAGGATCGGCAAACTATTTTTCTTTGTCGGCTTCTCAGTTTGTTCCCGTAAAATGCGTTAGCGTCGTGGGGCAGGATTTTCCCAAGGAGCATTTGGATCTTTTAAAGAGCCGAAACATTGATCTGGCCGGTGTCCGGCATGGCGATGGAGATACTTTCCATTGGTCGGGGCGCTATGGCTACGACCTAAATGAGGCCCAGACCTTGGGGACCGAGCTCAATGTTTTTGAAACTTTTGAGCCCGAGCTTCCTGAAAGCTACCGCGATGCGAAGTACGTGTTTTTGGGCAACATTGCCCCCCCGCTTCAAATGAAGGTGCTTGAGCAAGTGCGCAAGCCACAGTTTGTCGCCCTGGATTCCATGAATTTTTGGATTGAAGGGCAGCGAGATGCGTTGATCAAGGCGATCTCCAAGTGTAATGCGGTCGTCATCAATGAGGGTGAGGTCCGTCAGCTTACCGAAAAGTACAACATGGTAGATGCCGCCCAGGTTATTCGAAAGTGGGGGCCCCAGATTCTTGTCGTAAAGCGAGGCGAATACGGTGCGGTGCTCTTTGATCACGGCGATCCGTTCTGTGTTCCAGGATTGCCACTTGCCGAAGTGAAGGATCCCACTGGAGCCGGAGATACGTTCGCGGGAGGGTTTGTGGGTTTTCTGGCTTCGCAGGCAAACACGAGTCTTTCCCGCGAACTTTTGAGACGGGCCGTCGTCTACGGTAGCGTCTTGGCTTCGTTTACCGTTCAGGACTTCGGCTTTGGGGAATTGCTGAAACTGAGTCGGGAGAAGATCGAAGAGCGCTACCGACGCTTTGTGGAGCTGACGCGCTTCACCAGGGTGGCGTAGCCTGCTAAGTATCTAAAAATACTACAGAAAATGGCGGCGCCGTCGATTGCGGGGGGCGTCGCGTTTGTTTCTTGACTCGGTCATAACGTCTGGCTAAGACGGGCCGATAAGAGTCGTGAGAAGGAACAGATGAAAAAGGCAACTCAAAGAAAGAAGGCTACCAAGGCAGCAGCACCGTCGGCACCCTCGTCGCTTGGGCAGAAACGGACCTGCCCGCATTGTGGGGCGAAGTTCTACGATTTCGAAAAAGCGGAACTTGATTGTCCGAAATGCGACGAGACACTCACCCAAGCGGATTTCGAAAGGGCAAAGTCGCCGAGTGCCACTGTTTCACGCCTCCCGGAGCCCGAAGAGGACGAAGAGGAATCCGATTCTGCGAGTTCTTCCAAGGAGGACTTCGATGACGAATTCGGCTCCGGAGGTGACGACGACGATGAGGACGAAGACGACGACAACGATGACGATGACGATGACGATGACTTCGATGAGGATGAAGACGAAGACGAGGAAGATGACGATTACTTGAGCCAGTTCGACGAGGAAGAAGAAGAAGCCGACGACGACGACGATGATGACGACGATGATGATGATGACGATGATGACGAGGACGAAGAGTAGCGGTGGTCTTACCCTCTACCCGCCCAGCGGCTGCGCACAGCCTGGCCCCTGATACTGCTTACACAGCTCTTCAAGTAACTTGGAGGCTCTCCTGGGTTCTGTTGAATAGAGATCCCTTTGTCCAAACGGATCCTCCCACTCGTTGTAAAGTTGTATTCCTTTCTCAGGGCGCATGAGCAAGCGGTAGGGAGGCTTCAAATACGCGAGGGGGCGATTGCGCAGCAGCCTGATTTCTAAGGTTCTTGGGAAGCTGTGAAAGCCGTTCCCGTCCACCTTGTTTTCCCAAAATGCATCGAACATCTCGCGATTCGTAGGGCTAAGCTCCAGCGGCATTGCAGAAGTTAGGATCAGGCCGCGCGACGGCAAGTGGAACAACGAGGCGCCATCCTGTGGTGGTACAGAAAGACCAGCTCGCTCTAGAACGGTAGGGTAGAGATCCAGAAGTGCGGCAAGCTCGCGTTCACTACCAGCCGTGACGTCAGTGCCCCACAACGCAAGTGGGACCTTGTACTGGAACCGGTTTACTGGCATTCCCATTGCGTGAGTGAAGTATTTGAGCTGTCCGTCGATGTTGTCAAAGCGTGTTCCGTGATCGGCGAAGAAGAACGTCCAGAGGTTTCTTTTAGATCGGTGGATTTGCTCGAGCAGCCGATCCAGGTGGTAATCGGCGATCCTTATGGAAAGCAAAAGACTCTTCAAGCGATCGGAATGGGAATAAAAGCTTGGCGGAAGGTCATCACGAAGGTGGGAATCCATTGCGGGTTGGTGGATCATCGATTGGTGGGTAGCGCAGGAATGAACGGCCAGAAAAAAGGGCTCATTTTGGGCCTGCAGTTGTGCGAGAGTGTCCCCCACTCTCTTAAAAAAATCTTCCGGACGGTACTGTGCGCTGCAAAAGCTGTCTAGCTCCGGAAGCAGACTGTTTCTCCATCCCCCAAAATCTAGAAACCATGCAAGTGGGTGTTTGGAAGTGAGTAGGCTTTGGCCGCATTGGAAAAGACCCGGGGCCAGTTGGTAGAGGTTGTCAAAACCGTACTCGGGCTTCATGTAGGATGTGGTTCCGCAGTCGGTCATGAAAAGTGTTCGGTAGCCGGCGCTTTGCAGTTTGCGGGGAAGGAGGTTTTCTAGGTTCTGGTTTCCTTCCCGAGCATTAGGATAGAGAGTCTCCACTCCTGAGTGGAAGGGGTAACGGCCGGACAGGATAGAAAACCACGATGTGAACGTGCTGTTGGTAACACTGTAGGCGTTTTCAAAGCGCAGCGCTCTTGTTTTCCATTTTTGGTGCCATAGTGGAGCGGCGGCAGTTGGTCCGGCCGTACCTTCGAAAGAGTCTTCGGGAATGCCGTCAAAGCCCAATAAGATAAACGATGGTCTGAGCGGGGAACCGACGCTACTTCGAGGTGGGTTCCAGGGTGTGCGGTTTGCGCTGAGGATCAAATACAGAAGGCAGACACCTCCCTGCGCCAGCAGATCTGACCAAGGAACGGTTGGTACTGGGTCCGGCCATTTTCGATGGATAGCAATTCCCGCGGCGTAGAGCACTCCGGCGATGAAACACAGAAGGGCGATAGTCCGCGGGAGATAATGCCCATAGAAACCTGAAATGCTCGGGCTTGTTAAAAAAACATGCCGTGAGGCGAACGCGTAAAGTACGAGATACAGCCCGCACCGGGTGTAACCTGGAAGTAGTTGTCTCCACCAACGTTGTGGGACTGTGTGCAGTAGCCCTTCGTAGATAACCGCAAAAAAAACGTAAAGCGCAAGCAATCGGCTGAACACCAAGAAGACGTAGCCTATCGTGACAATGGGCTGGTCTCGCAAGGCGATCCAGTAGTGGTATTGTTCGAACAAGTGAGTCGTGTTGGTAGCCGATTCGAAACAAAGCAGGCCGAGGGCAATCCAGAAATACCAAGGGACCTTTTTTAGAATAGAGCGGATCCGCGACATCTATACTATAGAGTCTCCACCGGACTCGGCATCTAGCTCAAGGCATAACGCAACATGCAAAACTAGCGCCCTTACGTTAACACCTGTAAATGATTTGGTGTCACGTTTCCGGTAATTCTGAAAGCCCTTGATAGACTCAAATACGTAGCAAGAAACGGCTAGTTTTCCTTTAAAAATTCCCAACATTTGGAGGCATCTATGAAAAGCATGGCTATGGGTCTGTTCATCGTCACGTTGACGCTGGCGGCGACCTTACAAGCAAAAACACCGGAAGTAAGCGCGTCGGAGAAGGTAATGGCACGAGTTGTCAAAACTTCTTTGGATGTGGAAAGTAAGAGAGTCGAAGTGACGCTTGTGGAGAACAAGGGGAGTTGCCCCGTCGTTCCCATCCACCCCCCGCATGTTATCCAGCCGCCCGCGGCTGAACTTGGTGGTCCAGTTCCGATTGATGAAGATTTGAGAGGAATGAAGACCTACAAAGTGAGCTTGGATGTAACCGATTCCTTTGACAACGCCTTACACCAGTCTCTTGCGTCCGCCACACGAGTCGCCCTTTCTTTGGATGAGACGGGACAAATTACGAGCGTTACGGTAATGGGCAGTGGTTGCGGTTGTGGAAGCGGTTGCGGTTGTCATGGTGGCTGTCATGGGGGTCACTGTGGCGTTGGCTACGGGCCTGGGCCTGTACACGGGGGTTGCCAAGGTGGAAGTTGTCAGGGGGGTGTGTACCCTGGTGGCATCTCCGGCCCTCCGGTAGATTCCAGATCTTAAAATAGCAAGACATCTCGAAGACACAGCACGGAAAGGGAATCTCCGACAGGGGATTCCCTTTTTTGTTTATGCGGCTTTACTATCTTCTCGCTTTTCTGGTGGCTGCGTGAGTTTGCGGTGGTGAATAAGAAAGTTTAGCCGGTAGATGTCCCAAAGAAATACCGCGCTTACGAAAGCCAGCAAGATCTCAAACATCATAAATGCTAAGGTGGCCGAGAGAATCCCTTTTTGAGAGGCTCCCGCCTCTAGCACGGCATTTTCCGGATCTAGCGGATCGTAGCGAACAATTACTCTCTTGCCTGGTTTGTACAACTGGATTTTTTCATCTGCCCACCCTCGGCCTTGCCCGTCCTGAATATAAGCGAGGTTGTCGGATTCAAAACGGCGCCCCTTAACCCAGTATTCGTACAGAACCACGGGTCGGTAGGAGGGATTTACTTTCAACTGCTTGCCGCTATCTTGCAGTTGGGCATCTTCATCTGCGTATTTGATGACAATTTCAGAGTGTATTACCCGACCGGGCGCTTTCGGCCAGGCCGTACTTTTTAGGCCGCGAGAAATCTGCACAAAGATAAGGTAGGGGAGTACGAGCAGCGTGGCGGCCAAAACGGGCGCGAGCAGCACTTGCTCGACCCGCTTGCGTAACGCCAAATCCTGAATTTCCTTTTCCGTACTCACGGTTGAACGTCTCCGCACGTCGGATCGGCAGATATGACGCGATGCTTTAGGAGGGCGTCAAGAATTCGTTCAACACGTTGATTTCATGGAGGCTATTCTACCGCCTTTGATGCCCCATCCAGCAGCACTCGACGTTTTTTATCTCGGTCTGCGGGGCTAAGTTTCCAGTTGTAGTCGTACACGGCCCCTTCCCACGCTCCGTACATGGTGTTTGGAAGAACAATGTATTTTGAGCCAAAAAGCTTCTCGGACGCGTCGACTGCGTGTTTGCGGTCCGCGATCGCTTTGTCATCGAAGCTCTTGTCGAAATCGCCGAGGTTATCACCTATTAAAAGGACCACATCGTAATTCTTGCGAATCGTTTCGCGGTGATTCTCCTTGGAAGTGCCGGAGCTTTGCAGAACCAGTGCCCCGGGGCCATCGACGTTAGGAAATCCTCGGCGCAGCAGATTCAATCGTGTAGGCGCGCGTTGGGGCTCTTTACGGTTGGTGACATAAAACACTTTCACTCCCCGGTTTGCAGCGTAGTTAAGGAAACCGGCTGCGCCCGGAAGCGCCTCTCCGTCGGCGCGTTCAACGTAAGCATTCCACCCATCCGGATAGCTAGAGTTTTTCTTTACCAGTTCTGCTTGATAGGGAGCGCCGTCCAGAACTGTTTGATCGACGTCGACCACCACCGCAGGTGGCTTCGTATGCTTCTTCCTAAGTTCATTATCCAGACGGTAGCGAGCGAGATTATACGCTTGGTAGGAAAGGGCGCGAAATTCTCCAGAAGTTTGGTGCCAGAGCGCAGCCCCTATCTGGTAGTCTGCGACGGCCAGTTCCGGTGGGGCGCTAGCGCACCGTGTTAATATAAAGATGCTGAAAAGAAAAAATCCCGTCCGTTTGAAATGCATCTGGCCCTCCATCATTGCCACGCAAAACGTAGCGGATAGAGGGCCAGAATCAAGCTCTAAAAGTTCAAGCGCTTAGTGCGCAAGATCCTTTCACTAATTGGGTGCAAAGTAGTCCCAGACACGATCGAGGAAGCGAATCAAAATGCCTCCGCTCGTCGATTCGTTGACCTGGTCGCTACCGCATGGTGAATCCCAGATACGCAAGGGAACAGATCCACTGCGCCCTTCGTAGACGAATCTATATTGCGACGCTGCTAAGCACTGGATCTCCGGATTGTATTCCGTAAGCGGGGTGTCCTTTGCTTGATCGAGGTGCACATTTATGAGTCGGATGGTTTCTGCATTTAGGCGCTGCAGATATGTCTGTTGGCAGGGGCGCTGTGCTGGGATTGAGTTTTGTACTGCAGCGTACACGTAACCCGGGCAAAAGTTTGAGTAGAGCTCGCCCGAGCTGTAAATAATGACAGACCAACTGGCAAGCCCACCGTCTTGGAGATTGGGTTCTTTGCGAATTTCCAATAGCTTTGCTCCCTGGGGGGTGGGCTGGTAATAACAGCGATTGGGGAACATAAAGTAATAAATCGGGTTAAACTGATACGGATCACACCAGCCTCCAGAAGGCGGCTGGTGGTTGTTTGGGTATTGGTATCCAAAAAGCGTGTAGCATTCCTCCACGTTCCACGCCCCGAAGAGGTAGTTACAAATAGCTTTTTGTTGGAACGACAGAATATTGAATACGACATAGTGGCTATCGCCGTGAGCGACGGGTTGATCGTTTCCTACTACTAAACCTCTGCTGCCACCGCCTTGAGAGCTTGCCGCGTTGGGGTCGACTTCGCATTGGTCCATTTTGTCAGGACCCATCTGCTGCAAACAGCTAACAGAATAGTTGGTCCCGTTTGCGGCGCGCACAAGTGCGGTCGCCGGGTTTCCTGCCGGTCGCGAACACGCGGCCCCTAAAAATAAAGGAGATAAGAACAGAAATCGCCAACTGGCGAAGTAGAATTTTTTAATCATGATGCCCGTCCTAGAGTTGTTACAGATCTAGGTTTTGCAAAGCCAAGGCCAGGATCCGGAAAAGTGGAATAGCCAGTAATAGCTAGCACTTGGAAGTGGGGGCCCGGGGTTCTTCTGGGCATTCGTGCGTGGAAGATTTGTACGTGTGTTCAAGCAGTGTACACTACCGCTCCAATATAGCCCCTTGGGCAATAAACACGCCCGATGAGTAGTAGCCACGCAAGCGAACAAGCTGGCTTCCCAGGGCGGAAAAGTCGATGGGTGAACCCAAGGGCTCGCTGACGATGCACGCTTGCCGTTGGTCTGATTCAACAAGGTACGCCCGCCCTAAGCACTTGTCGCCGAACTTCACTCGGCCTACGAGCTCATGTGTCGGCTGTGGCCGCTCAAAGTAGATCTGCGTAACCCGAGCTCCACTCTCGCCGTCAATTAGAACGTCCGTAAGTTTCGTCTTCGACTTGAAATTAATTAGCCAAACTTCCTTAGCAGTGTCGTTGGTGTCTTCTATCCCAACGCGCACGTCCAAGTTAGACTCGTTCTGGACAGACTGGATCTTAACCCAACGTCCCTTAAAAGAGACTCGATCGGAGACGTCACCGTCCGAAAGTCTGTAGCTCTTTGTCACTGTGCCTAGCGCTAGCTCAAAAGCCAGCTCAGCACCCTTGGCTTCCTCCTCTGGAATTGAAAACGTAACGGCAGCGGGGCGCGAGCTAGTAGATCAATTTGGACCAGGCTGCTGAACTGGCTGACCTGGCGAACCAGGAATTGTCCAGACTGGCTTCGGAATATTTGACCGGAGTCCGCGAGCAATTGTGCCGAGGCGAGTGCGACTCCACAAACCAACAAACGGAAAAAGTGCAGTTTCTTCATAATGAACCTCCCCGTGCCAGTTCTAACTAGTCTTGCAGGAGCGAGCAAGCCTCTAGTGACCTTTGAAAAAATCGACGTTCACGATGCCATTCTAGAGGTGTAAGCCCGGGACCCCAGGCACATCATTGTATACAGTTTGTATACAAGGTGGGCGGAAGCGCAAGGTGTGGATTTTCTGACGGATTTTGAGGGGCCATTGATTTGTGGTGGGGTGGGTGCCCATTTCCTTGGCAGCTTTACAAGCTTTTGTCAGCTGTAGAAGTGTTTGGCATTTTGGTTGCAACACTCTCCAGTACACATGGGTCGAAAAACCAAATTCATAATTGTCCCGCGCATCGTTTTGGCGTTGTTGTGGGGCTTCCAGCCTAGTGCCCAGGGAACGAGCGCCGAAGACATCGTCCGCCTCATTTACAAGCGCCTCCCCGGGGACGTGCCGACTTCTACTGAGCTCCAACTCGGAGCCGAAGATATCCGGGCCGGCCGTTTTGAGGCGGTGGTCCGTCGGGCCACGTCCAAGACGGGTTTTTTCCGCGTCATCAAGGAGTGGGCTTCCGTTCTTACCAATGTCGGTACAGACGCAAACGTTTCTTACAACGAGATGTCCGCCATGTTTGTGCTGGCTGCGCGAGACGGTATCGATGCGCGCGAACTTCTTACTGGTAAATGGACCGCCACGTACAATCCAGAGCTCATTCAGGGTGTTGCGGGAAGAGTGATTGAGGAGATGTATCCCGCCAGGACGAACAACAAGCACTACGCGTATGTGGAGACACATTTTTCCGACATTGGTAGCGCGCTACAGAAAATCAACCAACGTACCGCGACTAAAATAAAAAATACTGACGACACTTTTACGGACGATCCCAGCGAGGTTCCCGAAGCGGAAATTTCTGGAATTCTCACTTCCCGGCCCGCTGGCGAAGAGTATTTGTCAGCCGGAACCAATCGCAGGCTGATTCGCTGGATTATGGAGCACTTATTGTGCACTCCGCTAAGCTCCATTCGTGATACGCGCGAACCAGATTTTCGAGTGCGCCACGATGTGGCCAGAGAGCCAGGCGAATATAACAACAACTGCGTTGGGTGCCACGCCAAGCTGGATAGCCAGGCCGGAGCCCTTGCTTATTTTGATTTTAATAGCAACCGCTTTCGGTACCGAAGTGACCGTGTCCAAAACAAGTACCTTCAAAATGCGGATACGTCGCCGGAAGTGGGTTACAACACGACCGACGACTCCTGGCTTAACGTGATGCGAGATTACAATAATGCCCGTTTGGGATGGGGATCGGCCGACAAAGAAGGAAATGGCCTCGCTTCCTACGCGGCAGCGATTGCTTCGACCGAAGCGTACCCGAAATGTTTGGCGCAGACGGCTTTTAAGAAAGTGTGCCGCAAAGAGGAACTCGACTTTCAAGACAAAAAAACGGTGGACGGGTTAGCTCAGGAATTTGTCGATTCCGGGTACAACCTCAAGGAGCTGTTCATCCAAGCCACTGTGAAATGTATGGAAAAGCTTTAGGATTTTAATGATAGCAAAATACAAATTCACCTATCTTCTTTCCGCATTGTTGGGGCTTTTTATAGCCCAGGGTTGCGCGTTGAAGGATGAAGTGGAGGCGGAGGGCGGACTAGGTACCATCAGCGCGATGCAAGCCGTCAACCTGATGTCCAGTGCGGTAGGCTTAGATCCTTATTTGGTGTCCACCGCATACGACGAAGTCAAATACGCGTATACGGGTTCACTTTCCCCGGCGGCGATTCAGGCCCACATTAATTTGGCGGGCTATGTAATGGCCAAACTCATCACTCAGGAAAGCGCTCTGCCGGAATCGGAGCGGGTTATTTTTCAGGGCATTTCATTGAGCGGCGGGTGGCGAACCGTAGCGGACGCAGATATAGAGACGCTCGCCAATAGACTTTCATTTCGCGTAAATGGCGAGCTCCCGAACCCGGAAACTATTGCCATTGTAGTTCAGATGTTTAACGAGATGAAAACCGGGTATCAGAACAATAACACCACTCAGCAGAGAGACCTCTTTAAGGCCATTGGGGCACTCATTTTAGGTCAGGCCGGAACTCTACTCGGCTAAGTCGAAGAGGTAACCATGTCTAAAAAACGTCGTAAAAAACAGGACTCTCTCTTGCCCGAGGGTCACCCCAAACCACTTACTCGACGACAGTTCATTTCTCACGGCCTTGTCGAAGGCGCCGGCATCATCGTGGTGCCCTCCGTATTGGATTTTGCGCTCCGCGCGGGGACGGCGATGGGTAGCGAATGTTCCGGCGACGGCCCCTTAGCGGGCGACGACCCGAATTACGTGGCCTGCATTATCATTGATGACGTTGGCGGCAGACATGATCGCGGTCTTGCGGCCGTTGATAGAAACGGGGATTTTCTTTCGCATTATGACAAACTGGGCTTGGGCACCGGCAATTCTCATTTGACCGGCAAGATGGTGAAACCAGGAAATTGGAAGGGGCCGTGGGTACACCAGGACAGCGAAATCTATCAGTCCTTGTTTGGTTTGGATGCTACCGGGGCGCGAGACGCTAATGTCCCCAGTTCACAGCTTTTGGGGGCTACTACGCTCGCCAGTACGGCGGCGTTTCTTCTGATGGGAAAGTCCAATGATGATACAGGCACGAACCCGTTTAATACCGCTTACCTTTGCAGCCAGATCGCGGGAAACGCTGCCGTTCAGCAAATGGGTACCTCCAACAAATTGAGCGGAGGGAACTCCCGTTCTGTCGGTTCGAGTCCGGGGAGAAGCATAAGAGTATCTGAAAACAAAGATGTGGAAAACGCCGTAAGGGGGATGTCTTTTGGTTCCTATTCGACATCACAACGCGAGAGTTTTCTGCGTGCTTGGTCTCGAATGGGTGGCACGGCAATGAAGGCCTTCTTGAATTTGGATAACCATGAGCAAATGTCCGGATTATTGGACTGCGCAGGGGCGAAAATTCGGGCCAACGCAGCCAGTGTCGTGCCAAATCCGCTTCAGGATGCCGATGTTCAGCAGGCCTTTAAAGTAACAGCCGCGACAAACCCGCGTTCGGTTGAGGCGAGGCAAGCCACGCTCGCCTACCACGCGCTAGCTGGAAAGATTACTACCGCGGTAACCATAGAAATCGCGGGTTGTGACGTTCACGACGGTACGGCGACGAAGAATGAGAGCGCGCAACGACGAAGTTGGTCTCTGGTGCGCAATATTTTAAAACTTGCCGAACTAAAGGGGCGCCGGGTGATGATCCAGCGCATTAGTGATGGGAGTGCGAGCACGCGCGAAGGTCTTGCGGGTACGGATCCTGGGGCGATTGAGTACCCCAAAGAGAACGGACGCGTGGCGACAAACACCGTTATTGCCTATGATCCTCAAGGGAAGATTGATCTTATCGATGACAATCCGTACTTGGGCTACTTTAAGGCGTCTGCGAACGATCAGTCCGCTTCGACCGATCCGGACAACCCGATTGCGAATGAAGTCAATCACGGCCTAGCTCTGGCACTTGCCTATTACTCGCTCCACCCAAACGGAATTGACCTGTGGAAGCAGATCCCGGGAACTCAGGGTATCAGTGTGAACAGCGTGCTTAGACTAGTTAAACGAAGTTAGAAGGTGCGTTTTTTTGCATGCTAGACGTTAAGAAAATTGAAGGCTTTCGCTCCTGTGATGCGTTTCTGCTGATCGGAGTTGCGATGGCCGTTCTCAGCGGCTGCGCTTTGGATAACCGCGGTGAGCCTGCTCTAGCGGGCGCGGGCGGAGTGGGAGTGGTTGCGTTTAAGAGTTCGGTGTATACCGTAACAGGAGCCCGCTGTGTTACCTGCCACGCGCTTGGTGGGCAGTACCCGAATATTGGTGCTGAGGATGTGGTTAAGGCCTACGCGGGTGCCCGCAACTATGCGAATTTTTCCAATGTGGAGTCCAGCGTGTTGGTACGCAAGACCATGGACGGACACTGTGGCGGGGCGTGTTCATCTGACGGAAGTGAAATGGCTGCGCTTGTGCAGAAGTGGTGGGACGATGGGGAGTCTCGCTTGGCTCAATTGGCCGACGGAACCATCCTGCCTGCCCAGGACATTCCGGGAGATCTGTCTCAGAGCGACTTTACCGTGATGCAGTGGAGTTTGGATGACGTGCTTCCGGCTGGTGGCGTGTTCGAACTCAGCGTGAAACGCGATCTGAGCGGCGAAGGGTTGATCTTTGCCATGCCTCGCATTGTGTCTTCAAGAAGTGTGTACGTACGAAACTTGGAGATAGGCTTAGATGGCGCCTTAGCTGGCCCCGGAACTTATGCGACCATTGATCGCGTTGTAAACGGGGGCAGCGAAGCTGTGCTCAGCAGTTCTTCTGGCATCTTGTTAGCGTCTGGCCCAGCCCACCAGCTGACGCCTATTTTTTTGGAATTGCGGGAGTCAGGAAGTGTTTCCTGCAGAAGCCTCAGTACCTTTATCGCAAAAGCGAAACCCCAGCTTTCTGCCCGCTGTTTTAGCTGTCACCAAGGAAGCAATTTTGACGCGACGTCGCGGTTCGACATGCGAGGCACAGACGCGCAGCTGTGTGATGCGTCTGTGATGCGCGTGGACGGAGACGCTAACAATTCTCCACTCATCAAGTACCCGCTTGATGGTATCAATGGGCACCCACTGCGACCCAACGGGTTTAACCAGACTCGTGCACTGGACATCCTGGATTGGATCAACGAGGAAGTTGACGAGTAGATTATAGGGTTAGACTGTAACGCAGCAGTGCCACATCAAAATTTGTTTTTCCTGGCGACTGTCTCAAGTCCTTAAAATATTGTAGCGATACGATCATCATATGATTGATGAGGTATTCTATTTTTCCACCCCAGATGGTGCGATCGTTTTGATCTGAAACGTTGTTGTCATTCTGCTGCACCCCGCCGAGGATCCCAAGTTTCCATTTATCCGTAGCCCGAAGTGTCAGCTCGGTATACAAGCCTCCGCGAGTATAGGACTGGCGCGAAGTCCCAAGAGGCAGATCGACGTACATGTACGCATAGCCGGCTCGAAAGGAAAGTGCCGCGATGTAGGCCTGAAAATCGGCACCCAGCATTGTGATACGCGCATTGGTTGTCCCCTGGTTGTTGTACCCGCCGGTGAAAAAAGATAGGCCCAAGCCTACGCTGTGATTGTATAAGCCGTGTATGCGAGCACCGAAGGCCTTGTCATCGTTGTTGTCCTGTCGTGCGACCGGAAGACTAAAATCCGGATAAGTGGAAGATTCCCCTTTCGGATCGGTTCCGCCTTGTCCAAACCCATTGACAACATATATGTGGGTTTCAATCTGAAGAGTATCGTCGCGGACTAAATCATATTTCGCCCCCGCTCCCAGATCTGCCCAAACGTCTGGCAGGAAAGCCTCTTGGTTGGCCGCACGTAGTAAGCTCGTGTTGATGAACCCACCGAAAGTATTGTGCGGATTGATCTGATCGAAGGGAACCCAAATACGCCCCAGGCGCAGGGTCAGACGATCGGTGATCTGCCAATCCATCTCATAGTAGAGCGGAAGCACCGTCGGAGGGGCAAGTCCCACGACAAAGGTTAGCTCCGTTAAAGGCGTGTACTCCAATAGGAAGGTCGAGTGAAAGTTTTCAAATGAAATGGGTTGGTCTCCTGGCCTGTAGCTGAACGCTATATCAAAATAGGTGCGGAAGTTGGCTGTGGAGGCCGACTGCTTGTCATGGAGTCGGTTGTAGGACTCGCTTGAATTTGCCTGCTGATCCAATTCTGTCAGGTCTACAGTCTTTTCTTCCCGAGCTTGCTGGGGTTCAGGAGTTTTTTCCGGTGCTTTTTTTATTGGCGCTGCGCGCTGTTTTTTCGTGGTCGAGCGTTTTTTTCTAGCGGCTACGAGCAGCGATGGGCTTTGTTGGGCCATTGTTGGGAGCGGGACGCTCGTCAGCAGAGCTAGTATCAGTAAAGCCAATCCGAGGTGTTTACCCCCGAATAATGGTGGTCGATTCATGATGCGTCTCCCCGGGAACCTGTTTGCCAGAAATTAGTGCCATCATAATCGATAGGGAGTCCGGGGACTAATGAAAATCATGAGAGGGGAACTGCTGTAGAGGGTCATCTGGAGTTAGGAGAGGGGTCACCTTATCCACGATCAGGTGAATGACTCGGGCATTTTTGGGGCTATCGAGCTTTCCTTCCACCAGTAGAAAGGAATGGGTGAGAATAATGTCCCGAAATTGTTCATAGACGCGTTTCCAGAGCACCAAATTTACAAAACCAAATTCGTCTTCAAGCGTGATAAATAAGACGCCTGAAGCGGTACTGGGCATTTGCCGGCAGATGACAACCCCAGAAGTTCGGACGTACTTTTTTGAAGTCTGCTGCAGGCTTTTGGAGTCCATGTATAGATTGGCCATCAGGTATTTTCTGAAGTAACTCATGGGATGGGCGTAAAGACTGACACCATGGGACTCGTAGTCGTAGCGAATCCTTTCCCAAGAACTTTCTTTAGGAAGATCTGGGTAGGATTCTGGCTCAGGTAAGAAAAGCTCTTCTTCTACACGCAACGCCTGGATTTCCCAAATCGCTTCTCTGCGGTTCATGCCAAAGGTTTTAAAAGCCCCTGAAAAAGCCAACAAAAACAATTCACGTTTGATGAGCGGGCGAGGGTAAAGAGAGTCCCGCAACGCTGCAATGAAACCATGAAAATTCAAATGGGGGTTGTTATGAAACACAGCCTCTATGGCTAGGCCTGTGCTTTTAGAAAGCCCTCGGATTTCTCGAAGTCCCAAGCGCACTACACCAGGGGATTCAACGCGGTTATCCCAAGTGGAAAAGGGGAGCTCTACGCCGCGTACGTCTATCCCTTGCCTTTTGGCGTCGTATATCAAGGTATGTGAACTGTAGAAACCCATCGGTCGAGAGTTTAGGAGACCTGTCAAAAAGCAGTCCTGATAATAAGTTTTTAGATAAACGGACACATATGCCAGAATCGCAAAAGAGGCCGCGTGAGATTCGGGAAATCCATACTCCGCAAAGCCCTTGATCTGATTTACTATCTGTTTTGCAAAGTCAGGTTTAACGCCCTTGCTGATTAGTCTTTCTTCCAGGTGGGCCGCAATGCGGGCGAGTTTTTCTCCTCCTTCACGCTTCCAAGTTCCCATAGCGCGTCTTAGATTGTCCGCCTCCCCCGCGGAAAAATCCGCTACGACCATGGCCATAGCCATTACTTGCTCTTGGAAAATGGGTACGCCATAAGTTTTTTCCAATATTCTCTTCAGTTCAGGCAGAGGAAAATCAAATCTTTCTTCTCCGGCGCGCCGTTGCAGGTAAGGGTGAACCATCTCCCCTTGAATGGGGCCGGGGCGGACGATCGAGATCTGAACCACCAAGTCGAAAAAGTTGCGAGGTTTAAGTCTCGGTAGCATGCTCATTTGTGCTCGGGATTCAATTTGGAAGACTCCAACGGTATCGGCTAGACACATCTTGTCGTACACTTTGGGATCCTCCGCGGGAATATTGCTTAAGGTGTACTTTTTCCCATAAATTTGCTCGGTGTATTCAAAACTCTTGCGTATGGCAGTCAACATACCGAGTCCCAGAATATCCACGCGCACAAAACCCAAGGCATCGAGGTCGTTTTTATCCCACTGCACGATGGTCCTTTCAGGCATCGCAGCCTTTTCAATCGGAACATTTCTGCTGAGTTTGTCATGGGTGAGTACAAAGCCTCCTACATGAGTGCCAATATGCCTTGGGAAACCTCTGATCAGTCTTACTATCTCCAAATATAAAGCAATAGTTTTAGGTTGGAGTTCCGGTGCTAATTCTACAAATTGTTCAAGGTGCATTTCAGAAAGGCTGCGACGGTGAGAAAGATGCAGGAATTTTTCTACACTCTCCAGTGGGATTTCAAAAACCTTGGCCACCTCTCTTAAAGCGGATTTCCTTCTGAAACAAATTACTTCCGCAGTAATAGCTGCCCGATCTCTCCCGTAACGGGAATATAAATACTGAATCACCTCTTCACGGCGCTCATGTTCAAAATCTATGTCAATATCGGGGGGCTCATTGCGTTCTCGAGAAAGAAAGCGCTCAAAAAGTAAATCCAAGCGAATAGGATCGATCGAGGTTATTTCCAGTAGATAGCAGACGATAGAGTTGGCCGCGGACCCTCTTCCTTGGCAGAGAATTCCCTGAGAGCGGGCAAAGCGTACTATGTCCCAAGTGGTAAGGAAATAGTCGGCGTAGCCAAGTTCTTCGATTAGTTTTAGTTCCTTATCGACCTGCTGGCGTACGGCCGGAGGAGAGCTGCGTCCGTACCTTTTCTCGATGCCTTTTTCGGTGAGTTTAGAAAGATAGCTCATGGTGGTTTCACCTTCCGGGATCCACTCGGTGGGGTAGTGGTAGCGGATCTCATCTAGACTAAAATGGCAGTTTTCTGCGATGCGCAGAGTGTTTTCCAACCATTCCGGATGATCGGAGAATAGCTTGTACAAAGCTTCTGGAGATTTCAAGTGGCGTTCGGAATTTGCTAGCAACTTAAAACCAGCATTGTTCAGAGTGGTGCGGTGTTGAATGCTCCTTAAAACATCTTGGAGGATTTTGCGTTCACGTAAGTGGAAAAGCGGGGCATTGCTGGCAATGCAGTGGAGCGCATGCTTGTGGCTCAATCTATCTAAGAGCTCTAGTCGATCCCTGTCTCTCCCATCCATGAAGCGGTGAGCCACCAGAAAAATACGTTCTTCAAAGTGTTCTTTAAGCCCGGGAAGTAGGGGGGCTATCTCGGGGGTTGGGGGGAGGAGTAAAAACAAGTGAGGGCTATCGAGGTGCTTACAAGTCAAAGTTGCTTCTGTGGCATGTAATTGTGTGAGTGTTTCGCAGAGGTCTCCATAACCTTCTCGATTTTTTGCCAGTAAATAAGCAGGAAACTTTCCCTCTAGAAGAATTTCTGCTCCACAAATAACGGGAAAGTTTAGTTCCTTTGCGGCTACATGGGCCTTGGGGAGTCCGTACACACCGTTGCTGTCAGTAAGCGCCAGTCCAAGGTATCCCAATGCCTGCGCTTGTCTCACCATTTCCTCCGGATGAGAGGCGCCTTCCAAAAACGAAAAGTTACTTTTGGCACATAGTTCTACGAAAGGGTGTTTTTCAATCAAAGCAGCCATGAATAAACCATTGCCCTAGACGGAGATCCCAAAAAATCCAAAGAGCTTCTCTTCCCGGGGTGAGAGCGGTAAAGTACCGGCGGCTTCCATAAGTGTCCCACCACTCAACATCTAAATTTTCAGTAGGGATCAAACGTGTATTGGGAGGGACACGATAGCTTCGGGGACTTGCGTAAATAAATAACGGTCTGAAAGGAGGAGATGGGAAATCTCTTATGTCTCTTTCAACAGGGGGCCACGTGTTTTCCCAGGAAAACTCTGGCAGGTGCCGTTCTGCCAATTTAGCAAAGCCTACATTGCTTTCTCCGTAACGGTAGCGAAGGCGTCTAACAAAATTTCCCATATCTGCTTTTTTATTTTCAGAATTGTCCCACAAAGAGAGTTGTCCGGGAGTGGCGGGGACAGATTCCGAAACGCAGATCTCCAGACGTTGCAGAGGAGAGTCCCATTGCATTTTTTCCAAGTGCCCCATTAGAAGCCTGAATAAAGAGATCGCGTCTCTTAAAGGTTCTGACAGGCCCATTTTGTTTTGGATTTTTTGAGTAGACTCTAGGAAAAAAGATAAGTTGAGTTGTTGGGCTAAAAGTTCTCTGCCTGTCAAACGCGCTTCAATGCGGGCTAAAACTTCCTGTAGATAGAAGGCTAGGGAATCCAGGCAGGTAATTTCTTCGGTTTCAATGGTTTCTTCTATTTTACCGGTAGGCTCCAGGATGGGGAGGGACAGCTGCCGCTCTCCCATAACCCACTGTTGTAGGATCATCCCGAGCTTTCCAAATCGGCGCCCAATAGCTGTGGGGGTCAGTTGTGTGAAGTGCTCGATGCGATCCATGCCGACTCTTCTCATGAAAGCCGTAAGGCTTTCGCGTTCTGGCAATTCTTCGTCGATGGTGAAAGGGTTGCCGCATAGTTGCAGCCTTTCAATGGGTAATTTCAATAGTTGTGTATGACTCTGCCCAACAGGAATAAAGACATCTCGGGTGGTGGCAAAGACGCGCGCCCATTCAGGTCTATCGGTGAGCACTGCGTGACCTTGGACTCCGAAAGTGGCACTGAGCTTTGCCAGGGCGCGCAGTATATTTTCCTCTCCCCCAAAGTAAGTCTGAGTGCTTTCCACATCGAGCAAAACTTGCTGTTGCCCTGGGACGGAGACTTTGGGAGTGAGTGAAAAACAGGCCTCTCCAAAAGGTAACCAAGAGTGGATTTCTTTTTCATTGTGGTGCTCGCCATTGCTTTGGAAAAAAAGAATTCGGCTCATAACTCAACTCACAGCGGATGCGTATAGGCCAGTGAGGAAGATCAGCGTTGCTCAAAATAAAAACCTGCGTTTCCAGCCGCTCCGATGCCAGTTGTAGTTTCCTTAAATGAGAAGCGGGACAAGGGCCTGAGGGGCGTAGAAAAACCCATTTAAATAAACCCGTTTGAATGGCTTCCAGCCCTACCTTCCAGGTGTCTGGTGCACTGTGCACTTTCACCAAAAGAAGGCGGGAGAGAGGGATTTCCCATCGCTGCGCGAGCAGTGGGGGATAGGGAAATCCCTCATCGGCAATCCAAACGGAGAAAGGGGGGGCTCCTTTTAGGCGTTTTAGTAATACTTCAAAACAGGAGAGAGCAAAGTAGCTCTTAGAGCCCCCCCGGAGAGAAACCAAGCCGCCTTTATCTTGCAGCGACAGAAGGAACTTTTCTTGCGCCTCATTTTTTCCTCCACTCCCGTCATTGCTGCAAGTAGGCGAAAAATTTAAAACTTTTATGGACAACGTCCCTCCAGTTAGATATACCATACATATGTATGGTTAACCGATCAATAGAAAAATGAAGGACTGAAGAAAAAAAGGCCTATAAAGTGAGGCAAGCATGAAAGACTTAACGCCCGTACAGAGGGACATTCTTCTCTTCATCAAGCAACGCTGTCAGATTGAGGGGGTTCCGCCTTCTTATCGTGAGATCCAGGAACACTTTGGGTACCAGGCGGTGGGGACAGTCCAGGATCATGTGGGAGCGCTGCGGAAAAAAGGCTACCTGGAAAACGCGAAAACCGGAAAAGGGCGCACAGCACGGGGCCTCTTTCCAAAAGGACACCGTCGCGTCGGGGCTAAGGCGGTTCCGATTTACGGAGAAATTGCCGCCGGTGCTACTCGAGACGCCAATCAATTGGAGATGGGGGAGCTGCTGGTTCCAGACGAGATTTCTGATGCGCCTTCGTTCGCGCTGAGGGTCGTGGGCAATAGTATGGTGGACGCCGGAATTTTTGAGGGGGATCTCCTTATTGTGGAGCGAGGGCACCGGATCCGCGAGGGTGATATCATTGTCGCCCTTGTGGATGGAGAGACGACCGTGAAGCGTTACTCCAAAAAAGAGGGCCGCATTCAACTAGTGCCCGAAAACCGTTTTATGAAGCCCATTGTAATCCGCAACCAGAGTTTTGAAATTCAGGGAAAGGTTGTCGGCCTGCAACGGAAGATCTGAGCGCAATGCGGCGTGCTTTGGCACTCTCTCAAACTGGAATATGATTAAAAAGTGCGTTCTGGCAAAACAAAGGCATTTTGGTTGGGAGTAGTGTTTCAGGTGTTTGGTTGGTTTCTAATTTACTATGCCCTGCTCGTAGCATGGACGTCCCAACTGGGGTTAAAAATGTTTAGGTACGAGGGGTTTTGATGGAACCATTGGATCCGATTTTGAATTATATCCGCAATCACTTGCTCAATGAGGAGGCGTCCATCCTGCCGCAGACATCTCTTTTTGATGCCAAAATTCTGGACTCGATGAAACTTGTAGAACTCATCGGGTTTCTCGAGACGCGCTTCAAAATCCGCGTCCTACCCAGCGAAGTTGTCGTTGAGAATCTAGATAGCGCCGAACGAATCGCAAAGTATGTTGAACGAAAACTTTGCCATTAAGCTAGCCAGGGATTTTTGGGGCGGCCTTCGGTGCATGCATTGGGCGCCACCTGTAGTTGCTGGTTTTTTATTTGTCCTTTCTTTGGCGTTTCTAGAGTACGGGTTTCGTGCTGGAACCTATTCACGCATTCCACTTGGTTATCTGCTGAAAGACTCCAAAGATCTTTTCATGTATACCAATCACACGTTGCCGACCCTAAAGCAGAACCCTCCGAAGACTCTACAAATCTATTCTGTAGGAGGCTCCTCCATGGCCTACGCTTTCAAGGAGGAAGAGTTTAGGAGTCTGCTTCACGCTCACCTTCGACAAGAGGTTAGTTTCCATAATTTTGCAAGCGGCATGCAGCCGCTACACGAGAGCGTTGCGATTATTGATCAGCTCCCTTCCTATAGCGGCTTGGTTTTGTTGGGGGTGAATCCCCGGATTATGAGCCGAGAGCTTAGTGAAGATCGCGAGCGCTGGCGACTACACCACCTTTTGCTCTATTCACCGACTCGAAATCAACTACTTGAGGAGGACGGGATTGAAGAAAGTTTTTTGTTTCCGCACATCATCTGGCGATTAAAGCACCAACTTTGGGTGCACCGGGGCCAGTACCTGCGTGGCCACCTTCCATGTTACGAGTATGAACCGAGCTGGTTTGATCGGGAGCCGCATACCGCCGAAAAAAAAGCCTGGAAGATAAAAAAATACGCGCAAAGAAACCGCAACTACTATGCCGCGCGAATTCAATCGAATCTGCATGCCCTGCGGGCCCTGGTAAATCTGTGCCGGCGCAAGTCGCTGGGTTTGGTGTTGGTGGAGTTGCCACTAAATCAAGTCGCACGGGAGGCGATGGGTGCTGAGTTTATGGCGACCTATTCGAACGATATGCGGGCGGTTGCGCGTGCGCTAGACGTGGCCTACTGGGACTACTCGAAACTCAGCATTAGGCAGGGGGATTTTTATGACGCCAATCATGTAATGAAACCCGCTCGCCTTCAAATTGAGCGGGCGACTGCCGAAGCGCTCAGCCAATGCCAGAGCCGCCCGCTGTACCGCCTTCCCGGAGTGTCCTCAGGCGAACTTTTCCCACCGCGCGTTGATTGCTATTTGGGAGATCTTGGGTAAACTGCCCCCGCGGTGTCAAAGTACAGTCACGAAATCCAGCGCCGGCGGACTTTCGCCATTATTTCGCATCCGGATGCCGGTAAAACCACTATTACCGAGCAATTGCTCCTCTTGGGTGGCGTCATCCAAGAAGCGGGTGAGGTAAAAGGGAAAAAAGGGGCCAAAGCGGCCAAATCCGACTGGATGAAAATGGAGCAGGAGAGGGGAGTCTCCATCAGCTCTAGCGTCATGCAGTTTGACTACAACGGGCTTCGCATCAACTGGCTAGATACGCCGGGCCACAAGGACTTTGGCGAGGATACCTACCGAACGCTGCATGCAACCGATTGCGCTGCGATGCTTATCGATGCCGCCAAGGGCGTCGAGTCCCAGACCCGCAAGCTGTACGAAGTGTGCCGGCTTCGCAAAATGCCTATCTTTACATTCGCAAACAAGATGGATCGCGAAGGCAAGAGTCCGTTGGATCTGATTGACGATGTCGAGAATACTCTGCACATGGCATGTTACCCGGTGACGTGGCCGATAGGGATGGGAGATCGCTTCAAGGGACTTTACCACCGGCTGAAAAAGAAATTTTATGCTTTTGAAAAGGGGACAAGGGGAATGGCTAAGGTGCTCGACGTAGCCGGCCCCGACGACGCGATCTTGCGCGACTTTGTGGAAGCCGATCTGCATGCCCAGTTTTTAGAGGAGTTAGAACTTCTAGAGGGGATTCTCCCGCCGCTTGATACGGCCGATTTCTTGTCTGGGAAGATGACCTTCATGACCTTTGGGAGCGCCAAGCACAATTGGGGAGTCGATCTGTTTCTGGATCTGTTCACCCAATACGCTCCGCCGCCTCAAGGGCGCAAGCTCGATACGGGGGAGATAACACCGGAGGATCCCGCGTTCTCGGGCTTTATTTTCAAGATACAAGCCAATATGGACAAGCGCCACCGCGATCGCATCGCGTACATACGCGTTTGTTCCGGGCGTTTTGAGCGAGGGATGAAGGTCAAGCACATGCGACTGGGTCGAGAGTTGCGTCTCAATTACGCAAACCAGCTCATGGGGCAAGAGAGAAATACGGTAGAAGAGGCGTTTGCTGGGGATATCGTTGGGATTAACGATACGGGAAATTTCAAAATTGGCGATACTGTTACCGCGGGAGTGGACGTGGTATTTAGGGACATTCCGCGATTTTCGCCCGAACACTTTGCGCGGATTTCTGTCGGTGACGCGCTAAAAAGAAAGCAATTGGAAAAAGGTCTCCAGCAACTTGTCGATGAAGGAACGATCCAGAAATTTTACGATCCGGCCGTCGGGTGGCAACTGCCCATTCTAGGGGTAGTGGGCATTCTCCAGTTCGAGGTTCTGCTATATAGGTTGGAGGACGAGTACGGTGTTAAAGGAAAAATGGAGATGCTTCCTTATAAGGTTGCCCGTTGGTTGACCGATTTGGAGGGCAGACCACATCGGGAAAAGCTGAAGGGCGTTGCGACAGTCCTTCATGATGCTGACGACTTGCCGGTGCTTCTCTGCGACGCCGAGTGGGCGTTGCAATCCCTTGAAAAACAAAACCCAGAAGTCATTTTCCACTTCACCAGCCAAGGCTGAGGTTCCAAAAGGTGCCCATCTACTTTTGGAACTTTAGTAGACGAAGCTTGCGTCCAGGTAGTATTTCACTTCAATCAGGTTGTTGGAGGGGTCCTTAAGAAAGAAGGTGTGGTGTTCTTCGGGCTTGCCAGCAAACCGCACGAACGGTTCATTGAAAAACTCAAGATTGGCGTTGCGCGCGCGCTCTAGAAAGGCGTCGAATTGTGCGCGATCCCTAAATGTAACTCCGAAGTGACGAGGGTACATTTTAGGGACCTGATCAATTTTGTCGGGGCTGAGGTGTAAGACAACTTGGTCACCAAAAAAATCCAACGTGGCCCTATCTGCGTAGCGTCGAGCGACCCGACACCCCAAACCCTGCTCATAAAATTGGACTGTTTCTTCGAGGTCCTTACAAGGAACCGCTAGGTGAAATATATGAGAATGTTTCTCCATACCTATGAGTGTATCACCCGTGGTTTCAGTGCGGAACGACGCGCTGCGTGCGGCGGCGTGCAAAAAACCTTGGCTTGTTTCTGCGTGGCGGACAACGTATCATAAAAAAAGATAAGGCTCCCTCGCTTTCATCGACTCATACTCGTAATTCCCAGACAACCTAGCAGTCGCCGCCGCTTCTGGCGGGCAAGGACGTTGCCATGGAAAATATCGTTGCTACGCTTATCAATCGTGCTGAGAGTCACCCCGACCGCCTTCTTATTGATGCACCAGACGGGGCTCTTAGCTACGCCGCTTTTTTCAAACGCAGCTTATCTATCGCTGAGCGCATCTCCATGCGTGGCGTGCAACGGGGAGAACGTGTTGCCATTGTTGCCAAAGATTACGCCAGCTGCTTAACGTCAATATTTGGTTGTTGGCTGTCAGGCACCGTGGCTGTTCCGCTTAACTTGTCGCTTTCTGGCGAGGTAATGCGTGAGCTGATGCAAGAGGCCGACGTGAAGTTGCTCGTTCAGCAGGGAGGCGATGCGGGTCCTCACAACGAGATCGAAACGCTCAAGTACGTCGAACTGCCCTCTAGGAGCTTTACGAAGGATCCGTTGGTTGCAATGCAGGCGAGCGAAGACGCGCTCATTCTTTTTACGTCCGGTACGACAGGAAAAAACAAAGGCGCTTGCCTCAGTTTGGGCGCACTTTCCTACAATGCCCTTTTGGCAGGTACCGCTCTCAAGCTTAGCAAAGACGATCGGATTTTTGTGAATACACCGCCGTACTATACGAGTGGGCTTTCTCATTTTTTGACCATGCTCACCGTAGGTGGAAGTATAGTCGCTCGCAATGGCTTTTACTTTGGTGAAGCTCTTGTGGAAATGATGGATCGGTTTTTGTGCACGGGCTTTGGCGGTGCTCCGACGCACCTCATGCGTGTCGTGGAGACGTTGCCTGATGGTGGGATGCCTGAGCGAGTGCGGTTTTGGGTGAGTTCCGGTGATCATTTGCCTGTTTCTGTAATCCGTAAGGCGGCCAAGCGCTTTCCTCACTTGGAAATTTTTACGGTATACGGACTGACTGAAGTAGGCGGAAGGCTGTGTGTGCTGGATCCCAAATTCTTGCCGGAGAAGGCGGGAAGTGTGGGTAAACCCGTGACGGGGATGTCCCTCTCCATTCGCACGCAGACCGGCGGGGAAGCCAAGACTCGGGAGATTGGTGAAGTTATCGTCAAAGGTCCCCTGCTGATGCGAAACTACTTGGGCCAAAAAGAGAGCGAGCGTGAATTTGCAACGGGAGACTTTGGTTACTTCGATGAGGATGGCTTTTTGTGGTTAAAGGGGCGGCGTGACGACTTGTTCAAGTCCGGCGGAGAAAAAGTGTCCTGCATTCAAATTCAGCAAGCTATACTCCAAACTGGGATGGTATACGACGCCGTGGTACTCGCTTCAAGCGATGCCCACCTGGGGAAAGTGCCGCATGCTTATCTCGTTCCCACTTCTCGCTATAATGAAGACGCTCTGCGTCAGCTTCTGCGTTCAGAATTAGCTCCGCACCAATTTCCAAAAAAGTTTATTCTAGTAGATGCGATTCCCCGAACCGGTTCTGGCAAGGTGAGAAAAGCGGAGCTTGAAAGTGAGGCGCCGCAAGAAGCCGCCATCTAGGGCGTATTGTGTCTCTTTTGTTTCAACCTTTTTTGGCGTGGTTTATCCCGGCGAGCCTGCTGCTCTATTGGCTTGCGTTGCGAGAGTCCTCTCACCGCCGTCTTTTCTTGATGGCGGTATCCGGTAGTCTTCTCGTTTATTTCGTTGGCGCAAAACGCGCGCTTCCCTTGGGAGTGAGTTACTTCGTATTTCGTCTCATTCATTATGCCTTTGGGCGGTACCGTGGCACGATTGAAAGGGGGCGCCCGCAGGAGGTACTCACCTATCTCTTTTTCTTTCCCTTGCTACCGGCCGGTCCCCTAGAACCCTACAATAGTTTTTTTCAAAAGCAGGAGAGATCCTTTGAGTGGCCGCTCTTTCTCGGTGGTATGCGCCGAATGGTATGGGGGTATTTTAAGAAAGCTTTCTTGGTAGATTTGTGTCTGGCCGCCGTTCTTCAAGCTTATTGGGCTGGCGATCCGGCCACTCACCATCCCTTTTTATTTGTAAGTCTTAAGTTTCTTGAAGCGTATCTGGATCTCTCTGCCTATACGGATCTGGCCATCGGTTTTTCTGCTCTTTTTGGCTTTAGGATTATGGAGAATTTTGGAATTCCTTTTTCGCAGACAAGTGTCGCGAAATTTTGGCAGCATTGGCACATGTCTATTACCCAATGGTGCCGCGATCATGTGTTTTTTCCGGTTTTGGGATATTCGAGGCGGCCGGTGCTCGCGATCTATGCGTCGATGCTTGTGATGGGGCTTTGGCACGGACTCAGCACGAACTGGGCCGCGTGGGGGCTATACCATGCGACGGGGATTGTGGTTAGCCAACGCGCCAGCCGCTATTATCTTTTCCGAACGAGTCACCCCATTGTGCGCGTCCTTACCCAAGGCCTATCCATCGCCGCGACCTTGGCATTTGTCATTCTCGGTTTTTCTCTCGTGAGCGTCCAAGGCGCTCGCCCCGCCGCCCGTCTCTTCGTTGCCTGCCTCCAGTAGGTACCACGTTCCTATTGTCTCGTCCCTGTGGATAACTTTATCCACAGCTTTGTGCCAAAAGGAACGTGGTACTTTTTAGACACATGGCTAACAATTTTTGTCTGCATACAAAGAGTGCCAACTTGCGCCGCGTAGAGCTGGTGGTATGGAACCTGCTTTAGGTTGCCTCAGAAGTGGTGGGTAGCATTGCACTCCATTGGGGAGTGACTTTGCCGCGCCAATGGATGAGGCGTTTTGTGATGCGGAAGCGGTTTATTTTTTCCCTGTTGGTGGTGAGTGGTTTTGTTTTTCTTTCCGAAACTTCAGTTGCGGAAAATGTGGTGAGCTTGCGTAACCGCTCGGCGGTATCTGGCAACAGCCATGCGGGTGTCGCGCAGTCGGCGACGAGCCGTCCGGTAGTGAATGCGAACGAGTTTATTCCTTTCACTAATCCTTACGGCCAGAACCCGATCAGCCCAACGGGTTTGAATTACCCTTCCGGCATCGGTTCGTTCAATCCCTCTGTGACTCCGTACAACACCAGTTTTAGCCCTTGGGGTTATTCCAACAATTCACTCTACAACCCGATTTACGGTGGTGGGCTTTATAATCCCATTTATGGCGGTGGATACGGATACGGTTCTTATCCAGGCGTTGGCTACGGTTACGGTTATGGTTCTTATCCTAGCCTCGGATACGGATATGGCTCCTACCCTGGCCTAGGTTATGGCTACGGATATGGTTCCTACCCTGGCTACGGTTACGGCTACGGAAGCATCGATCCTTGGTACGGTGGTGCGAGCCTTTGGCAAGATCCTTACCTCTATAGCGGTAGCACCTACGGGCTCTACGGAAGCGGGTACGGCTCTTACGGTCTTGGTGGATTTTATGGCACCGGCTACTCGGATCCCTACAGCTATGGTGGCTACGGCTACGGAAACTACGGTTTGAGTAACTGGGGATACGGTTACGGCGATGGTTCTGGTTACGGCTTTGGTTCCGGTCCCTGGGGAAGCTTCAGCTTTAATTGGTAAACCCCATTTAAATACCCCCTTTAGAACCCTCCTGGTCCCCCGCGTGGGCCCGGAGGGTTTTTTGCGTGTACGTACAAAATCTCGGCGGTACACGGCACTTGAATCTTCAAACCTGCCTTTGGTAAGGTCATTCCTTCTTTTGCTTCGAAGGAATGCGGTGGCTCGATTCTTCTTAATATTATTGGTTTTTCTCACCCAATGGCCGGGCTTAGCCCTGGCGAAGCACTGGGTTTTTGCGTGCGTGGACTGCTATAGCTCGGCCTCGCTCTACGCTGCTGAAATCAAACACTGTTTGCCCCCGGGCGACAGTGTGGAGTGGATTCTCGTCAAGACCCACGATCGACACGCTTCACACGAAGCCACCCTGCGCGCCTTTCCGGCGGATAGTCTTCGGCTTGAATGGCCGGATGGGGATCCCGCCACA
The DNA here is from genome assembly GCA_020435295.1 of Bdellovibrionales bacterium. Taxonomy (GTDB): domain Bacteria; phylum Bdellovibrionota; class FAC87; order UBA2466; family JACKAF01; genus JACKAF01. The sequence goes on along the minus strand of JAGQZV010000006.1, from coordinate 13,782 downwards.
AAGCGTCCCGTACTGGACACACTCAAGACAAAAAATGTGGATCATGTCTTTGGTGGGATGGACGAAGGCCAATATTTCGCAAGTGAACTGAACGCTGACTTGGGATTTCGGGACAACCCTGTTGCGAGTCGGGATTTGCGTCGCAAGAAGCTCGACATGAGTCTTGCTGTTGGAGAGTACGGCATCCCCACGCACCATTTCGAAGACATTCCAAGTGCCCTGCTGTTTATAGATTCTTTTCCTCAAGAGGAAGTCACTATCAAGTTCAACGCCGGTGCGGGGGCAGTGGGGCTAGAATTTGTTTCGAAGACAGATCGAGAATATCTTGTTAAGAAATTGACAGAGCGCTTGCACGGCGATCGTAGGGGCTTTACTCAAAAAGAGGACGATCTTGTACTCCAACCACGGATTTTGGGACGAGAGTTTTTTGCAGATACTTTTAGCTGGAACCAAAAGACCTATCTGACAGGACTTTGGGAGTACTACAAGGTTCAAGTCGGACCGTACCTCATCTATTTTGTGGATCGTGCATTGGAGTTGGATAGCGAGATAGCGCTTGAAGTTGGTCCCATCGTATCTGAAATCAATTTGGATTTAGAGCTCCTAAACGGCCCTGGACACATTGAACTCTTTCGCGAAACCGGAACGGGGCGTTGGTATCTGGTCGAGAACAACGCGCGAGTGGTGGGTGGTGGGATTCCCAGTGCAGAGAAAAAGATTTGGGGAATCAGTCACCTGGAACTCTATTTGCTCTCGATTGTTGATTCCACTCGATTGGAGCGGGAGCTTGCGACGTTTCCGCGCAAAAAGAAACTGGACGCCGCAAACTTGATTGTTCCGGCTCCTACGTATGGGACGCTAAATCCTGATGCCATGCGCACGATTCGAGAATTGGGAACGCGCATTTCTTTTGGGCCCCAATTTGATCCGGCGGACAGAAAATCGGTAAAACCTACGCACAATCTGATGACGTCAGCTTTTATGGTGAGTTTCGCAGGGTCGACCGCTGACGTTCGCCACGATGTGAGCTCAGCGCTGGGACTGCTTACCGGTGGGCAGCTTATCGACCCAGCGCCGGCCCCCACCGGCTGTGCCGCATCTATCGTTGCGGAATCAGTACTGTTTGAGCACCTGCGAAGCCGCTTTGAGACAGTAATTTGGTAGTCCGCATTTAGAGTGTTGCACCCGCGCGCCGCACTGCGGTATTGTGGCCGCTCATGCATTGGGGCATCGGCAGCATTTTAGTCGCACTGTTTTTTGTCTTCCCTGCAAGTAGTTGTGAAAACGGGGACGTCTTTGTCTTGCACGGGGAGTCCCTGAAAGTGGAGGACTCCCAATTTCTACGGCTTGCCCCGCACAGTGAACGCTACGGATTATGGTTAGCTGCGGAGTACGAAGGCCAGCGGGCCATCGCTATCGGGCGATATATTAGTTCCGCTCATTTTTTTCTCGACCGCCGTTTACAGCGGTTCTTTGGGGCCCCTCTAACGTTTCAAAAAAATTCACGACTGGAGCTGAACTATTTGGGGGGGGGGGAGTTTCTCGCGGTCAATCGAAAAAACCATACCGCTATTGCGGAGGTGGTCGCTGTGCACGATTCGTGCGGGTTCTTGAAGGGCAAGCATTCCAAGTACAAGGATATGGAAAACGATCCGTCGGTATTCATTGAACTCACTCCGGACTGGCTCAGCGGAAACGCGGAAAAAAAACGTGTGCGAGATGGGATTTCGCATCTGAACCCTCTGCTAGCTAATGGGGTGGACGCTCGCCACGATTTGCTTAAACCCGCTTATGTTTTTGGAGTGATCAGTCAGCAGGATCACTGGGAGCAGCGCACCGTTTCGGCGTCTGAGATACGTCAAAACATTAGGGACGAACGGGTCAATGGGCGCGGGCTCATCGAGCTCGGACTGATGCATGCGGCTCTGCTTCGCGAAGAGGGCTTTGATTTTGCCCCTGAGGGGACTCCCGACGGTCCCAAGATGTTGCGCGAATCGGATTTTGCGCGCTGGGAGGCTTACTTGGGAGGCTTTAATCGCCAGCCTTATGCCCTCGACGATCTCAAGGCGATGTGCCGATTAGGGAAAAAAGTTCACGACTCGGTTTCGGAATACGGCAGTAAGGTCGCCGGCGATATCGAAATATTTGTCCCCTAGGCTTTTCGTTTCGCCGCACGCGCTTTTGCCTGAAGGGGTTCGTTCTTTTTACTCGTCTGCTGGATTTCAAGAACAGTAAACATCGCCATATTTACAATCTCATCCACGCTGGCAGAGCGTTGCAATACGTTGATAGGTTTATTCATTCCAACAAGAATGGGGCCGATGGCTTCGGCTCCACCGACCCGCTGCAAGAGTTTGTAGCAGATGTTGGCAGACTGTAGATCGGGAAAGACGAGGACGTTGGCAGCCCCCTTGATTTCACAAAACGGGTATACTTCCTCGACGATCTCCGGAACGACTGCCGTGTCAGCTTGCATCTCCCCATCTACTATGAGATCCGGGCGACGTTGCTTTACCATTTGCGTCGCTTCACGCACCTTTTGCGCACTTGGGTGATTGTTGCTCCCGAAATTGCTAAACGAAAGCATCGCCACTTTGGGTTGAATACCCACGAAGGTGGCCTCTTCGGCAGCACAAATGGCGATGTCAGCGAGATCCGAAGCGGAGGGCTCAATATTTACGGTCGTGTCTGCAAGAAAGAGAATGCGCTCCTGAAAGAGCATCATGTAAATGCCGGAAATTTTCATCCCCTTACGGGCACCTACAGTGTGTAGAAAAGGTCGGATGGTTTCTGCATAGGACTGCGTCGCACCGCTAAGTAGTCCATCGGCATCGCCCCGGCGCACCATCATTGAACCGAAGTAATTTTCTTGCTTCATTAATGAAAAGGCGTGCTCCTTGGAGATCCCTTTGCGTTTCCTTAACTCGTAGAATTCCGATGCGTAAGACTGGCGCTCGTCGGAGTCTCGAGGCGTAATAATCTGTGCCAGAGGCTGAATCGACGAAAGGCCCAACCGTTCGGCCGCCGCTACGATCTTTTTTTCGCTTCCAAGCAAGATGGGCTGGCAAATCTCCTCACTGAGTAGGACGTCGCACGCCCTTAAGACCCGATCGTTCGTTCCTTCAGGGAAAACGATCCTTGGCAGGCGCTTATCGGGTCCACTCGTGCTGACGTGGATTCTGTCCTTTAGCGAACGAATGAAGCTCTGGCGGACACCAAGCCGCTTTTCTAGGGAGGCGGCGTAGGCATCCAAATCCAACTGTACCCGAGCTACGCCCGATTCCATCGCAGCCTTTGCTACCGCTGGTGCCACCCAGGTAAGGGCGCGCGGATCAAAGGGTTTTGGAATGATGTACTCGGGTCCAAATCTGAAAGTCTGGCCGCCGTAGGCTTTGGAGACGACGTCAGACACGTCCTGGCGTGCTAGCTCCGCCAGGGCTTTGGCAGCAGCAAGTTTCATTTCTTCATTGATGCAATGTGCTTGCGTATCGAGTGCGCCACGGAAAATGAATGGGAAACCAAGGACGTTGTTCACCTGGTTGGGGTAGTCAGATCGTCCGGTGGCAAAAATAATGTCGGATCTCGCCGCTTTCGCGTCGTCGTAGCTGATTTCAGGATCCGGATTAGCCATTGCGAAAACGATGGGCTTTTTTGCCATCGATTTCACCATATCCTTGGTGACGGCACCTTTTACTGACAGGCCAACAAAAACATCAGCGCCCTTCATCGCATCGGCTAGTGTGCGCTCCTTGCCGTTTACCGCAAACTCCTCCTTGAACTCGTTCATGCCCTCCGGGCGGCCTTTGTACACAACACCGCGGCTGTCGCAGAGAATAACGTTCTCCCGCTTTACTCCGAGGCTTAGGTACAATCGGGCGCACGCTATGGCCGCCGCGCCGCCACCGCTAAATACGATCCGCACTTTGTTGATTTTTTTTCCTACAAGTTCCAAAGCATTCAAGAGAGCCGCTGCAGAGATGATCGCAGTGCCATGTTGATCATCGTGAAAGACGGGGATGCCCATTTCCTTCTTTAGAGTTTGTTCAATTTGAAAACACTCTGGTGCTTTAATATCTTCTAGATTTATGCCTCCGAATGTCGGTTCGAGTAGCTTCACGCAGCGGATAAATTCTTCCGGATCTTCGGTGTTAACCTCGATGTCAAATACGTCAATATCGGCAAAGCGCTTGAAGAGAACCGCCTTGCCTTCCATTACGGGTTTTGCAGCGGTCGCCCCTAAATTACCTAGGCCTAAAACCGCACTTCCGTTGCTGATAACTGCCACCAAGTTGCCACGGGCCGTATACTTGTAGCTGTCTTTAGGGTTTTTCGCGATTTCCATGCAAGGTTGTGCCACGCCTGGGGAATACGCTAATGACAGATCCCGTTGGGTCTGTGTGGGTTTGGTGGGCGTTATCTGCAGCTTTCCGGGGCGTCCCTTCGAATGGTAATCAAGGGATTCTTTGTAGATATCATCCTTCTTAGGGGCCACGGTTCCTCCAGAGATGCCGAACCCGTTTTATTCTCCCGTACTCGGCTTCAAGTCAAGCACCAGGCGCCCTTCGCGGCTGCTGGGCTGGTGGGCCTCAAAACGTGCTGGTCCGTTCAAAACAAATTCCAAAACTCGGTCTCCAGACTCGATGGGTGGGTGTAGGACGATGGCCTTAACAAGCTTGGATTTTTTGGCCAATTTGTCGAGTCGTTCTTGCGTGACGGTTGTTGCCTCAATACGGCGGAGGCTCAACAGAAGGCGTGCTGGAAGCAGCAGGTTTTCCTCCCCGGTGGGGGCCATGCCCACTTGCTCCCGTGCGTACCGTAAGCTAAAGCGTGGTGCGGTCTGGCCCAGAATGTGAGTGCGGGGATCTTCAAAATCCACAACCCAGCGTTCGAAGCCGTCATGTTTTCCCAACCTGACATTCGCAAGATTGGCGGCTGCAAGGCTTCCCCCCTCAAAGATGCCTTCGTCCACGAAGTGTTTGTGAACTTCCCGCGAAATCGGCTGTATGGCGGCAAGAACGAGTACAGGGAAAACCCAAGCCAGGACGAAAAGAGGAAACCGAGGCACGATTGTCTCCTTTGAGCGTGTTATTTCCAATTCTAGCATCAATAGTAGGCCCGCATAACTTTTTTGACTAAAGACGAAGTGGGGGCACTGTCAATCTTGTCAATCGCCCACCACCGTTCTGACGCCGGCACTTTACCCAAGGTAGTGTTTGTGATTCGAGCCACAAAGGGATGCAAGTGTATCCGGTGGTGGGTTACGCTGTGTTTTTGCGGAGCCAAAGCCGTCCAATCCCCGACTTGCGGGTAGTGCTTTTGTAAGAATGTGCGTGCTCGTTTCAGATCGCTCTTTTTTCCAAGCGCAATAGTGGGAAAATCCCAGAGGTCTTGCCACCAACCACCGGTGGGATTTTTGCGAAGTAGCAGTTTGTTGTTTTGTTCGAAAACAACGCCTAGCCAATACAATTCTTTTACTTTTCGCCTGGGGCGACGGCGGGGGAAGGTTTCTGGGCACTGGTGAAGATTGCCAAAGCAGGAGTCCTTTACTGGGCAGCTGCTGCACTTGGGAGAGGACTTTGTGCAGACGGTGGCTCCGAGCTCCATTAACGCCTGATTGAGGGCCCTCGGAGATTCCGCATGCATTACCCAGTCCCTTGCCCATTTCCAAAATTGTTTCTGCGTGTCGCGCTCCTCGATGTGTCGCTCTTCGCCGTAAAATCGTGCGAACACTCGCTGCACATTCCCATCTACAAGGGGCTCGGCGAGATCAAAGGCGATGCTAAGAATGGCACCTGCAGTGTAGGGGCCGATCCCGGGCGTTTCTTTCAGCGTTGCGGGGTCGTGAGGAAATGTGCCGTCATGGTGATCCATCAAGTGACGGGCACCGCGGCGCAAATTGCGTGCGCGCGAGTAGTACCCAAGGCCGGACCAAGCGGCGAGCAACTCTGTTTCGTCTGATTCGGCAAGATGCTGCAGAGTTGGCCATTTCTGGAGAAACCGCTGGTAGTACGGGAGCACGGTAGTGACTTGCGTCTGCTGCAGCATGACTTCGGATACCCAGATGCTATACGGATTGTGTGACGCACGCCACGGTAGTTTTCGGTGGTGGGCCATGTACCACGACTCCAGCTTTCGAACCGAGTGTCGCAGCGGTTTGGTTTTCTGGTGCCGCACGTGAGAAGGAGTAACTCCGATTGCCAGCAAAGTCCAGTTTGGATAGACTAAAGGCCTTCTTGATTATGTTCACGGGAGAAAAGATGGCAAAGCAAACGGGTCTTTTGTTGTGGGCGTTGTGTGCTTTTACTTGTGTGAGTGGTACTGCGGAAGACTGGGTGTGTGTGCGCAACTACACAACGGAGCAGGGAAGTGCGTGCAACTTGCAGACAAAATCGTACGCCTGGGTCCAGCACGCCACGGAAGCTGAAAAACCTGTTTGCGCCCGCGTCTACTCCGATCTGTATTGCCAGGGAACGAAAGAGTTTACACAGGTGGAAACCATAGATGGACAACAGATCTGCGTGATGAATTACGCGCAACCCCCCGTTGCAAACTACTGTGAATCTGCGCCCCAATTCTACGATTATGTGCTACGAAGAGGCAATGCAGACTAAGCGCTTAACGGTTCGGACATTTACCCAAAGAGCGGAAGCTCTTATTGCTAAGTCAAAGCTGGAAGACGCCGGTTTAGACTGCGCATTAGAAGGGGAGCACTCACCCATTGATCTGCAGTGGATGAATTCCGGTTCCCCGGGTTACGAACTCAAGGTCTGGGAGACTGACTTCAAAGTAGCTCTCAAACTTCTCAACGAAGAAGGTACAGACTCGGAAACGGGTTAAGCTTCTGCTGCCATCGCCTTTAAGACGTTGGCCGCTCGGGTTTTTCTAAGCGTTAAGCTCCAGAATAAGACGCAAAGTAACAAGCCTCCTGCACCCAAACAGGCCCAGGCAGGAACCCCTTTGGCGGCCGGCAGATAACCAAACAGCACAGCCATTGCGGCAACAAACAGACTATAAGGCAACTGAGTGCGTACATGGTGAACGTGGTCACACCCGCTGGCGGCTGAACTCATGATGGTGGTGTCGGAAATGGGCGAACAGTGATCGCCAAAGATGGCTCCGTCCAGGACGGCTCCGAGACTTATCATCGTCGCAAGCCCGTACATGCCTCCATCCAGCTGGTAGGCGACGGGCACGGCAGTGGGTATCAAGATGGCCATTGTTCCCCAGCTGGTTCCCGTCGCAAAAGCGGTCATCCCGGCAACTAAAAACAGAATGAGCGGAAACCAGGTGGGCGAAACGACAGAGCTAATGGTACTTGCAAGGAACTTTCCGGTTTGGAGCGCGTCGCAACTGCCCTTCAGCGACCACGCTAGAATAAGAACGCCCATTGGAAGTAGACTACTCTTGGCGCCGCGCCAGAGCGCGCCTCCCAATGCATGTAATGGGGCGGCGGATAGCCAAGAGCCACAAGCAAGAGCCACGACAAGACCAATTCCGGCCGCTACGGTTAGTATGGTCGTCGTATTTTCGCCCGCGCTGATAACGCTACGCCAAGACGCAAGACTAAGAAGCTTCCACACCCCACTGCTAAGCAGAGTCAGGCCGCCGCCGTCTATCCAAATGCCGCCGAGTAAGACGACAAACAGAGCCGCCATTGGAATGATGGCCGAAGCCGCGCGGGGCTTGCAGCCGTCAAAGGGTTTTGCCGAATCCATGTGGGAAGTGAGTGGTTGCGCGTCTTCTGCGTGGATTTCCCCCTCACCCAGAGATCGAATTTGCGCGGCCTCCATGGGACCGAAATCTTCACCGGAAATGGTATTTAGGAATACAAAGCCAATCATGAAAACGCAGTAGAATCGGAAGGAGAGGGCATCAAAAAACATGGAGTACCCGTCCATCCCGAGGCCCAGAGATTTGGAAACTTCGCCAAAGAGCCCAATTTCGTAGCCGATCCAAGTACTCACAATAGCGATGCCCGCGACCGGGGCGCTTGTAGCATCCACCAGGAAGGCGAGTTTTTCTCGGCTGATCTTTTGTTTGTCTGAAAGCGGGCGCAGAGCATTGCCCACGATCATGGTATTGGCGTAGTCATCAAAGAAGACAGCAATTCCCATGAGAAAAGTCACAAACTGGGTCGAACGCCATGTCTTGGCGTATAGGGTGAGCCAATCGATCATGGCCTGAACCCCGCCCGAGGTGATGGTAACCGCGATCATGCAGATCACTAAAATGATAAAACCCAGAACCAAAAAATTGGTCTGGTCAAAAGCCGCTGAGTAGACGAAGCCGGCACTGCCGGAAAGCCCCTGCCACCAGGCGAGCGGAGAAAACGGCGCGGCGGGAAGCGTTGTCAACAAGCCCCCGGCGATTATCGCTGCAGTGAGGCTCAGCATGACGCGGTTGGTGACCCAGGCTAAGCACACCGCAAGTAGCGGGGGTACAATGCTGTACCAGGTTAGTCCATCGGCTGCAGGTACAGAACCTGCAGAAGTGGCCGCGACCACGCAGATAGCAGTAAAAACCACAACTACTGAAACAAGTCTCTTTCTTGAAATCTTCACGATTTGCTTTCCCCCTTTGCATTCATAGCATGGGAACAAACATTAAAAAAGACTCCGATCGCACGAGTCTGCTAAGATAGGCCATGCCCAAGCGAACCAAATGGTGGTCCCATGGGATCCGTTTCGAGTGCCAGGGATCTGGCAAGTGCTGCACCTCGCGGGGTGGCTTCGGTTATGTGTACCTGACCGCAGAGGACAGGCGCCAGATGGCGCGCCATTTGGGCATCGCAACGCGTTCTTTCACAGCACGATACTGTAGGAAAATCCATGGGCAGTTTGCGCTCAAAGAAGAGAAAGGAAATCCAGACTGCGTATTTCTAGACGACAAACGCTGCTCGGTCTACGCCGCACGCCCCACTCAGTGTAGAACGTGGCCGTTTTGGCCCGAGTCCATGCAGCCCAAGGCGTGGCGTCGAGATGTGGCGGCCTTTTGCCCAGGGGTTGGCAAGGGAAGGGTGATCTCCGCACGTGAAATCCAAACTCAAATTGATATCCAAAGTCAGGCAGACGGCTGAGCCGTATTATCAGAAATATAGGGAGCTTCAGCTAGGCGTTCGTGCCGAGTCGCTAGCGTTCCATACTATATTGGCGGTGATTCCTGTTTTGGGCTTCGCGGTTTGGCTCTTGAACCGGGCTGGGGTGACGCGCGGCTGGGCCGAAGAGATAAAGCACTATGTTTGGCAACGGCTAAGCATTGTGGACGATGCTCAATTTGACAGAGCTATTGATGTGGTCGTCGCTAGCCTCCGTGAGGAGTCCATCGGTTTATTCGGTACCGTTTTTCTCGTGTACGCTAGCTGGAACCTCATCACGAAATTTGGCAATACCCAGGATACGATGCTACGGACCAGGTTCTCAGATAAGACCACAATGAGTCTTGGCTTCTTAATGCTTATGCTTCGGCGGGCTTTTGTGATGCTGGCATTGCCTCTGGTTTTGGGTACGACGATGTTTGTGGCGACCTGGATTCGAGAAGAAAGCTGGTTGCACGACGTGTTCGCGTTCGAGCACGTGGGGCCCGTGTTTGCCTTACCGCTTGCCTGGAGCGCTAGCATAGCGGCCTTCGCGGTGCTTTATTTTTTTGTACCCCGCCGCCCAGTACTCTGGTCCAGTGCTTTTAAAGCCGCGGCAATAGTTGTCCCTTGTTTGGAAGTTACTCGCTGGGGGCTTGGGATCATCAATAGCTATTCTGTCACGACCCACAAAGTATATGGTGCGTTTGCGGTGATTCCGTTCACCTTTTTTTGGGTACAGCTCGCTTGGATGATTATTTTGGTAGGTGGCCTGTTTCTAAAGGTTAAGCCAAAGAAGGCTGCTCGTGCGTGAGGCAGTGTAGGGTCCCAAACCCCCACACTAAGTCGACAGCGTGGAGCCCTACTACTGGGCGATCAAAAAGTTCGGAGAGAATTCCAAGCGCGTCGCGATCTTTCTCGTCGTTAAACGTTGGTACCAATACAGCCCCATTGGCGATATAAAAGTTGGCGTAGCTGGCGGGTAGCCGGTAGCCGCTAAAGTGCAGTGGCGATGGCATCGGCAGTGACACGACGTTCAGCTTCTCTCCGTCTGCGGTCGTAGCGCCTTGGAGGCGCTCGAAGTTCTCTTCCAGAGGGCGGTAGTTGTCGTCCTGTGGATTTTGTTCCCGTACCAGCACGACTGTATTGCGATTCACAAACCGGCAGAGATCGTCTACGTGGCCGTGAGTGTCGTCGCCCACGATCCCTTTGCCGAGCCAAAGAGTTTTTCGGGTCCCTAGGTATTCTGCAAAAAGCGATTCGTAGTCCTCGCGGGTAAAGCCGGGGTTTCGCACTTGGATGTGCTCGTCCAGTAAGCATTCTTCTGTAGTTAGAAGCGTGTGGGCGCCATTGTAATCGATCGCACCGCCTTCCAGTACAACTGGCTTCTTGTCGTGTAGTACGCGACGGATCAGAAGCTTTTCGTGGCTTGCAATCTTTGCGGGGACTTTTGCGTCCTTCTTCCAGTTTGGGTATTTCGCCCAGGCGTTAAACGCGAACTGGTTGGCGAGGAGTTTGCCTTTCTCCTCCACAAAAATCGCTCCCGAGTCGCGCAGCCAGCCGCGATCGGTGCTAAGTCGGACAAAGGATACGGCGTGCGTACCCACGCCAGCTTTCGTTAGCACAGCAGCCGCCTTTTTTTCGTGGGCTTTGTCATTTACGAAAATGCTAACGTGCTCTCTACCTGGGCCCGTTAATATGCGGACAATTTCGCCATACGCCCACATGACGGCAGGCAGTTTTCCGGGCCAGTCCGTGCTTTGGTGGGGCCACCCGATCCAGGTCGTGGCATGATTCTCCCACTCGGCGGGAAGTCGGCATTCCGTTAAGTGTGTGCTCAACGAATTCCCTCGGGTGCGTCCAGGTAGCGCCGGGTGAGTCCGCCATAGGCATCAATTCTCCGATCCCGCAAAAACGGCCAGTTGCGCCGGATCGTTTCCAGGTGCTCCAAATCAACCTCTCCGTAGAGCGTGGTTTCACCAGAGGGCGGAGCCTCAGCGAGCACGACTCCCTGAGGATCGCAGAAGAAGGACTGTCCCCAAAACTCTATGCCGTCGATGTCTGGGTTGGGTTTTTCAAGACCTGCGCGGTTGATGGATGCCACATAGACACCGTTGGCAATTGCGTGTGCCCGCTGGCTGGTTCGCCACGCCTCGTGCTGGGCTTTTCCAAAAGCTTCTTTCTCTCGCGGGTGCCAGCCAATAGCGGTTGGGTATAAAAGAACTTGTGCGCCGGCAAGTGCAGACAGGCGGGCCGCCTCAGGGAACCACTGATCCCAGCACACGAGGGTGCCGATTTTTCCAACGGCCGTATCAAAAACTTTGAAACCTAGATCTCCCGGTGTGAAATAAAATTTCTCATAATAGCTCGGATCGTCCGGGATATGCATCTTTCTGTAGAGTCCCGCGATCTCTCCGTTGGCATCCAGAATAGCGGCCGTGTTGTGATAGAGGCCCGCCGTTCTGCGCTCAAAAAGTGAAGCGACAATAACGGTTCCGGTTTTTGCGGCAAGTTTGGCAAGAACTTCAGTGGAATGCCCTGGAACCGCCTCAGCGAGATCAAATAGCTTATCGTCCTCTACCTGACAGAAGTAGGGAGAGAGGAAAAGCTCAGGAAGACAGATCAACTTGGCGCCTTGCTGTGCCGCGTCTTCAACGCGCGAGCAGGCGCGGAGGAGATTTTCCTCGGCATCGGGGCCGGGGACGGTCTGTAAAAGGGCGACTTTAAAGCGTTTAGGCGTCTTTATTTGTTTGGCACACATGGGTCGAGAACCTACCCCAATCAACCGCCCGAAAGAAGGAATTTTTGCAAAAAACGACAGTGACACAGAGAGTATAGACCCGGAAAACCGCCTCTGACGCGCGTCATAGCCTTGTCGTTGACATTTTAAGATTGCGTATAGTACGGATGACGTATAGCAGCAACGAGGGTTGCCTAAAAATTGAATGGGGGGGGGCAATTGAAACTATTCTTCTATCTATCAAGTACATTGTGTGTGCTGGCTGGAATCCTAACGGGGTGTGCGCAGTCGGTTAGCTCGTTTGAGTCCAAGCCCGCTGTGCGCGCGGCCGACAGCATCGGGTCGTCTTTCCAAGTTCTCCAGAAACCAGCAAGCCGCCCCACTATCACGATCCAGCGTGCGGCCCTAGACAAGGAGTTCTTGTTACAGGCGAATCTAATCTCACAGACAACCGCCTCCATGGGCAACGGGTTGAAGAGCCGCGTCGTGGCCTTTAAGAAGCAAGACGATCAGCTTTTCATGTTGGAAGCCGTGCAAGGCCATGTCATCTCTTATGATCTGCCGAGCAATCTCGTACTCGCGGTCTTTCCGATTCTTTCGGAAACGGAAGAATCCATTACATTTGATTTCAATGCTGGGATGACGCGCCTTTTTACACAGTCCGAGTGGCGGGCCAGCGACTACGAGGGGGGAGAGTACAAGGCCGATTTCAGTTCTGCGGTTGTACCGTTGAGTTATCTGGAGTCTGCGAAGGTGGATGGAAACAACCAACTCACGATTCGTCAGGTCGCCCAGGTTACGAAAACCATTCCGGGAACGGAGCTCGTGGAGGTGCGGTACTTCTTAAGTCCCTACCGTCCCGATCCGGAATATGTTGCAAAAAGAACCCCGGGCTTCAACAAGGTTGGTTTTTTTGAAGTGGCACCGCAAATTACCGCAAACGGTAGTAGCGTTGTATATGCCACCAAACACCAACACCTAAAGCCAATTCAATTTGCTATTTCCTCGAATACACCCAAGGAGTACCGAAAGGTCGTAGAAGAAGGCATTCTCTACTGGAACCGTGCCTTCTGGAATAACCCGATTTCAGTTGTGGATGCGCCAGACGGGGTGACAGCTCCAGATGCCAACTACAACGTGATTCAATGGGTGAATCACGATCGCGCGGGTTTTGCGTACGCAGACGCGCAGATGGATCCACGCACGGGGCAAATCTTGCACGCGCAGGCCTTTTTAACGAGTACTTTTGCTTTCTCCGGTCGTGTTCGGGCTCGTCAGTTATTAAAGCGAATTCGTTCGCACGAAAGAGCGCACGCGCACGAACACGAGCAGGCTACCATTGGCCTTCGTGGCTTTGGGAGCGCCCCGCTCTGTGAGTTTGGTTCCCACAAAGGTCAGAAAGAATTGGCATCTTCTATTGAGAAACTGCTAGCCAGCAACGTCGGAGAAGCAGACTTTCTGCGCGTGTCCCAGGACTACGTTCGGATGGTCGTTGCGCACGAAGTCGGTCACTTGATGGGATTGCGGCACAATTTCGCCGGATCGTTGCACACGAAAAACTACCCCATCAGCGAGCGTACCAATCTCATGAAGCGATACCTCGCCGAGAAGACCGTGCCAGAAGACGTTCAGGTTTCTAGTTCCGTTATGGACTATTTGCCATTCCAAGAGGATGTCTTGGCGGGCCACATGATCGCAAAAACGAAGGATATTTTGGACTATGATCGCAAGGCGATTGAGATTCTTTATGGGGATCGCAAGATTCCGGCCAAAGAAGTCCCTCTCTTCTGCACGGACACAAACGTGGGAGGCTTTGTGGACTGCAATCGCTTTGATTACGGTTCCTCCATCGTGGAGTATGGTACCTCAAGTACGCAGGAAGCCATTGATGGCTTACCCTATGCCCTTCTTGAAAAGTTCATCGCCGCCGTAGCGCCGCTTGCCGGAGCGACACCGGCCGAGGTGGATA
>JAGQZV010000068.1:3208-15502 GCA_020435295.1 Bdellovibrionales bacterium | reverse complement strand
TCGGTGCCTATTGGAAGTGCCTTAGTTCGCTTGGGTGACGGCCAAGACCAACCTAGCCATCTGGATGGCGAGCGCTACGTCGTCCTTAACTTTGGCGACCCGCTCCTTTGCCCCTGAAATCGCGCCGCTAATCTCTGAGAAACCGCTGGGGTACTTGGGATCAACGGGCTTATTCGAGGTACTATCGAACTCCGTACGCCAATAGGATCCGGACTGTGAGTCGACAGTGCCCGTCGTCAGCTTGGTGTCCATTTCGTACTCGAGGTAGGGAAGTGCTGTTTGAGAGAACGATTGTACTTCCTCCCGTTTTACTTCTTCATGTCGAATTAGAGTATTGGCGGAGAGTCTTTCTGTCTTCTTGTAGTACCACCGGTCCATTTTTTTTCTATTGGCCATCGAAACCGTCGCATGTTGTTCTACATCCAGGTCAACATTCTGGACAATAATCTCCTGATCGTTGCGGTAACCAATGTATGTGGTTACCTTTTCCCATCTCCTTTCCATGAGCGACGGATCGCGATCAAACGCGTCTCTGTTGTCATATTCGCACTCAATCTCTGCCAGATCGGCACTCCTAAAGGTAATGGTGCAAAGACCCACCCGTTCCGTAATCGGAAACTGCTGGGCTTGGGCCGATGCGAGGGGGGGATTCGGATCTTCTTCTTCTTGACCATACTCGCCGTAGTTCGCGCCTCCGGATCCGTAATTGTATTCGTCTGCATAGCCTTGGCTGGAAGAGTAGTTTGCTGATTCCTGGTAATCGGAATAGCTATATTCTCCGAGCGCAATACCTGCGAAAGAAGAGATGAACACCATTGCAAAAACATGGATCGTCTTCATTTTGTACCTCAAAGTTAAAAGGTGAATGCACTCCGTTAAGTCGGAGAGCCTACAATTAGAATACAGGTGGGCTTAAGCCGCTCGGCTGAGGAAATTTGCGCGAAAGCGGATCCAACGGCAATGCCATAACTATCTGATATCATACCACTAATAGACGCCCCCCGGCCGAGTCCTTATTCCTTTCAACGAACCCACCATCGCGTCCGCGGGGAATTGCTTTCTGCATTTCGCAGTGCTAACTGTTGCAGTAGTGCGGTGCACCAATATGAATGTAGGCAAGGTGTTTCTTAGAGTTAGTTGTTTGGTCTTTCTGCTTGGGATTTCGCTGCTCGCCCGAGCCGATGAGCAATCTCTCGATTTGGAGACCGAGCAACCCCTGGAGGTCAATCGACCCGTTCAGAGTACTGGCCCAAGGTTAATGGGAAGAGCTGACCTCACTGTCGATGTCAGCGAGGTTAACCACACCGGGGGATCTACCCCATTTCAGTTCAAGAACTACCACTTTTTTCTTTTTTTAAAGGCCCAAGCCTCGACAAAAGTGACTTTCTTTGCCGAATTTGTGGGTAGATATTTCTATGAAATCAAGTACAGCCCGTGGACTTGGCTGTCGATTCATCTCGGGAAGATTATCGTCCCCTTCGGTAACACGGACAATTTTCACCATCTTTACGGAGGCACCTCCATCAACGCTTCGGGAAGTGGGATCATGTTTCCCAATATCTGGGCCGCTAGCGGAATTCAGACGGAATGGGGGATCGGTGACCATTCTACTTTGGATGTGTACGCACTTTCCGGAATTAATGCGGCCGTCGGCAGCGATCCCGATTTTACCAACCCTGCCGGAAAAACTCCGGCGGCGGGGATCCGCTGGACAAGCCGCCTACTTTCAGGCCTGAAGGTGTTGGGGTCTTTTTACTATGAGACTTGGAGCTCTGGGAAGTCTTTGTTCCTCGCGGGGTTAGACGCCTCTACGGACTACTCCCTTCTGGCTAGCGTAGCCGTACTCAAGCACTTTCGTCTTGGCATGGGGGCCGCTATTGGGTTCATTGAGCGAGGCTCAAGCGGCGATTTTCACAAGTATGGGGACTACATAGAGCTTGCAAGCAATGTTATCCGACTGGGAGAACTGAGAGCTCGCTATGGCACCTATGTGAACAACAACCGCGTGAAAAGCTCGTTGGATTCGCAAAGTCTAAATGTGGCCTGGCTTGTGCCAATCGACGTGATGAAGTTGATGGTCGAGTACCAATGGAACTTTGAGGCCATCAATGAAATCCACAATGATCTCCTTCGAGTGATGGTTTCGCTGGATTTCTAGTTTGATTTGAGGGGGCAATGAGTCACGAAATTTTTGATTTACGAATTCGTAACTTTCCTGGTTACGCCAGGGGAATGATTGCCGGATATTTATTGGCACTTACCGTCGGCTATGGCTACGCGATTGGCAACATCACCCTTGTGGTGGGGATGACGCCCGAGAAAGTGGCGTTGCACTATGCGGGCAGCCAGCCCGGTGGCAGTTCGAACACATCTGGCTCCACGACCGGTGAGCAAGAGCTGAATTTAGATGAAGTGGTGGAGGCCCCCCAGGCTGTGGCCCCCTCCTTCAAGAATCTCGTCGGTGAGGGCCACTTCCATCTCTTCGGCATGTCGAGCTTCTTTTTTGGACTCTGTCTCATCGGGCTCTTCCTAGACATTTCGTCGCGTTGGAAGACGCTTCTGTTAACCGCTCCTTTTGCACTTATTGTTTTGGACAATCTGAGCTTCATGGCAACGCGCTTTGGGGGACCTTCCTTTTCCTATCTTACCGTGGCGGTTGGCTCTCTTATGGGGGTTAACTTTCTTGCTCTATGGTATCTGATTGTGAAGGAGCTTCTTCTGGCGGGGAGGCGAAGTCAGTGATTCGCTCTATTTTGTTCTTCGTTTGTTTTGCCTTACCGTATGTCCACGCCGAAACGGTGGTTAGCGTCAAAGAATACTTGAAGACCTCTATTGGGGAATTTCCCAAGCTAACCAAAGAAACTTTCGAGCTTACTCCCGCCCAGCAGAAAGAGCTGAAAGCGATTGCCGAGCAAGCCACCGACACTAAATTTACCTTTTACTTTGGCAAGGATGATAAGGGCGTCCTGAAGAAAGCCTGTACGGCGGTTCCCCAGGCCGGGAAGGAAGGCCCGATGACCGTAGGGGTGTGTTTCACCCCCGCTGGCCTGGTTGATCGTGTCACTATACTCGACTATAGTGAGGAGCGTGGGAAGCCCGTGAAGGAGGAGGCCTTTCTCTCTCAGTTTAAGGGGAAAAAAGTTTCAGATTCCTTCCAGGTGGGAAATGGTATTGATGCGGTCAGCGGGGCCACTCACTCATCTAAGTCTGTATCGGAGGCCGTGAGGAAGTCCGCTTACGCGTTCAAGAATTTTGTGGGGAAGGGGTAGACAAAATGGGGGCCAATTTAGTTCGCTTTCTTTTGGTAGGGGTAATTACGTTCATCGTCTGTGGGTGTGGAGCTGATAGACCACTTCAGCGTGGCCACCACGTAGCAGGCGCCCCGGACGCAGACGCCCCGGACAAGCCTTATTTCGAAACCCGTGTGCTAAAAATGTTGCGGCTGAGTGTTTTTGAAGGTGGAGTGGGCTGTCTAGGTTGCCACGGTGAAAAGATTGGCACCTATGAACAAGCGCTTAAGAAAATCGTTTACAAGAATCTCGAGGGCAGTGACCTTTGGCAGCGGGCTACGTCTGGAAGCCACCACGGGGTGCGCTGGGACCTGAATAGCGAGGCCGCGAGAGTGTTGAAAGCCTGGATATTGGGAACAAATGATGTGGACTGAGCGACGGCGGTTTGCTCAATTTCTTGCCCGTCGCAAGATAGCTATTGGCTTTGCCGCCTTCGTCAGTGTGATCGTATCACTCGGTTTTTTTTTGGTTTTCGCGACTTTCGCCGGCAGTGCGAAAACGGATTTCGAATCCCCAGCATGGGGACCGTTTTTGAAGTTCAGTATCTGCGTGCCTGCGGGGCAGCTGACAGCCCTCACTTAGAACTAGAGAAGCAGATCCAAGATCGCCTGGATACCATCGAGGCCTCGATGAGCCTCTACCAGAGCAAGAGTGAGATTTCGCGGCTCAACAGACAGGGGCATCTGGATGATCTGTCCCCTGATTTCCGTTCGGTGCTTGAGCAAGCGTTGGATTATTCGAAGTTAACTGAGGGATACTTCGATATTACCATTTGGTCAGTTCTTGAAGAAATACAGGCTAGTTTTAAGAAACACGGTCGGCCACCCGAACCTACTAAGCTACAGCCTTACGCTAAACTCGTCGATTCTGCACTGGTGCAGTTGGAGGGCAGCACCATCAAGTTTTCTCGACCCGGAGTTAAGGTTTCTACGGATGGGATTGCGAAGGGCTACGCGGTGGATGAAGTGGCGGAATACTTGTTAGAAAGAGGCGTCTCCAATTTTCTTATCAATTTTTCCGGTAATATCCGCACGCACGGCAAGAAGGTCGATGGGCAATGGAAGGTAGCGATCCAAAATCCCCTCACTGGGGAGATATTCGATATCGATCTTCGGCAGGGAGCTGTCGCATCTTCGGGACTGGAGTATGCTTCCTATTCCAAGGATCACAAATGGCACCACCTCATTAACCCGCGCACGCTATTACCTGCCCGGGAATTGGCGGGGTCGAGTGTTGCGGGACCCTCTGCAACCGTTTGTGATGCACTCTCTACGGCGGTTCTGGTAATGGGACGGAAAAATGCCGATCGAATTCTTTCGAAGAATTTTCCTCACTACCGTTTCTGGACATTTAAGTGAGATTTATTTTGGAATACTGACGACGTCGTTTGCGAACAATGGGCTAGAGCAGCTTAGTTATCACCCGGCATTACCAAAGCCCGTTGTTCGTAGCGATACGACAGTGGATGGTTTCCAAAACAATCCCATCAAACTGCCCCGCAGGATTAATGAAATACGCGCTCACGGCGTTAAACGGCCGCACGATAGCCATCCCTCCCGACTCGTCCTCCTCGTAGGTGAGATAAAACCCAACTCCCACCCACTGCACACCTGGGCGTGAATCATCTAAAACACCCTTAGGTCCGCATTGAAGCGAAGCAGCGCACAGGAGCTCGGTTTCGGTCACTTGGATGGTGCCGTAAGGGCGATCGGTTCCGTTGGGCCTGAGATCGCAGCTTCCAAATAGGGAGACCGGCTTAGTGCCCATCCGCAGGTATTCGGTGCCTCCTTTTTTCAGAAGCTCAATATGCATCGGACTTTCGAGCCGAAATCGTTCGCGCTTTGAGGTGTCCCCCACAGCGGCGTTACAAAGAAACTCCGAGCCCAGATAGGGGATGCGACTGACTGAAGCCTGCAGCACGAGTTCGGGCAAGTCAGTTTCATTTTCCGACCAGGCCTCGCACTCCACTGTGTAGCTGGCTGCCGTACCCTTCCTGAAGCAAAAGAACGCTAAAAGAACACCGAGTGGCAGAACTGTTTTCATGGGATCTCCTAAGGAAGTTGATCTGTTTCCGGAGCTCCCCCGTCGACCCACGACACCACCAGGGCCGTCTGCTCGGCGCTGAGCCCACCAGACGGCGGCATCGCTCCAAAAACCACGTCTCGCTTAATTGCATTTGCGAAGCGTTTAGCATTTTGGTAGCTCTCGAGATTAACCCCCCCATCATTTCCATGGCAACGGATGCAATGCGGCTCAAAGACGAAAGTCTTAACCGTTTGATATCCCGGAACCTCGCCAGCGTGCAACAGCGGCACCCCGAGTCGCGGATCATTGGCCTGACCGCAGCCCCCCACCGCCACAATGACTCCAAAAAACAAGGCACTCGATTTCAGATATTTTTGCATTTGCTGAATCATTTTTCGCCCTCCGCTTTTTTTGTCGTGCAGCTGGAGGGAAAACGCTATCGGCCGAATGACCGACGCCGTAGGGGATGGCATCCGTGCGGACTTTCAAAGGTGTATCGGTCAAGTGTCGGAGGACGGAGGAACCGGGAGGAGAAAATCTTCAAAGAAAAAAGCAGATAACTCCGCGCGCCCACCAATTGATGCTTTGCGGTACAGTTCTTGGGCCTGCTGCCGCACGGTTCGCTCGGATGTCTGGCGCACTTCAGCGGCTTCTTTTAGCGACAAACCTTTTAGGAGTAATCGACCCACCATTTTTTCCGCCGGAGTCAATCCCCACGCCGTAAACTGTTGATCCACTGCGGTGGACAAGCCTTGAAGCAGACCCTGAGCCTCCGCCTGCCATCGGCGCGCATCTTCTACCGAATCGGAGAGACGGTTTTTTAGTTGGCGAGCTTCGAGGCGGAGCGAGCGCATGGAGAGCGCCACCTCAGCTAAAAGCGTAAGGCCCACGCATGAGATCCCCAGCTCAAAAAGAATATGATACCCGGTGGTGCCCCCAATGAGGTCCTTGGTGAGATCCCATATAAAAAACATGGTGACAAAAACGGTATAGGCGACCACAAGTCGGGCCAAACGATCGTTGGCATGCAGAGACTGGCGAAGCGGTTTCATAGGGACACAAAACACAGAGACCGGCTTTTTTTCAAGTTTTCATCGAATGGAGCGGGACACGGGATTCGAACCCGCGACCTTCTCCTTGGCAAGGAGACGCTCTAGCCAACTGAGCTAGTCCCGCGTAACAACAGGGCGTTGTAAGGGATTGTTGTAGCAGGGGATTGTTCGGGACGGAAGTAGAAAATCAGCTTTGGGGTTGTTTTCGGACCCTTACCACCGGCCCAAGGGCATGAGGGGGATGTGGACGTTAAAGTGCTGCCCCATCCCATTGATGGGCCTAAAAGCCGCGTTGTTTAGCTCGGGATCTTGGTTCGGGCCAGGAAGAGTTTGGAAGGGATTGGGCATATTCGCGGGCGTTCGAGGCTCCTGCAGTAGCGGGCAGGCCCCTTGGAACACATAGAAGCCGTCCTTGTTCTTGACCTTAATATTTAGTGAATCCGCCAAGTCCTCTAAAACCTTATCGAGAGTCTTGGGTTCCTTGTCATTGTACTCATTGAAGCTGAAATCAACGTAGCGCTGTAGGCACGATCGATCCATAGAATGCCCAAAAGGGGTCTGGCCTTTGTCGCGACTGATGTGGGCCTTCAAAGTGTGGATCACGTCCTTGACCGGGAAATTTGAAACCACCATCCGCTGGATGCGAATCTTTTCCATTGAGTTTTCGGAGTCTGTTTGTGCTTCCGGTTCCGCATTCACTGGCAGCGCAATATCGGCCAGTTCAATTTCTAGCGCTGCTTCGATGGGTTGGGTGAAGTTTGTTCTAAAAAGATCAGCTCGTCCACGTGCCCAGACTTTACCATCGATTCCGCTGATAACCGACGACAAGGCATTTTGAACTGGCAACTGAATGTCTTGATCCGAAGCCACGGTCAACAGAACCATGTTTCCCGACGGGGAAATTTGAAGATCATAGCTACTGAGTTCTAACTCTCTTCGTGTTTTAAACGTATTTTCCAATTCCTGGACGGCGATCTTCTGCGAGCGTTTAAGTAGCTGTGGCGTAGGCTCATCGATCATGAGTTGAACGGTTGCGGTATATTGCTCGCGCGCATTGGGCGATTTTGGTGTATCCGCCATCACGACACCGGCGGCCATAGTACAAAAGATCAAAAACTTGTTTTTCATCGCATACCCGTCGTTTCAAATTCTACGCTGCGCACCAGTTCTGGCTTGATATAGTGAACCTGAACACGATTCTTATCCTCAAATCGTATTTGCGCAAACGGGACGTCGCGGCTGTCTTCCTGCGCTAAGCGCTGGGCTTGGCTTTCCTGAAGACCCTGCCGATCGGCCATCACAAAAATCACGGCCAAGGCGCCTAAACCCGCAACCACTGCGCCACGGAAAAGCCAGCCATTGGCAAGTACCGAGCTTTGTTTGCGCTGGGAGGGAGCAATCTCCCCAAGCTTCCACCCCTTGAGGATCAAGGTTTCATCTTGCTGAAGGCGCGAATACACACGCAGTAGAGACGAGGTGATGTCGGGAGGAGAAAAGTACGCTTCAAGTTTTTCTCCAATAAGCGTGCGCTTTGTTGCGCAGTGTCGGCAGGATCGAAGGTGTGCCGCAATTCGCAAACGCCGCATAACCGGAACATCCTTGCGGATGGAAACGTATTGGAGCAACCACTCTTCCTTAGGACACGGGAGAAGCCGCATAGGTTCCTCCTTCTAAAATGGATGGTGCTAGTTCTGCCATAAGAGATCTCTTTGCGCGCAAATAAGCTTGTCGCGAAGCCTGCTCGGTAATGCCCACTTGATCGGCAACCTCCCGGTGTGAGAGACCGAGGCCGTCGCGTAGCCAAATAATTTCGGATTCTTTTTCGTTTAGACTTTCCATAGCGGCGGAGAGTTCGCGCATTTCGACAGCGCGTTCTTGCCGTCTCATCTGACTGGAATCGGAGAGCACCATCGCATCGATGGAAACATGTTCACGTTTGCGGTGGGGAGCCCTCACCGTTTTGTCGATGAGGCAATGTTTTACAATACGAAGCATGTAGGAATAGATGGCTACATCCTCTACAGCCTCGAGTTTTTCGATGTTCGTTAAAAAACGCACGTACGACTCTTGTAAAATATCTTCGGAAAGAGGGCGATCCCCTTTGGTTTTCCAAAGCAAAAAACGCAGTAGACCGGGAGCGGTTTTCTCGTAAAAGGGTACAAACGCACTTTGGTCCCCTTTAACGAGTCGCCGAATCCATTTTCTCAGCTGTTTTGCCAACTTGAACCCCTGTCCTCTACTATCCAAGACGACTATACAGAAAACTTGTGACAGTTCTGCAAAAATAAAGGCGTGATCCAAAGGTATCCAAAGGTATGGCGTCACTTTGTGTGGCGTGTGCGCAAAGTGACGCCATACCTTTTTGGTTACCTTTTTGCTAAGCACATGAAAATATAGTTAAAAGTGAGCTCCGGCTTGGATGCTGAGGACATCGCGATACGGACTGTGCTCCAAGAGCGGGCGAGGGCCGGGAACGTCAAAAGTGGCGATGGTCCTTTCGGAAAACACGTAGACGCGGGCCTCGGAACCGCCTACCAGCTCGCCTAGCCAGCTCGGGCGTCCCATACGCCGCCCACCGAGGGCCTCCAACTGCGCGGCCACCACGGGGCTGCTTGTTCCGATGAAGTAGTCGAAAGTGGCTAACGCCTCTGCGGGGTCATAATCGACCATGGGGAGGCCAGAACCGGCGAGACGCCGCACCTCGTCAACCGTTTGGCGTAGCGCACTGCGGGTCATGGGATTAGTCGTGTTGAAGCGATCGAAATATTGGTCGCGGACTCCCAGCAGCACCGCCGCAGCGTAGTGGGGATCTGCGAGAGCCGCCCGTTCGTCGAGATTGAAGATACCGACACCGAATTGTAGGTCCTCCGCGCGTGCGGTGGTGGCCAGTGGTTCGAGCCACCCCTGTCCCATCGGATCGCTGAGAAAGCTGTTAATTTCGCGAATGTACTCCCAAACCGCTTGGGCGGCCCCCTCATCTTCTAGTCCCAGCTCGTGAAACGTACCGTACATAAATGCTTGGGACGTTGGGGAAGCGTTCATCACCAATATCGGGTAGGCGCTTAGGGGCTTACGCTCTCCGGCTAGCCGGTACGCCGGGCGTACTTCGGCGTAAAAGTCTTCCAGCACGCGCCAGGCCTGCCAGGGAGTGAGACGGAACCCGGAAAGTTCACGTATCTTCCAAACCCGCTGAGAAAAATCCGTCAGATTGAAGTCCTTGCCGGTTTCTCGGCACGTAGCGATGACGACGGCATCTTCAACTTTTTCCCGGTTTTTTGGGATTAGCCGAAGGTAGTTTTCAGCTGCGGTTTGGGGTTCGCGTTCAAAAAAAGTTTTTAGCTCGGGCGTGAAACGGCGGGCGGCAAACTTAGTTTCAAAAACGGCGAGCCGACCCCGCGAAAAAGCCCGAGCAAAAAGAAAGACATCTTTTTCTCGGTAGCCCCGAATGCGTGCTTCGTGTTGCAAAATGCTCAGAAGGGCCCGGTACACTTGAGACGAGTCCCCTGCTAGCGGGCCACTGTAAGCAAGCGCGCGAGTGTATTCGGCGACAAATGGGAAGATGTTGCGATCCAGACTGGCGATGGCAGCGTGTTCTTTCGCCTTTTGCCACGCCATGGGCTTGTAGGTTCCCTCACCAGTAAGTGGATCAAAAACCTGACCCACACCTACCATCATCATCGAACGCACGATTCGCAACGGGCGATTTCGCGGCCACGTTTTTTCGCGCTCCCATACCTGATCGGGTTGCCAATCCGATTCGGGAGTGGCGTTGGGAAGCGGTTCTTGCGAACCATGCAGTACTCGGTCCCACGGTATGGTACCTGAAAAAAGTGCGTTTGCTTGATCGTAAGTAAGTTCGCTCCAGGTGTAGGCAAGCCGGAGTTGGGAGGGTTCCCATATCTCCGCATTTTCCAAAACTTCATCGTACAAGACCCGGCTGATGTACCCGTCGCGGAGCATGGCCTTTAGAGCAGGCTCCTGAAGCTCCGAGAGCAACGCAGTCGGGCAGAAACTGCCGTCTCTCAGCCGCCACGAGCCGAGGTAGAAGACATGATCGGTTTCGAAACGCACGGGGCCTTTGCGGGCGACCCCTTCGGGATCAACAATGAAGCGCGGATCAGGCACCGCGACGCTCTCTACCGCGGAGGCGGAGTCAAAGCGGCCATACGTGGAAAAATCCACGATAGTCATGTGGAGGGCCGGATCGGCTCCGCTCCAGCTGGCTCGTAGCGCCAAAATTAGGAAAACGACACGCTTCACCCGCTCTACCTAGCTTTTTCAGACAAACGCTGCAAGGGTCCATTTCGTGCGGGCCCGCGGCGGTCTTAGGTTTTTAAGAGATGCGGCTGTACGGGAAGCAAAAAGATGGTAAACGTAGGTTTTTCTCTCATGGAGCTTTGGTTTGGCAGCACTTGCAGTTTTATTCGACTTAGACGGTACTTTGATTGATAGCCTTCCCGATATCGCGGGAGTGGTGAATAAGATTCGTGTTTTGCACGATTTGCCACCCCTGGCGGACGCCAGCATCGGCGCCTTTGTGGGTAAAGGGGTAGAGTACCTCATGGAAAACACCTTGGAGGATGTGGCTGAGGAAATGCCCATGTCCGAGTTGGTGGGCCTTTACCGCAAGCATTACGGGGAGTTTGAATTCGTCGGGCATTTGTACCCAGGAGTGCGAGAAACTCTAGAGTCGCTTCGCCGCCATCCGGACGTACGCTTGGGGGTTGTGACCAACCGCCTGACAGATCTTGCGGTGAAATCGGTAGAGCACTATTTGCCAGGTTTCGAGTTTGACCGGATCGCCGGCCCCGATTCCGTTAGTCGTTATAAGCCGTACCCGGAGCATATCTGGGAAGTTTTGGATACCTTGCAAGTGACTCCGGACCATGCCTGGTTTGTTGGGGATCACAATGTCGATAGAGAGTGTGCGCTGCGTGCCGGGGTGAGCTTTTTGGGTGCGGGCTATGGACTAAGTGGTGTACAAGTCCCCAACTCCCAGCAGCTCAAACAATTTGGAGACTTGCTGAACCATTTGCCAAATGTGATAAGTGAGTGCTGATTGTTAGCGTCCGCTGAAAATAAGCCGGGTCTCAAGGGACTTCCGATTGAAGAGTTAGAGGGGCTCGCCGCGAGCCTTGGCCACTCACCTTTTCGAGGGCGCCAGCTTTTTCTTTGGATCAATCAAAAACGGGTTTCTGATTTTTCCGAAATGACTAACCTTAGCAAGTCATTTCGTGACGAGTTGGCGGACCGCTTTTCTCTGCCTATGTTGAAGGTGGGTGTCGCGCATGAGTCGGCCGATGGGACCGTGAAATATCTGGTCACTTTGGAAGACGGGCAGACGGTGGAATCTGTCTACATACCGGCAAAAGATCGCGCAACGTTGTGCATCTCCACGCAGGTGGGCTGTAAGATGGCCTGCCGTTTCTGTGCTACCGGCTACATGGGTTTTATTCGTAACATGAAGAGCTGGGAGATTGTGGACCAGTTAATTTCCGTTCCTACCCCTAAACCCGTTACGAACATTGTCGTGATGGGTATGGGCGAACCCTTTGATAACTACACCGAGGTTCGCAAAGCCCTGCAGATTTTTCAGCATCCCAACGGGTTTCAGATTGGCAAGAAACGCATCACAGTTTCTACAGTGGGAGTCACACCTGTTCTCCAGCAGTTTATCGATGACGATCTGGGGATGCTCGCCATTTCGCTTCACGGCACCACAGAAGAGCAACGGCAGAAGATCATGCCCATCAACCAAAAATACCCGTTGGAAGAATTGATGGCGGTTTGCAGAAATCTGCGTCTAAAGGGGCGCAAGCGTATCACTATCGAATACCTTCTTATCGCAGGCATTAACGATTCCGATGAAGACGCGCGTAGGCTAGCGCGTTTGCTTGCGGGGATCCCCGTGAAGATCAACTTGCTGG
>JAGQZV010000068.1:0-3194 GCA_020435295.1 Bdellovibrionales bacterium | reverse complement strand
CCCTTTGTAGAATTCAAGAGGCCATCCGAAGAGCGCGTTCTAAGGTTTCAGAAAATCTTGATGGATCGCTATTATACGGTTACGTACCGCAAAAGCCGCGGGCGGGATGTCGCCGCTGCGTGCGGGCAGCTTCGTACCCAGCTGAAAAAGGGTCTCGCGGACCCTAAACCGACTCCTCAGCCAGCAATTCCAACTCCGAACTGAGTCGCTCCCACTCAATCATCTTCTTGGTGATAGAACTTTCGAGTTCACTTAACCGTGAGAAAACTTCCTGACGCCGGTTTTCGTTTTCCGGAGTGTAAAAGCTCGCTTGTTCCGCCTCCTCTTGGAGTCGGCTTTTTTCTTCGCCCTGCGAATCTATGTCTTCTTCTAGTGTGGCGATTTGCTTTTCAAGACTCTTGGCGCGATTGCGAAGCTGCTTGCGTTCCTCATAACTCAAGCTCGAGGTTTCTTTTTTTGAGACCTCTTTCTTTACCTTGTCCATCTGGGAGCCGAGCTGAGGGTACTTTTCAAAGAAGCTTTCCAGATTTCCAATGTGATCGGTCAAGTCGTGATCGTGCGAAAGATAGAGGATGCGATCGGCAATGGAGTTAATGAATTCCCGATCGTGTGACACAAAAATGACCGTACCCTGAAATTCTTGCATCGCGGCTTTGAGAAGTTCTTTGGTTTCGATATCCAAGTGGTTTGTGGGCTCGTCGAGTAGGATTAGGTTTACGGGCGTTACCAGAATTCTCAACAGCGCCAGACGCGCCCGCTCCCCACCGCTGAGGACTTTAGCTGGTTTAGAGATTTCGTCGGTTCCGGAAAAACCGAATGCGCCTAGCCACCCGCGCAATTGGTCCGGCGAGACGTTGTCGACGCATTGTTTTAGATTGTCGAGGAGGGAATCCTCAAGTGAGAGCTGATCAAGTTGGTGCTGTCCGAAAAAGCCCGTTTCCACCCACTTCCCCGTTTTTACCGATCCCGTTTGGGGCTTGAGATTTCTACCGATGACGTTTAGAAGCGTGGTTTTCCCAGCGCCATTGTCGCCAATGATGGCAATTTTTTGTCCGCGTTTAGTATCTAAGTTGATGCCCTTAAGAATTAGCGGGCCGTTTGCTTCATACCGAAAAGAGATATTATTCAGCATTAGAGGAAACTTTGGGCCTAGGTTGTCCGATCGGAAGCGAAACCTCAAGTTGTAAGCGGTGCCGTGGATTTGAGAAAGCCGTTCCTTTAGCGCGCTCATCTCGCCTTCAATTTCCTCAGCGTTCTTGAGCTTGCTTTGGGCGCGCGAGGCGGATCGTGCCTTCGCGCGGTACTTTTGCACAAAGTCCATGATGTCTTTGTGTTTCTTTTGGAGGCGCTCCAAACCTTTCTCCAGCAGAACTGCCTCTTCTCCAAGTGAGTCTCTAAACGCCAGATAGTCTTTTTGGTGCTTGCGGAAATAGAAGCGGGCGCCATGTACAATGGCAAGCGCGTCTGTGGTGCGGCGTTGTAGTGCCACATCATGGGTAATAAGCACGAGGCTGCCCTGATACTCTTTGGTAAGGAAGTTCTCAATCCACTGGATAGAAGATAGATCCAAGTGGTTGGTGGGCTCGTCGAGCAACAAGACGTCGGGCTTTTTTAGTATGGCCCCGGCAATAAACATCCGGAGCAACCACCCGCCGCTAAGTTCATGGATCGAGCCATTTTGCTTTGCGCCGTCGAAACCCAACCCAGACAACACGCGTTCTATCTGCCAGTCCTGTTCCGCTTCCTCTTCGGCCTTGGTTTCTAGTATTCGGTGCTTGATGTAGTCGACGACCGACGGGCTACTGCCTTTCAAGGTTTGCGTGTCAATCACGGCTGAATCCAGAAGGTTTTGATCGAGGTACCCGAGCTTTAGGTTGCGTCCTCCCACCAGAGAACGTTGGCCTTCATGTGGTTCCAATCGGCCCGCCAAAATCCGCATGAGGGTGGATTTACCACAGCCGTTGCGCCCGGCCAGAGTTACGCGCATGCCCTCGTAGAGAGTCCAGTTCACTTCGTCAAAAAGGACGCGGTTCGGGTAGTGCATTCCCACGTTTTCAAGCACGATTTGGGCTTTCATGAACGGTTGGAAATAACAAAAGCCTGCGAAGTTGTCACCTCGCGCAAAGGCGAATATAGGTTGGGGTTTGGGGCGCGCCTGCCCGTGCGGCCGCGCTGTAACTATGGATGTGTATCTTACAAATATTCGGCCCGCGGCGATGCCTTATACGGTGGCCCAAGAAGATAGCCTGCGCTGGTTGATGGCCCGCATTCGTTTTCGTGCGCAGGGCCAGCCGGGTCCAGAAGCCGTCCGGGCCCTAACTCTGTACGAGCGCTTGCTCGACAACCCGCGGATCCGCCAACGGCAAGTGGTACTGGGCGATGTGTGCCATACGCGTTGGGACGAAATGGAGCTCTATGGGGTAGCGCAGCCGTCACTTGCTGCCCGCATGCGTCTTTTTGAGCGAGAATCGGATCGGCTCGCCACGGTTCTTTTTGGCGGGGCCATGGATGCGAACTACCTGATTCAGGTGTCCTGTACCGGCTATACGTCTCCCAATGCTCTGCAAAAGTTGGCAAGCGTAAAGGCGTCGCCGGCACGTGTGTGGCACGTGGGGCACATGGGTTGTTACGCCTCAATTCCGGCTCTCTCGATGGCGACGCAACTTGATGGCCCAGCCTCACTTCTATTTGTGGAGCTGTGTTCGTTGCACCTGGACAATGAAACCACGTCCGCAACGCAGACGGTGGTGAACTCACTTTTCGCGGATGGGGCGGCCCGTATCGATGTTTCTTCAGAAAAGCCCAGTATCGGATTTCGATGGTGCGGGTCTCGTGAAAGAGTCCTTCCGCAGAGCTTGGGTGACATGACTTGGACGCTCGGTGCCAGCAATTTCGGAATGACACTAAGTCGTGAGGTTCCGCGAAAAATCCTAAGTGAGCTGCGTACTTTTGTAGACGAGTTTTTAGCTTCTTTGGGTATGGCTCTTTCAGATATGGATCACTTTGCAATCCACCCCGGTGGGCCGCGTATCGTCGAGGCAGTAGCGGCAGCGTTGGAGCTCGAGCCTGGCAGTACGGAACACAGCGACCGAGTACTGGCGGAGCGTGGAAATTTGTCCTCGTGCTCGCTTCCTTATATTTGGAGTGAGATTTTGGACGACGCGCGCGTACTCCCCGGGAACCGTATCTTGTCT
>JAGQZV010000067.1 GCA_020435295.1 Bdellovibrionales bacterium | reverse complement strand
TCCGCCGTGACCTCGGTCCCAGAATTCCATTCCGGCCTGAGGGGGTATGTCCGTGTTTGCCCATCGGTAGCAAACGGGGTTGTGGTTGCTAAGCCGAGCCACCAACCGCTCCAGCGCGTCTTCGACCTGCGGCAGACCGACAGCCTTGCCTGTGAGCGGTGTGTCCAAGACGGGTGTTTCCATAACAAATGGTGGACCGGAAGGGGATCGAACCCTCGACCTCCGCATTGCGAACGCGGCGCTCTCCCAGCTGAGCTACCGGCCCATCTAGAACGATTACTGGGGTTAAACCATAACTTTCGAGCCCCGACTAGGGGATATGTGGCCCAAAGTATTGAGAGCTTTACGCACTCCCTGCGGTGCCGGTACACTCTGCCGATGCCAAGTGCGAAGGACATAGCCGGAATCGAAGCCATAGCAGATCTCCTGCGTTCCGCTGCGCGGGACGCCAAGCACCGGAAGATCGGCATAGAGATCGAGCGCATTGGGATGTGGCCAGATTGCACACCGTTTGGTTACGAGAAGACACGAACAGCGGAGGGGCAAGTCCGGGAAGGCGCTGAGTCTTTGTTACTCGCACTGAACCAACAATACGGTTGGCCTCTTAGCAACAACGTGGATGGCCGTCCGCTTGGTCTAACCCCGGACACTGGTAATATCACTTTGGAACCCGGAAGCCAGCTGGAGCTCGCAACCGAAGCAAGCGTCGACTTGGGCTCCCTTGTTGAAAAAACTCAGGCGTTCGAAGCCGCAGTGGATCGCGTGAGCTGCCCGTGGGGATTACGTTGGATCGGACTTGGAACCAACCCGTGTAACGGCCCAGAATCGATCGACGTCATTCCCGCCGTTCGGTACGGCCTGATGACGGAGTATTTGGGAAAGCGCGATACTCTTGGCCTTTCGATGATGCGAGTGTCCAGTTCCGTTCAGGTAAACCTGGATTACCAAAGCGAAGACGAAGGAATGGAGATGTTGCGGGTGGCGCTTGCCGCCGCGCCTCTTTCGTATGCTCTCTTTGCGAACTCACCGCTGTATAAAGCAAAAGAGTCGGGCTTTCTTTCATTTCGTCGGGAAATTTGGAAACACACGGATCCCGATCGCACCGGTCTTTTGGCTCAAGCCTTCGACGACAGCTTTAGTTTTACTTCCTACGCGGAGCACTTGTGGAATTACCCTTTGATGTACTTGCAAAACGCCTCCAAAGAGTATGTGGCCTCCCAGGGAAAATGCCTCGCTCAAATCGCCAGGGGAGAAGTTTCAGGCGTGCAAGCAGACGCGACGAACCGACTCAACGCTGTCCGGCAGCTTTTCACTGAGGCTCGCATCAAGCCCGGCTACGTCGAAATCCGATCTCTGGACGGACAACGTCCCAGGGAACGTTACGCAGCCGCTGCTTTTTGGATGGGCCTTCTGTACGACGACCAAGCACGAGGCCTAGTACTTTCGGAACTCGGCAAAATGAGTGCCGACTCGCGTGAACAGCTTCTTGACGCGTCAGCCAAGGAGGGGCTGGCGGCCAGCACCTGCGGCGTTAATCTTTACAAGCTAAGTGAGAAACTACTCGAGGCCGCGTACCTGGGGCTGGAAAAACGGGGATTTGGTGAAGAAAAATTCCTCGTGCCAATTCAAGAAAACCTTAGGGAAGCGGTCGCTCCTGCGGAACGCGTGCTAAAAATTTTCCGTGAAACGCCGACCAAGAAGATTCCGGCTGTCATTGCCTACGCCGCTCAAAGCGATTTGGACTGAGCCTCGACAAAATCCAGAACCCATTCCCCATAGGGGTTCCCATCTAGCGACTCCATCGTTACAAGGCCCGTGGGCGAAGTGATGTTGACCTCAGAAATGTGATTGCCGATGAGATCGGCGCCCGCGAAATCGATTCCTACGTGAGCGAGGAACCTACCCAACTTTGCGACGACAGACTGTTGCGATTGACGTAGCGGGCGCGTTTCACCGTGCCCGCCTTGCGCGAAATTGGAAACAAATCCGCCTGGCTGGGGCATCCGAGCCACATGCCCGATAAATCGACCGCCCAGAAAAAACAGGCGGTGATCCCCGTCCACCTGCACCTCTTTATGGAAAGGTTGCAGCAATGTGTCCTCGGTGGCGACTGTCGTCACAGACTCGGCGGGAACCCTCCGGATGTCCCTCCCACCGAAACCGAAAAAGGGTTTGGCTACGGCCTCTTTAAGATTGCGCCCCCGCAGTACTGCGGCGAGTGCCGCGGGTGACTTATAAAAATTGTCGATTATCTCGTGGGATTCCAAAAATCCCTGTGCAACAGCTTCAGCAGGGACAAGTTTCTCGTGGTACCGCAACAAAAGCGAGGGCCGGTTCATGAACCAACATCGCCGCTCCGCAAGCGCGAGCAGCCAACACAACCGCAGATAGGCTGCATCGAAAGGCGGATCCTTGCGAACCCAGGCCGCATCGACCCCAGAAACGTTGAGCAACGTGGCGCGCGAAGCCGCTTTCACCGCACCATTTTTTAAGGTGACTGGCTCACATTGAAACCCAACTTCAGACTGGGTCAGAAAAATGCCATTGGGGGTCGCCCAAAAAACCTCGTGCCCGCGATTAAGCGCGGCTTTGGTAAGGTAAATGGTGGTATCGGAGGGAGAGTGGATGCTCTCCAAGGCATCGGCAACAACAAGAATCTTCATCTTAATAATACTCTTTGCCCATTTATAGAAGTCTTTGCGTCGGATGAAAAGCCCCTTCGAAAAGCCGCATGGGCAGCCCTGCGTTGCAATTGATCCGACTGGCCACTATCATTCGGCCATGCGCCTTTCCTTGGTTCAAATGACCGCAACGAACGATCTGGATACAAACCTCCAAACTATGCGCAACTTTGTGGAACAAGCGCACCAGGAAAAGGCGGATATCGTCGTATTTCCCGAAATGGCCTACTTCATAGGACACTCAGAAGACTGCTCGGCTGTCCTGCCCAAATACGACGCCACCCTAAAGACCTTCTCCAAGTGGGCCAAAGAATTCTCGATGGAAATAATACCCGGATCTTTGCGCGAACCCATTCCCAAGCTCCCGTGCCGACAATTCAACACGCTTCCCTACATCGATGCGACCGGCAACATACTCGCTTTCTATCGGAAGCTTTTCCTTTTTCGAGCTGAGCTACCGGACCGAGTCTACGATGAGACATTGTTTTATGATGCTGGAAAGGAACTGGTGACGCTCCAACGCCCGTGGGGCCGGGCGGGTCTGGCCATATGCTTTGATATTCGATTTCCGGAGTTGTTTCGCGCGTTGCGAAAAAGAGGAATGCAGGTGCTTTTTGTTCCAGCAGCTTTTGCAGTACCGACAGGGAAAGTTCACTGGCACACGCTACTCAAGGCACGTGCGATCGAAAACCAGTGCTTCGTTGTTGCCCCCGCCCTCACCGGGCGATGCGGGGACGAGCGGCTTACGTACGGTCATTCTTTGATTGTCTCCCCTTGGGGGGAAGTGCTAACAGAAATGGGCGAGGAAGTGGGGTTGGTAACTCACGATATATCCCTCGACGACATCGGAAAGTGCCAGAAAAGGCTGGATGCGTGGGCGTGCCGAAGAGATGACCTCTTCCCGACGCCCTGAGGAGCAACGACAATGAAAGCGACGATTTGGACACTCCTTGTTTTGGGTTTGGGCGGATTTTTTACCTGGCAGGTTTGGGGGAGGCTGCGTGTCCTTTTGTCCATGCGCAGAGATGATCTTAGGGACTATTCATCAAAAACCCTTGGAGCTCGCATAAAGAACACCCTCGTCTACGCTTTCGGACAAAAAAAATTCTTTGGTGCAGATCAGCCCGCCGGGGTCATGCACGCCGTTATATTTTGGGGATTCGTGGTACTCCTTTTTCAAGTGATCACGATGTTTCTCCGTGGCTGGTGCCCGGAATTTTACGTCCCCGGCCTTGCGCCCAACCAGCTTGGCGGCCCGTACGGACTCATCAAGGATCTATTTGAAGTGGCTGTCGCCGTGGGTGTGATCGTGGCGCTCTATCGTTGGCTGATTCAAAAACCAGAACGCCTGATGGGCTTCTTGCCAGCAGAATCGCGCTTGCGATCCCACTCGCACTGGGAAGCTGTCGTAATCCTGATTTTTATTTTTTCAATCATGTTCTCCGGTCTTGTCTACGATGCTAGTAGAATTATCTTATTCTCCGGCACAGAAGAAGGCTTCATCGAAGCTCAATGGCAGCCCGTCAGCCGATTCATCGCTGGCTGGTTGGGAACGGACCCCGCGCGCGCGAGTCGTTTTGGCGAGATTGCCTGGTGGGTTCACAACACAGTAATTCTGGTGTTCCTAAACCTTCTGCCACGCTCCAAGCACTTTCACATCATCACGGCAATTCCGAACGTCTTCTTAGGTAAGGTAGAACCCAAAGGGAAGCTCGCAAAAAAGGACTACGACGCAGAGGACGCTCTCTTTGGGCGATCGCAGATACAGCACTTCACCCAAAAGCAAGTGCTCGACATGTACAGTTGCACGGAATGCGGACGCTGCTCGTCAGTTTGCCCCGCCACGGCTTCCGGCAAACCTCTTGCGCCACGCCAATTTCTCCTGCAGTTGCGCGACACGCTCTACAGTCAGCAGCCCGCGCTGCTCAAGGCCGCGGGGGCTCAGCTTGAGGAAATGGATGTCGTCGTCGGGGAGGGAAAACCTCTCGCCGATGAGGTCATTTGGTCCTGCAACGCCTGCCGGGCTTGTGAGGAAGCGTGCCCTGTCAACATTGAATACGTGGATAAGATCGTCGATATCCGGCAGCATCTCGTGCAGGAAGTCTCCCGGTTCCCGGAAGAGCTCAACCGTGCCTTCAGGGGAATGGAAACGCAGTCCAATCCTTGGGGAATAAGCGCGGACGAAAGAGACGGTTGGGCGAGTGGTCTCCAAGTCCCCACACTAGAGTCGAATCCTAATCCGGAGTATCTCTACTATGTCGGTTGCGGTAGTGCTTTTGATGCGAACAATAAATCCAATACGCAAGCTTTTGTTCGGATTCTAATGGAGGGCGGGGTAAATTTTGCGATTCTTGGAAAACAAGAGCTTTGCAATGGCGAAACCGCTCGGCGCTTGGGCAACGAGTATCTTTACCAAACGCTGGCGCAAGGCCTCGTTGAAACTATCAATGCTTGCGGCGCAAAAAAAATCTTGGTCAACTGCCCGCACTGCTTCAATACGTTTAAGAACGAATACCCGGACTTCGGGGGACACTGGGAGATTGTTCGCGCGGCGACCCTTGTCAACGAGCTCGTCAATTCCGGCAAGATCCGGTTGGGCAAACAATTCGACAAGAACGTTGTGTACCACGATTCCTGCTACTACGGCCGGTTCAACGACGTGTACAAAGAACCTCGCCAGCTGCTGAAATCCGTCCCTGGAGCGAAGTTATCTGAAATGTCTCAGAACCAAAACAACGCCAAGTGCTGTGGCGCTGGTGGCGGACGCATGTGGCTGGAGGAGGATAAGGATAAACGCGTCAACATGGATCGCGTCGACCAAGCTCTTGCCACACAGCCCGATGTCATCGCTACGTCGTGCCCCTTTTGCAAGATCATGCTCAGCAGCGCTGTGAATGAAAAGGGCAAGGAGGACGTGAAAGTCATGGACCTCATGGAGATCGTGGCGACCAATATGGAAACTAGGCATAACTAGGCGATTCTTCAATTGTTGGGGTGTCCAAACATTGGACACTCGAATTAAGAAGTGGCCTCCTCATTTCCACCTTAATTCTTTGATACGCTCTGAGTTGGTCCTAATCTTCCGAAAGGTGGCCTCGTGAAAGTTTTAATCGCCCTATTGCTCTTAGTCGGTACGTTCTGGGCGGGAAATGCCAATGCCGAGGATAACGTCCCGGTCCCCCAAGCCCTGGATATCTATCAAAAACGCGCGAGAGACCTAAACACTCTCATCAGCAGGCTCATCTTTCACGTAAAAGACGATGCCGTGCAAATGGAAGAGCTGAGTGAGCTCGCTGCTATCACCGAGCGGCTGGAAAAGCAGCACCATCGGCTCTACGAAAAGCTCAAGGGTTCCAAGGGGAACGTCACCAATTCGAGCTATTACTGCGTGGTTCCGGAGAGAACGCGCCAGCCCCGAGCCAAAACCCACCCGCTTCAAAGCCGGTTCGGGCAATTGGCCGGCGTGGCCTCACCCGCTACAAAATAGCGCACCGACTTCACGATCTGGACATTATCATCACACAGCTACCCGATACCCTAAGGGAATGAAAACCCTCATGGTCTTAGGTTCCGCCCTCATGTTGCTCCTTCCGGTTTCGTCGCATGCCGACAAAGCGGTGCCGCTCGCAGAAGAGCTGCAGTCCACACTTTCTCAGATTGAAATGATTCAAGACAGGATTTCACGATTGGAATCCCTTAGGGACTCCCTTTCTGCACAACAAGCCAGTTACGCAGGGTACGGCTTTGCGCGCCCCAGCGGCGATCTTGAACGCGTGCGCAACGCTCTGTACGAGGCCAAGGCCCAACGTGGCCGTCTGGTCGCACGCAAAGTCTACCTTCAGCACCGTATTCAGGTTGAAGGGGCGCTAGAACCTGGCGAAACCGCCTACACCTCAGAAACGGTTGAAGACAAGCCCACGCAGGCGCCCGAAAACTGTTCGCTAGGGGCGGTCAACGTTCGGGGAAAATGGCACTGTTTGAAACGCCAGACCCGATATACCCCCCGACCGGAAAAGAAGACGGAAAAATGTGAACTGGGAACTGTTGATTTGCACGGAAAAAGCTATTGTTTGGGCAAAGAGCCCGGTGGCCCGCTAGTCCAGGAAGCCTCAAGTAATTTTCTAGGCGTGCTCTTGAATAACGACTAAACAGAGGCGGGTTGCCCTTCCCATTTCGTATAAAGCGCCTCATCCTCTTGCTCATCGACATTCGGCGCCGTCAGCAACTTCTCACCAACAAAAATAGAATTGGCTCCCACTTCAAAACATTGAAGCTGCTCAGCTTCGCTGAGCGTATTACGTCCCGCACTCAAGCGCACCCGCGATGTCGGCATCAAGATACGAGCGGTGGCAACAGCTCGCAAAAATTCCTCAAACGCTATAGGACGTGCCCCTTCCAACGGTGTCCCCTTGATGGGTACGAGTAGGTTTACCGGCACACTTTCCGGGTGGGGTTTGAAGCAAGCCAACTCCACCAACAACGCCGCGCGATCCCGAACGCTCTCGCCCATTCCCACGATTCCGCCGGAGCAAATTTGCACCCCCGAGCTTCGTACCGCTTGTAGCGTTTTCAGCCGATCTTCATAGCTCCGCGTCGTTACGATCTTGGGGTAATAGTCGCGGCTCGTGTCTAGATTGTGGTTATAGGCCGTAAGCCCCGCCTCTGCCATTTGCTTTAGCTGCGCTTCATTCGCCATCCCTAGCGTTACACACGCCTCCATTCCCAGGTCGCGCACACCGCGGATCATTTTCAAAACTTCCCGAAATTTTTGCCCCTCGGGCACTTGCCGCCACGCCGTTCCCATGCAAAAGCGCGTCGCCCCTGCGTCACGCGCCTCACGTGCCGCACGAAGTACGTCATCGGTGGGAAGCATCGTCTCGGCTTTTACTTCGGTCTTGTAGTGCGCGCTTTGGGAACAATAACCACAGTCTTCCGAACACCCACCGGTCTTCACGCTCAAAAGACGGCATTTCTGTACGTCCTGCGCACCATACTCCGCATGCACGCAACGGGCGCGTTCTAATAGCGGCTCTAGAGGACCAGTCATCAGCGCCAAAACCTCATCCACCGTCCAGTCGTAACGAATCGCATCCGACATTTCATCTCTCCCTGGGTACAGAAATAGGGTAGCCCCTTTCTTACTCTTTCGGGGCGTACAAGGCAAACCGCGACCGGAGCTACGCTGTCAGTAGAGGTTGAGAATGGGCCGGAATTGATGAATAATCAGCCTACAGGAAGAGACATGCGAGCA
Organism: Bdellovibrionales bacterium; assembly: GCA_020435295.1. Classification (GTDB taxonomy): domain Bacteria; phylum Bdellovibrionota; class FAC87; order UBA2466; family JACKAF01; genus JACKAF01. The sequence continues at coordinate 7,673 of JAGQZV010000067.1, read as the reverse complement.
GTTGATTTAAGAGAGAAGTTTCTGAGTTTTTTTGAGGAAAACGGCCACCAACGGGTCCCCAGCTCCAGCCTAGTACCGGCCGGCGACGCCACCTTGCTGTTCACCAACGCTGGCATGGTGCAGTTTAAGGACAACTTTCTCGGCTTGAACCAAAGTTTGAAACGGGCAACTTCCAGTCAGAAATGCGTGCGGGCAGGCGGCAAGCACAATGACTTGGAAAACGTGGGTTTTACTCCACGCCACCATACTTTTTTTGAAATGCTGGGGAACTTTTCCTTTGGGGACTATTTCAAAGAGCAGGCGATCGCTTACGCCTGGCAGTTGCTCACCGAGGTCTTGCGCGTACCCAAGGATAGGCTCCGCATCACAGTATTTGAGAAAGACGACGAGGCCCTAGCGCTTTGGCAAGCGCAAGGGGTGAAGAAGGAATGGATCTACAGACTTGGGGAGAAAGACAATTTCTGGGCCATGGGCGACACAGGACCCTGTGGCCCCTGCACCGAAATTCACTACGATTGGGGCACGGCCCATGCCGCCGGACCGCAAGATACGAGCCCTGCATTTGCAGGGACAACACGTTTTGTGGAAATTTGGAATCTCGTATTCATGCAGTTTGATCGAGATGCTTCCGGCAAGATGAATCCCTTGCCAAAGCCCAGCGTCGATACCGGAGCTGGTCTGGAGCGGCTCGCCTGCATCTTTCAAAACCAATATAACAATTACGATACGGATCTTTTTCTCCCACTCAAAACACTGATCGCTCGGATTACGCGCCGGTCTTACGGCGATGATGCGGAGAGAGATGCCTCGATTCGCGTAGTCATGGACCATACGCGGTCTTGCACGTTTTTAATTGCGGATGGTGTCACGCCCACCAACGAGGGCAGAGGCTACGTACTACGACGTATTTTGAGGCGTGCTATTCGGCACGGAAAAAAATTGGGGCAAGAAGCACCCTTCATTCATCAGCTTGTGCCCGCAGTGGTTCAAACGCTAGGCGACGCCTACCCTGAAATCAAAGCCAATGAAGTCCTCATCGAAGAAATTATTCATGAAGAGGAGTTGAAGTTTCATGAAACGCTAGACCGGGGAATGGGCATTCTCGAAGATGCCCTAGGCAAGGTAAAAAAGTCGGGAAGTAAAACCCTCGATGCCGGAGTCGCCTTCAAATTGTATGACACGTTCGGATTTCCGCTGGATTTGACTCAGGTCATCGCCAAAGAACACAACCTTGAGGTCGACGAAGCTGGCTTTGAAACGCACATGGAAAAGCAACGTAGCCAGAGTGGACACACCGTAGGTGCATACGGCCAAGGTGTCGTTAATAGCAAGCTCATTGGCACCGCCAAATCGCAGTTTCTTGGTTATACATCATTAAATAGCGATGCCAAAGTACAGCTACTGTTCTCGGAAGATGGACAAACGGATGTAGAGTCCATCGGCGTAGGAGAAGTCGGACATGTGGTTTTTGATCGAACGCCCTTCTACGCGGAAAGTGGCGGGCAAGTGGGCGACAGTGGGACTTTGCAATCGGCTTCCGCCCATGCACTGGTACTGGACACTCGCAAATCTGGTTCCGCGTTTATCCATACCATTAAGGTGCGATCGGGAAAAATTGAACGGGGAAAATCCTATCACTTGCACGTGGATGCAGAAAAGCGGCAGTTTACGGCCATCAACCACACGGCCACTCATCTCTTGCACGCCGCTTTACGCGCCCTACCGGACATCGGCGTTCGGATCCAGCAGGCCGGGTCGCTGGTCACTCCGCAAATGCTTCGTTTCGATTTTAGCTGCCCGAGGGCACTCACCCCCGACGAGCTCCAGAAGGTAGAGGACTCTGTAAACACCGAAATCCGAAAAGAGGATCCGGTTTCAGTTGAGGAAATGGGGATTGAGCAAGCCACCAAAAAAGGCGCCATTGCATTTTTTGAGGAGAAATACGGGGATGTAGTCCGTGTTGTCCGCGTGGGCCACGAAAAGACTCCGTACAGTATCGAGCTCTGTGGGGGCACCCATCTGAAACACTCGGGAGAAATTGGTATCTTCAAAATTGTCAGCGAATCATCGGTTGCTAGCGGCACGCGGCGAATAGTCGCCTACACCTCGGCCGCTGCCCAGAAATTTCTCTTTGATCGAAGCGAGCTCGTGGATGTTTTGGCGGACCAGCTCAAAGTAGCCGCCGACAAAATATCCGATAAAGTCGCTTCGCTCTTCCGGGAAAACAAGCAACTGCGTAACGAACTCGATCAGGCGAAACTAAAACTTGCCCAAAGCTCGGCCCGCGGAGGGGAAACCCAAGGTTCCCTTTGGGAAAAAAAGAAGGACCTGAAAGGTCTTCAGATCGTGATGGAAAGAGTCCCTGCTGTAAACCCAAAGATTCTCCGCTCCTTGGTCGACCAGATAAAAGACAAGCTCAAGACTAAGACGGTTGTTCTTTTGGCTAGCCAGGAAAATGACAAAGTCTTTCTTTGCGTCGGAGTTTCTAAAGATTTGATCCCGGACTTCGATGCCTCCGCGATTGTTAAGCACATCGCCGACGCTGTGGGCGGTAGCGGCGGCGGGCGACCCGATTTCGCGCAAGCAGGTGGAACACGCCCAGAAGGGATACCGCAGGCGTTTGAAAAATTCGAAGCCTGGCTGGCTGCCAACGGATGATGGACACCCTAGACCGATATCTAATCCGGGAATTCCTACTCTACTTTATCCTCGTTCTCTTCGGCCTAGCGGCCGTTTACATTGCCATAATATTTTTCGAGGAGTTCTGGCGCTTGGAACTAAGTGGACGCGCTTTGTTTCTCTACTACCTTTACCAGATTCCCATTGCGTTGAATCAGTTCGTACCTGTAGCCGTCCTGATGGCAACCTTGCTAATCCTTACGACGCTTTCCCGACAAAACGAATTGCTTGCCATCTACTCTGGGGGAATGGGTATCGTTCGCATCAGCTCAACCTTCATCGGGACAGTAGCCATTATCTCTACCGTATCTTTTCTTGTCTTTGATTCGGTAGTTCCCGCCGCACAAAAGCGAATGTACCTTCTCAAACGGGGAGTGGACGACACGGCGGAAAAAGGCTTCACGTTCTATCCGAGCAGGTATTGGTACCGAGCTGGGGACAAGATATACAATATCGACCGTTATATTTCGGACAGCACCCAGCTAGAGGGCATCACGATCTACACCCTAGACGATGCCATGCGCATCAAAGAACGCGTGAGTGCCAAACGCGCCACGTTTGATGGACAAAAGTGGATTCTGGAGGACGGCTTTGCCATTACTTACCCACTTGGCGAAATGGGAGGCAATTACCCGGTTCCGCAAAAGTTCGAGGCAAGAAGCGGTCTGATTACACAGAAGCCCAAACAATTTTTGGAGTTCACAGACGAACGCAAGTACCTGCGGTTGCGAGACCTGCGCCTGCGCATCGAACGGCATGAACTTTACGGCCTGGATACCACAACACCGGCAATCAACTACCACGAACGTCTGGCTTTGGTGTTCTCGCCCCTCATCTTCGTAATGATCGGGATTCCCCTGGCTGCCAATCCAATGCGACAACGCACCGTTACCCGAGGCGCAAGTTACGCGTTTGCCGTCATCCTGCTTTACTTGCTCCTTTTTAGAGTATGCCTTGCCGCAGGGCAGGCAAATCTACTTCCACCCGCGGTTGCAGGCTGGCTGACGAATGGTGTATTTCTGACCTACGCTTTGATTGTCATCATAAAGCGGAAGTGAGTGGCGTGCTGGAAATATTAAAATACCCCGATCCGCGCCTGGCGGAGAAGTCACAAAGAGTAGAGATTTTCGATGCCGACTTGCACCGTTTTCTCGATGACATGGCGACATCAATGTATGCCGCTAATGGAATCGGTCTGGCGGCACCGCAGGTCAATCGCTTGTGGCGGCTCTTTATCATCGATATCCGCAATCAAGACGATCGTTACAACCGCATTCTTGAGTTCATTAACCCAGTCTTGTCGAACGGCCGCGGCAGCATCGACTTTGAAGAAGCCTGCTTAAGCGTTCCCGGTATCTCCGAGTTCGTAAAACGAAAAGCCGAAATTCGCGTAGAATACCAGGATCGCTTCGGCAACCCACAGCTGATGGACGCGGACGGGCTGCTTGCAGTAGCCGTTCAGCACGAGAATGACCATTTGGACGGCCACCTTTTTATCGAACGTGTGTCGCCGCTTAAACGCCGCCTTCTTAAGCGAAAGTTAGAAAAGACGTTGCTGTTATGAAGTACGTTTTTATGGGAACACCTGCGATCGCGGCCTCAATTCTCGAACACTTGTGCTCCGCAGGCAAAACGCCAATCGCGGTTGTCACACAGCCGGCTCGCCAAGCCGGACGAGGGCGAAAACTCACGCCGTCTGCAGTCGAGCAAACCGCAGCGCGCTTAAATCTTCCCGTCTACCCCAGGGAAAATATCAATAGCCTCGAGAGTCTGGAAGCGCTCAAAACCTGGGATCCCGACCTCGTTCTGGTTGTTGCTTTCGGACAGATGCTCAAAGAACCCGTTTTGCTATTGCCCCGATTGGGTTGCTTCAACCTGCACGCTTCCCTACTTCCCAAGTACCGGGGGGCGGCACCCGTTCAACGAGCCATTTGGAACGGAGAGGTGGAAACCGGGGTTAGCATCCAGCGAATGGTAAAGGCCCTGGACGCTGGCGATGTTTTGCTGCAAAAGCGAATAGCCATTTTACCCAACGAGACCTCTGGCGAACTTCTGGAAAGGCTGGCGAACTTAGGTGGTGAAGCCGCGGTGCAAGCCCTTACTCTGGCTGAAACGGGAGCCTTGCACTGTACGCCGCAGGACCCAAATGAAGTCACTGTCGCGCGCAAGATTGCCAAGGAAGAAGCCGAACTCAATTTTAGCGAACCCGCCCAGCGCTTGCACGACCAGGTTCGGGCGCTGCAGCCGTGGCCCATCGCCGAAACCCGGCTTAACGGGCAACGCCTTAAGGTATTTGGTACCAGTGTACTCTCCCAGGCCAGCACTGCACCAGCCGGTACAGCCCTCACAGATGGAAAAACCCATTTGAACGTCGTCTGCGGAGACGGCCGCCTGCTCGCCTTGACAGAAATTCAGCTCGAGAATAGAAAAAGACTCGGCGTCGAAGACTTCCTAAGGGGATATCTGACCCCCATTTCGACCGTTGGGACCTTTTGAACGTTGTTTTAATGCTGAAGAGTGCGGAGAAATAGTGCCAGTCCAGATTGCACCATCTCTATTGGCCTGTGATCTTTCTCGATTGCAGGATGAAGTGCAGGCGGTAGAAAAAGCCGGCGCCGATGTCTTGCATCTGGACATTATGGATGGTCACTTTGTACCAAACATCACGTTCGGTGCCCCCGTCATCCAAAAGATTCGCGAAAAAACTCAGCTGCCATTAGATGCCCACTTGATGATCGAGAACGCCGATCGCTACCTGAAAGACTTTGCCGACGCGGGCTGCAATTGGATCTCCGTCCATATCGAGGCGTGCCCGCACATCAACCGAACGTTGAATGAGATCAAAAGGCTGGGAATGCGGGCCGGTGTAGCGATCAATCCTGGAACCTCACTCGCTTCGCTGGACGCGGTTTTGGATGATGCCGAGTTCATTCTAGTGATGAGTGTAAATCCAGGCTTCGGAGGCCAAAGATTTATTCCGTCTGCCTTAGAACGCGTGCGCACACTGCGGAAAAAGATTGGTAGCAAAAACATCCAAATTGAGATTGACGGTGGCATCAAGCGGGAAAACACCAAGGAAGTCACAGCCGCAGGTGCGGAGATTTTGGTCATCGGCACGGGGATCTTCGCCGCGGATGATTACAAGAAAAGGATAGAGGCCATTCGTCAGGAAATTTAAGTATGGGGTGGGGGGCTTATGGTAAGCATCGACGGCGAGTCACTCTCGCTTGAAAAATTTCGTTCTGTCGTCTACGGGAAAGACCGTGTAGAGCTCACTGACGCGACACTCATGAAACTGATGCAGTCGCGTGATGTCGTTGAGAAAGCAATCCACTCCGGAAAAAGTATCTACAGCATAAACACCGGCTTTGGCATCCTGAGCAAAGTACGCATTGATGACAGCCGCTTGGAGGAACTTCAAGAAAACCTGATTCGCAGCCACTGCGCCGGAGTCGGCGAGGTACATAACGAGGAGGAATCCCGTGCTATCCTGCTTTTGAGAACGAACGTTCTCGCCAAAGGGTTCAGCGGAGTACGCCCGGAGTTGGTGGAATTCCTTGTTTCAATGCTGAATCATCAAATCCATCCGGTAATTCCCAGTAAGGGTTCCGTCGGTGCCAGCGGGGATCTGGCCCCTCTCGCCCATCTGGCCTCTGTCGTCATTGGAGAAGGCGAAGCGTACTATCAAGGGAAACGAGTCGCGGGAGCACAAGCACTTAAGACCGCAGGTCTCAAGCCATTCAAACTGGCTCCCAAAGAAGGCCTGTCCCTCATCAATGGTACGCAGCAAATGACCGGATTGGGAGCTCTGTTGGTACTGAAAGCCGAGGAGCTTTTGGATCTCGCGGACCTCACCAGCACCTGCAGCCTGGAAGGGGTTCTCGGCACTGCTGCCGCTTACGCCGATTGGGTGCAGCAAACCCGGCCGTACCCTGGCCAGATTCTGTCGGCTGAATACCTGCGTCACTACATGGAAGACAGCGAAATTTACAAAAGCCATGAAAGCTGCGATCGGGTTCAAGATCCGTACTCTTTCCGCTGCGTTCCGCAGGTCCATGGCGCCGTCCGCGATTTGATCCAAACAGTGCGCAATACCCTTTCCATTGAATTGAATGCTGCTACGGACAATCCGGTCGTGAATTGGACCACCCGGGAACTCGTGTCCAACGGAAACTTCCACGGCCAACCCGTAGCCTTTGCACTCGACATCCTAGGGATGGGGCTAGCTGAGATCGCAAGCTTGTCCGAACGTCGCGTTTCCAAGTTGATGGATCCGCACTTTAGTGATTTGCCAACTTTCTTGGTAAAAGAAGAAGGGCTAAATTCCGGTTTTATGATGGCTCAAGTCACATCGGCTAGCTTGGTTTCAGAAAACCGCTTGCTCTCCCATCCGGGTTCCACGGATTCTATTCCCACTAACAACGAAAAAGAGGACCACGTTAGCATGGGGCCGCTTTGCGCGAGAAAAGCCAAGACGATCCTGCAAAACACTCAGTACTCATTAGCTATCGAAATGCTTGCGGCCTGCCAAGCTTTAGAGTTTCGCAAGCCACTACGCCCAGGCAAAGGGCCACGCGCTCTGTACTCCTTTGTGCGTAAACATGTGCCCCCCGTAGAGCGCGATCGGAATTTGCATGAGGATATTGAAAAGATAGCCGCCTTGATTAATAGCGGTGACTTGCACCAGTTCATTCAACAAACGGTCCCGTTGACAAAGCCCTCTACCCAAAGAAAGAATCCTTCCACTGACAATCCGTCCGCAGCCCTTTAGTAAGGAGAGTCCAATGGCAGCCATACACGCGTACCGGGGCCCTGAGTTGCATTGCCAAGGCTGGGTCCAGGAAGCCGCACTGAGAATGCTCATGAACAACCTCGACCCGGACGTAGCAGAAAACCCGGACGAGCTTGTCGTGTATGGAGGCTCCGGAAAAGCGGCAAGAAACTGGAAATGTTATGATGCCATCGTTAGCAGTTTAAAATCGCTGAAGAATGAC
>JAGQZV010000066.1 GCA_020435295.1 Bdellovibrionales bacterium | reverse complement strand
CAGTGGCTTCCACAAGGTCTTCGTCCTCCGCAAGCGCCGATGTGGACAATGCAAGCAGTATGAGTAAATGGATGCGCATTTATTTTCCTAAGTTATCCACTCGAAATCGGCTGTCCTTTACGTCAGCGGGCGATTCCATCGATTGCACCCGCAGTTCTGACTTTTGCTTTGTGATGACATTTTCCATGAGCAGGTAGCTGGGCCGCTCTGTCTTTCCAAATTTTTTTACTTCGCCGTAGGAGAGCCGTTTGAGAAGCGTCCCTTGCGAGTCATAAAATTTTTGCTGCACAGGCATTCCCGATTTCTTGTCCACCCACAAACGCATTTTCGCGTAGGTCGCGTCTTTGGCTTTGGCCTTTAGCTCGTAAATGGCTTGGTTAGTCAGATCTTTGAGTAGCGTCACGGAATACTTGGAGGTCCAATCGACTCGCAGGATATCGGCGTTAGAAAAATCCCCACCCGCAAAGCTGTCTCGATCGGCGATGTGCACGGATTTCCCCACATTGGGCATGTAGGTCCACAGATCATTCTCAAGTCTGAGTACCTCTCGCCCTTTTTCCCGCTCTGGTTTTATGAAATACCCGTGCGAGTGATCCGGGTCTTTCATCTGAAAACTCACCTCGTATTCTACCGTCGTGCCATCCGTGCGATGGTTCGTGAACGCGTAACTAAACTTGGATGTGGGTGGTGCTAGAGCACTTTCTATCTTCTTGACGATAGCAGTCGGATCGGCTGCCCATACCTGGGTGCATACTTGCAGTAGTAGGAAAAGTGATTTCATTGGCGCTCTCCTAGTTAGCTCTGAGTGCATCTACTGGCCGCATGCGGCTCGCCCGGTAGGCCGGGACTATCCCCGCTAGTAGTGCTGCAAAAATTGCGAGACCCAAAACCGAAACAAGGAAAAAGACGGTCGCATAGGGATAAATGATTGTGGGTGTAGTTTGCCCGGGAAGCGCGAAAATAATTCCCTTTTTACCAAGAAGCCCCAGTAGAATGGTGGCTGCCGTGAGCCCCGCTATTCCGCCAGCCACTCCGATAGCCGCGAACTCAATTAGAAACAGGGACATGATCTGCCGCCGACGGTACCCCAGAGCCATTAAGGTACCAATTTCGCGGGTTCGTTCCATTACTGTCATCAGCGAGGTGTTTACGATTCCGGATATCACGATGGTGAAGACAATGGTGAGTATAACGGAGAACACTAGATTCTGAAGCCCCATGACATCTTTGAAAAAACCACCGAGTTCTTCCCAGGTCTCCACGACTAGGGAGGGGTCCAGCGCCCGAGTCAGACGATCCCGGATCTCGTTCACGTCCGCACCTTCTTGGGTTCTTAGCGCCAGTTCTGTTGCTCCTTCCGTGAGGCCGGCTGCTCGGCGCAAGGTAGTGAAATCCATCCACGCGATTTTGCTCGCCGCTGTAGGCATGGCGTAATCCACAACGCCCACCAAGTGCACGACGACAGCTTGTTGCATGTTGTTTTTATCTTGGATGAGAACCACGAGCTCATCACCAATTTCGGCTCCCATCCCGCGCACGAGTGAGGGGGTCAGCATGATGCCGTTTTGGCCTTGTGCTTTTGGCGCGTCTTCCGAGAGTGTGGTCCCTATTGGCGGCGCCTCCGTTAACTCGTCATCCTCGATTGCTTCTGACCGTATTTCTTGACTTGAATCCAGCACAGTTCCCGCTTGTACGGCTTGCTCTAGGCGCGGGCACACTGCGAGTTCTCTTTTCGAGTCTATTCCGACAATCATTACGGGCGTGGTTTTCTGGCTTTTTTGGTGGTTAAGTAGCCCAAAAACTCGCAGCCGTGGAGCGGTGGCGATGAGTTCCGGTATCTGGATCTCTTTTTCAAGTGCCGCGACGTCTGGGATGAGGATCTTATAAGGGTCGTTGTCGACCGCATCCTGGTAACCTTTCTTGTGAATTTGGAGGTCACCGTGGATTTTTCGTGTCAAAGACGAGCGAATCTCTCCCTGAAATCCATTCAAGAGCCCCCGTATCCCGGAAACCACAAGGACTCCGAGAAAAATGGTAACGATGGTGATGAAAGAGCGTCTGCGATTTCTGCCCACGTTGCGAACCGCGACTTTTAGAAAATCTTTCATGACTCCCCCGGTGCCCTGACGTGTAGATAACGAAAGATATAAATACTACTATACGTGACAATTTCTACAGAAGTATAGTGAATACTATACCTCATGGGTTTTGCCTCTTGGGGGCAGCAGGAGATGAAGGCGGATGCGTGATGTCATTGATTTAGATGTGGGAAGTCTCCTGCGAGAGTTTGAACTTTACGAAAATCCCCCGAGCCAGAAGCAGAAGTCGATTCTGGAAGCAGCGGAGACTCTCTTTAGCGAGCGAGGTTTTGACGCTTCTTCCACCAAGGAAATCGCCAGGCGTGCGAACACGACCGAGCGTACCCTGTTTAAGCACTTTCCTTCGAAGCGCGATCTCCTCAGACGTGTAGTATTTGGAGTTTTAGCGAAAACTCTTTTGCCGATGCAGATTCGACAAGTACGAAAATTTACGAAAGCGTCTTACCAATCCTTTCAGGAACTCATTTTTGCTTTCGGCGAGGATCGTGTGGAGACGGGCAAAACGCACGGAGCTAAGCTGAAAATTCTTGTGATGGAGCTTCTTCAAAATGAAGGCTTTCGTGCACAGTTTGCGAAGTTGTGGCGCCGACACATCTGGAGTGACTTTGTAAAAGCAGTCGAGCGTTTTCAGAAGGAAGGCTCGCTTCGAAACGACGTGCGCCCCGAAGCGCTGGCGCAGGTGAGCCTTCTTGTTATCGCGGGATTTGTTGCCACTCGCCATTTGCTCAAGTTGGGCAAAGTAGGCGGCGGCGATACGGATCTACAAGTTCTGCTAGAGGTTCTTTTTGAAGGTTTGAATCCGCGCTGAAGATGGGGATGTTGTTTCCCAGCAACGATTGTTCAATAGTTCTTATTGAAATAATTGATCGTCCTACAAACTTTGTGGTACTCGCCTACGCGATTAGGAGGTGCCATGCGAGCCAAGTACATGTGGACGAAGATTTTTGTGTCAGTATTTTTGGGCGGACTAATTTCCGTTGCGTCGAGCCATCCCGTCTTGGAATTGGACCCTGGGACTTCGAGGGGCGCGGCCTTTGATCCCTGTCCACTGCTGCTCTCGCTGGGTCAGGGCATCGGTCTTTCCAAATCCGCTCTACAGGGCCGCCACCGATCGGCTATCCTCGTGGAACTCTACCCGAGCGGCCGCCAAGTACTGGCTTTGGGGCCGTACGTACTTGGCCCGCGGCACGTGGGGCTCGTGCGAGAGGTAGTCTCCCAAAACAAGGGGCAAACATTTCGCATTTTGTGGGGAGGAGAGGTGAGGGTCTCATCTGGGCATCCTGGCAATCTATATGGCGCGTTCAACGAGACTTCAGGTACTTTACATGCCAACCGAAATCGCCTGCGTGGATTCGAGAATGTCAGCATTGACCTGCGTTCGCTAGAAGACGTACGCGATGCATTGAAAAAAGCTTCCGCATCAGACACCGACACCAAGGTAGACATGGAAACTTTTTCAGACGAAAACCCGCATTTGGATCCCCTACTGAATGAAATCAAGAGAGACGCAAAATCTTCAGAAGATGTTGTACACGACATTAACAACCTTGCGATGAAGTTGCTCGCTCTCGTTGGAAAGTTCATACCTGCCGACGAAAGAGAGGAACTACGCCTTAGCTTGATTTTGACAAAGTTTTTGGCGGTAGCGGTTGCCAATGACTACGATGTGATAAGTAATCTCCCAACCCAGGAGAAAATAGCTTTTTGGGTACTCTACAAGGCTTTTGCTGCTGGCGGGAAGCCGACCGAGGCCATGCTCACGTCGCTCTTCGAGGTGTTAAAGGCCGTATCAATTAAGGGGCTAGTACAGTTAATTCCAGTTCCACAAGAGGAGACTCGGGAGCTACTAGAGTTACCCTTGCGTTAAATGCGGCCACTGCGTACCCGCAAGATCACCTTTCCTTTTGCATGGCCTGTTTCCAAGTATGAAAACGCTTCAGTAGCTTTTTCCAAGTCGAAGACCCGATCTACTTTGGCCTTCACCTTTCCTTCTTCGATGAGTTTTGCAATCTCAGAAAGCTGCTTGCCATCGGGGTGCATGAAAAGATAACGGTAGTGTACTCCCGCCTTCTTTGCTGCTTTGCGAATCTTTGAACTGATGGCCCAGAAAATACTTTTTATCAGTAGGCCCTTGTCGATATCCTTCGCGGTTTGGGGTTCAGGGACTCCGGCGACGGAAACGACAGTGTGTCCCTTTTTTATGACGCCAAAACTACGCAAGAGCGTGTCATCCCCCACCGTATCTAGGACGTGATCGTAATCTGAAAGTACAGTCTCGAACTTTTCCTCTCGGTAATTGATTATTTCGTCCGCTCCGTACGCCTCTACAACAGCCTTAGCGGCAGGCGACGCTGTGGTTGCGACGTAGGCTCCCGCATTTTTCGCAAATTGGATGGCAAGACCACCGACTCCGCCGCCACCAGCGTGGATCAAGATCTTTTGCTTGGGCTGTAGTTTTAGTACCTCGAACAAACACTGCCACGCGGTGAGTCCAGCGAGGGGGATCCCTGCCGCTTCCTCGAAACTTAGGTTGGAAGGCATGCGGGCAGCGTGGGCAGCGTCTACAACAGCGTACTCAGCGAACGCGCCCATTTGCTGTTTATCTACGCGCGCGAATATCGACTCCCCCACGTTGAATCCTGACACCCCCGGCCCCAGTTTTTCCACAACTCCCGCTAATTCTCCGCCCAGCGTCTGGGGAAAACGTAAGGGCAAAATGGGCTTAAGTTTCCCATCCCGAATTTTGTAATCTACTGGATTTACGCCCGCAGCCATTACCTTTACGAGGAGTTGCCCAGCACCTGGTTCGGGAACGGGAACCTGATTCACGCGTAGGGCTTCATTTCCGCCATACCCTAATAGCTGTACAGATTTCATAGATCTCCCAAGTTCTGGTACTTGCGGGGGAATCGCAAGCCAAAATTGGGCTAGCGCATCGAATTCCTGCGTCTTTCTGGGGCTCCAGGCTTGTCTCGCCGGCTGCGCTGTCGTTGTTCTTTACCCCGTGGCTGCGCTATTCTAACGGCGTCGGGAGTGCTAATTTAATGACGCGCGGCGAGCATTAGGAGTTGGACGTGAATAGTGTCGGATGCACAGTGGGGCGTGGCTGGTGGAAGTTGGTTTGGGCGTTGGGTGGGTTTGTCTGGTGCACGCTCGGGCTGGGAACGTGTCCCAGCGATGCGGGATTGCGCCAAATATTAAACTCCGAAATCCAAAACGCGACCGAGTCCATCTCGGCCTTTCAAGGTATTCTTGAATCCCGTGCCCTAGAAAACCCGCTACCAGTTGCTAAGCTTATTTTTATTGATTTGAACGACGATGTGGCTGTGGCGGGCCGGCTGGGAGAACTTCGCCGCAGGTTGGCTCTTCCCGCGCAAACACTCAGCGAGCGATTCCCGGATTGTCGCCAATTCGGCAAGGCGCTTACCGCGCTTCAAGAGGCGCAAGAGGCGCAAGCGCGCCAATTGATCGCACTCAAGGTGAAATTCTTGGCCCTGGCGAACGAACGTCGGCGCCAATTGCTTGAGAATTACAACGCCCACTTGGCGCAGGCGCAAGTTTCAAAGGGGTTGAGTGATGCCAAAGAGCAGGCCGCGCAAAACCTTAAGGAAGGCATTCGTGAACAGGAGCAAGCGCAGAAAACGGCCAGAACGGAGCAAGACGAGCAGCTGCAGAAATTGGCCGCCGAACGCGTTCGCGTCGAGCGCGCCAGGGTAGAGTTGTCAGAAGAACACTTGCGAATAGCCAACCGCCTGCAGGAGGAAAATAGGGACTTTGTTGAGCTTCTGGCAATGACTCAGAAAGCCTGGAGCGAGGCTGAGCATCTGGCGACGGCCGATCTCAAGGCAGAGTTTCAGCGCGTGAATGATCTTTGGCGAAAAGAGGTGGATTCCTCGTTAAAGGACAGATTTCAGGCAGATCTGCCAGAAGTACCTCCCCTGGACCTCTCCCTAATAAGTGGCCGCTCTGGAAGCGAAGTCAAAGAGTACGAGGAGGCCTACCGGAGTCTGATCGAGTACCGGGTGGACATCTTAGATCAGGTTCAGGTGGCCAATACTCAACAGCGTCTCAACCGCTACAAACTCTTGGTGCAGCTTGGACTGTTGCGTTCCTTATACTTGAGCAAGCTTCGGGAGACAGGCGACGAAACCGGGTACACGCTATCTAATGGCGTACTGGCAGATTACCTCAGGGAACTGCAAGTGGTCCCCTTCCGCTTCGTTGCAGCCGTCCGATCGAAGCTGACGGAACTACAGAACGCTAAGGATGAGGGACTGGGTGGGCTTGTACACTTTGCTCGAGACTCGCTCGTATTTATAGTTTTTCTGCTCATCCCGGTGGTTTTGTTTTGGCTTTTGTCCAAGATTCCACATGTACTAGAAGCCTTTAGAATCCATCTGGTTCGTCCTCCACACCACCGAAATCGCCGGCGGGTCCGGGCCGCTTTGACGGTTCAGCGTTTGGGGCCCTATGCGCCCTGGATTCTAAGTTACGGCGCCGTACTCTTGGCACGAGATCTGATTGAGGGGAGCATCTGGGAGGAGATCAATCTTATCCTCCCTTATGTTCGCTACTACATCGTTTATCGAATTTTCCTCCTACTCTTTCAAAATCTACTGATGAACCTCGTGCGTTTGGGGCGATTTTCATCGCCTGCGGCCATAAAGAAAAAAGGAATCCGGACGGGTCAAAGCATAGGGCTCTTTTTTTTCGTCGCCTTTTCTCTTCGTTATGCGACGGCTACTACTGTAGGTGAGGCACTCGTCTACAGAGTTGTAGAGCACTGGATGTACCTGCTCGGCGTACTGCTTTTCTTTGTGGGGTCCTTTCTGTGGCGCAAGGAAGTTCAATCAGCCGGGGAGAGGCTTGGAATTGGTCGGGTATCCGCAGTATTTCCCAGACTGTGTGCTGGGAAGTTGTCGCCGATTGGTTCGGGGCTGGCCGTCCTTTTATTGGTGTCCATTGTGACATGGCGAAAATTGGCTGAAGAGTTATCCGAACTCGAGACTTTCAAAAGACTCTCCGCAAAGGTGATGCGCAGACGGCTAGAAGCGACGGGACAGCATGGGGACAAGGAAAATATCGAAGCCCTACCGGAAGCGTACACCAAATGGTTTGATTACGGGGTGCCAACGGATGACGACATCTGGGTCGAACCCCCGCACCATATCCAACGACGAATAACCAAAGAAGTCTCCGCTTGGGTAACGGAGGAGGCTGAAGAAAATACGCTAGCTATCTTTGGTGAAAAGGGGGCTGGTAAGTCCTCTCTTTTTGAACTGATATCACGATCGGAGATGGAAGGGGTTATTTTCAGAAAAGAAACGGTGCCCCCAAAGCTTCACACGAGAAATGCGACACTGGCTTTTTTTTCTGAGTTGCTGGGAGTGAATATCAATTCAGGGTACACCGACCTTATTGAAGGAGATACTTCTCGCAAGAAGACCGTCTACTTGCTGGACGATGCCCACAACTTTTTCCTTGCGGACATCGGCGGCTTTGAAGGGTTTCGCACTTTTTTAGAATTGACGAACATTCGTCTGAAAAACGTTTTTTGGGCGGCAGCATTTAACGTGCACTCTTGGAATTATTTGGACAGTGTTTTTGGGAAAAATCGATTTTTTAGGACACTGATTCCGCTTACCGAGTGGTCGGAGGAGGAGATAGAAAACATGATCCTCTCCCGTCAGCAGAAGTCCGGGTTTAAGCTCGAGTATGAAAAAGTGGTTTTTGCTGCTCAGGGGCACCGTGGGGATTTTGAGGACTATGCCGAAACTACCTATTTTCGATTGCTTTGGGAGCAGGCGTCTGGGAACCCTAGGTCTGCCATTTACTTGTGGTTGTCCTCACTCACGCGCTTTGGAAACACGATCCGGGTGGCGCTCCCTGAAGACACCGATCCTGAGACCTTTTCGGACTTGCAGCAGGACGCGCTTTTTGTGTATGCGGCCATTGTTCGACACGAGAACTTGACGACGGAAGAGGCTATCAAGGTTACGGATTTACCAGAAGGAGTGGTGCGGCACGCCATCAAGGTGGGAATGGAACGGAGTTTTCTGTTTCGAGCTCAAGGCCGCTACCGCGTATCGGCGGGTTGGCACAATACGCTCGTGAGCTTTCTGACGAAGAGAAACTATATCTATGGAAACTAATAACCCTGAACAGTTATCGTTATTTCTCAGCATTTTCAGAATATCTGCTCTAGTTTATCTAACGCTAGCTTTAGGCTGCCTCGTTCTTGTTGTGAAACTTCTTGAACGCCTATCTTTGAAGATTCAAGCCATCTTCCCAAGTCAGCGTTTGCACATCCTGCAATTTACGACGATCTTGTCTTTCTTCCTTTATATCGGTGGCGGGCTGTATCTCTTTTACGCCATCCTTAGTCCACCAAAAGAGCTTCTCTTAGCGGTGGGAGGTAGCGCGGCAGTAGCGATTGGCTTTTCCCTGAAAGACCTTGTTGGATCCGTGATCGCTGGCGTGGTGGTGCTATTCGATCGACCGTTTCAAGTGGGTGACCGCGTGAGATTTGGAGATGTGTACGGGGATATCGTAAGCATCGGGCTGCGCGCGACGCGCCTGCGAACACTCGATGACAGCATGGTTACAGTACCCAATAATCGGTTTTTCACAGATCTCGTGAGCTCCGGTAACGCCGGAGCACTCGACATGATGATAGAGGTCCCATTTTACGTGGCGCTAGAAGCCGATATCGATCGGGCTCGCGAACTAGCTTATGAGGCGGTCGTGACGAGCCGTTTTGTCTACCTACGCAAACCAGCGCGAATCGTGATGAGCGAAGAACCCGTCGCCGGACGTTTGGCTATCAAGTTGACGATTAAAGCGTATGTGTTGGACGTAGCCCTCGAAAAAGCCTTTCAAACCGACCTGGTGGTACGAATCGCACGCACGTTTAAGAAGTATGGCATCAAACGCCCGGAGCTGCTGCCCTTAGCCCATGCGGAGACAAAAATACTCTAAACAAAAAGTGATTGTCTTTAAATAACGCGGCACGTATAAAATTAATAGGCATCAGGCGCGGGGTAAACCGCAGAAGAACAATCAGGTTGGAGGGCTTGCATGGTAGGCCATGGGTGGCTTCGAGCAGTCGTTCTATTTTTTTTATTCTCCGTTTCAGCGTTTGCGGAACATGCGAATTTTAAAGTTTCATTTCCGACATGGCTGAGGAGGCAGCAGCACCAGTCGTATCTTCGCATTCAAAGGAACATTACGAGTTGTGGCGCCGCGATGGCCGCGCAGTCCAGTCATTACCAAAAGCACTGGGTCCGCGATTCGGCGCTCATCTCCTTGGCGCTTACTCGCTACTACATTTGGATGCGGCCGGTTGAGACAGAGACGCCAGCACGCGCTCAGATGCGACGCCAGCGGTTGTGGAGCCGGCTAGAAACGAAGACACGCTTTTCGTCGTTGATACAAAGTGTGGGGCACCCGGATCCAGCCATCGGAAATGGAGCGGCTCTCTACTACACCGATGGGACACCCATTTTGGAAGAGTGGGGGCACCCGCAAAACGATGGCCCCGCGTTACGCGCTTCGGCGCATTTAACTCTTATTGCTGCGCACCCGGTGAACGAAGGTGTTCCTATTGAAGGGGAAACTGTTTCCGAGGACACACTCTATGCGATGGCGAAACACGATGCGCAGTACGTGGCGGGAAATTGGAGTAAACCGAGCTGGGATCTTTGGGAAGAAACCAAAGGGAAACATTTTTATACGTTGATGGTGCAAAGGAAATCTCTGCGAGATGCGATCCACCGAGCGGAACTACGCGGTGATGTCGAGCTCGTAGCGGGTTGGCAGCAGCAGGTGGCACTAATTGAGAACGAGCTACGTCTATTTTGGGATAGGGATCGGGGCTATCTTGTTCAAACGCGGGATTTTGTTGCTGATCATGCCCGCGAATTCAAAGCCTCCAATCTGGATGTGGCGACCGTGCTAGCTGTATTGCACACCTATGATCCATCCGATCCGTTTTTTGGCCCCTTGGATCCGCAAATCCTCGCTACAGTGGTTGCTCTGGAAGACACGTTCGCGCCGCTCTATCCGATTAACGGTTTGCCGGCACCCAGCGAGGCCAATGGGGGGAGTCCGGCTCCCGTCACACTCGGTCCCGCCATCGGACGTTATGTGGAAGATCACTGGAATGGTTTTACTCGCGGCAAAATTGCCCACCCTTGGTTCCTGGCCACGGCTGGATTTGCTGAGTTTTATTATCAGGCGGCAAAAACTCTGCTTATGCGCCCGGAGCGGCTGAACGACATAAGTGAAACGGAGTTCTTCCGAAGATTAGGCTGTGGTCCCAACGTACCGGACGCGGTTCGGGCCTTGGTGAAGAAGGGGGACAGTTTCCTACAGCGCGTGCGTTTCCATGGCACCGGAAAGGGCGAGCTCGCTGAGCAATTTGATCGTGATACGGGAATCCAAACGGGGCCGGTAGATCTAACGTGGAGTCACGCTGCCGTGCTGACGGCCTCTATAGCGCGCCAAGAACTAGAGGTGTCGCTCCAAAATTAGTTGCCAACTCGTTTCCAAAAAAAGTCTTCCAGTGGCAAGTATTCGGTGTGGAAGCCTTTTTGAAGCATTTCCCGGTGGGCGGACTCTGGATCCCAATCCATTTCTTCGACGCGGTACACGCCGATCACGAGCCCGCTTCTATCTTCGCCGTGTTTGCAGTGAACAAAAACCGGTTGCAGATCCGGATCCGTAATCCAATCGAGAACAGTATCCATTTCCTTGTTGGACGGCGCCTTATACACGCTCATCGGCATGGAATAAAACTTCATGCCGGCTTCTTTGACTGCTTTGGCCTCGCTTGCGACGGTGGATTTGATCTCCAGACTGACGACAGTTCGTATCCCTCTTGAACGCAACCAATCAAAGTCACCCTTCTGCGGGCGTCCCCCGCGATACAGGTTACTCGTGACCTGCGAAAAATGCGGGACATACGCAAATAGTGATGAGGAGCTTAATAGAAGAATAACCAGGGCTCTGCATAGAGTTTGAGTTCTCATGCGACCATTGTCACCAAGGTGCAACCAGTCATTCAATTAAAGAATTTAGAAAGCCCTGGCTCTATGTGTCGATCAATCGTCTTCGTGTTCTCTGGCTTCGTGATCGACGATCACCGTGCCCGTGTCGGGAACAGCTTGCGAGATTTCTGGGTGGCGAACGACGCCCCCAAGGTGCGCTGTGCGCAGGAAAGCGAACAAGCTTACCACTCCAAGTGCGGCGATGCCGGCAAATACACCAACCGGGAGTTGCCGCTTGCGTTGAAAAAACAAAACCGCCAGCGCGGCAATCCCCAAGATGCCTGAGAGAATGAGGGCGAACTCCCCCGCTTCCTCATGTTCATGAATGAGCCGTCCCGAGACGCCGGGCATGTGTTCAATAATTTCCTCGGCGGGTTCTCCGGACAAAAACGCCGGTATCGAAACGACCGCGGCCAAAACGAGAATGACCAGTGCCGCCGAGCGCAGTTCCGGGGATTTTTTCCAAAGAGCAATGAGAAGCAGAGGGACTCCAACCAACACCAGTCCTATTGGCAAATGGTTCAAGGCTAAGTGAATTTGTGCGGGGTTCATAATTGGCTCCTTTCAGGGCGCTACCGAAATCCAAGACCACTCACCAAGAATAATATAGTAGGCCCGATTGGCCATCCAAAAATGTCAAGATAAGCGAGAGTTGACACTTCGCTTCATTCCCATTAATTGCGTCTTATCAGCAATTTTATAATCTTCTGAGGGAGGGGGCACCTGTGTATTTTTCGTCCTTTAGAAAGTCTGTCCTATACTCGGTTCTCTTTATTGCACTATTTCAGTCTTCTTTGAGCTATGCCCCGGACGGGGAGGTGCCGGATGTGGGACAACTGCGCGCAGCAGGGCCGGCTACCGAGTGCTCGCTCCCTACGGATTTGGCAAATATTCCGGCGCTTCGGGAGTATGTCTTGAGGATTTGCGAGGGCGTTGTCCGCGTGATGGATCACAAGACTGGGGCCGGTACGGGGCAGCTAGCCGCAGACATCGAGACGTTGCGCACTGAACTTGTGAACGCGGCGGACAGAATTTCTTCCGAGGATTTGGCCAGTGCCGGTCTCACGTACGAAACCCTTCGGAAGTATGTGAATGAAACCACCCAATCTAGGGGCCAAATTGTTGAAGTGATGGCATATATGCAAGCCATTGAAAAGGCCAACAGCTGGCTTGAAAAATCGGGCTTCGGTTTTTTTCGGGTCGTACAACACCCCAAAGCAGCTGTACTGGAAGCGTTCAGAAATGCGACTTCCAAGTATCCGTCAAAAAAAGGCGTAACCCAAGACGATGTCAAAAGGGCTTCAGACATTGCCTATCCAGAAAATGGAACGAGTGAAATTCGAATCCCGATCGCTCCGGACGTATTGGCGGATCCGAGTCTTGTCTTGAAGTTTTCGCGTTACCACTTGATTGGGGATCCCGAGGTCGCATCGGCGGAAGCCGAACCCATTTCGGCCGAGGTGGATCCGCTGCCGCACGAAAAAATTTGGTACCGCCGCATGCAGGCGGCACGCTTTGGGGTCACCGTTGGCGTGATGCTGGCTGCCAGTTACGCGGCGGGTGGGATGACACCCGATGCGATTGCCGTGTTTTTGACAGGCCTTGGATTGGAAACCCAGTTCATCGGGCTTAGCAAATATTGGCGCAAGTTTTGGGCTTGGGGTGGGTTCTACGGGAACGCCTTTGTGAATTTTTCTTATGGGGCGATTCTAGCCTCGGTGAAGCACCTTACGGAAGCGATCCAGGATGCGCCGATTACTTTTAATACAGAAGAGTTTCTGGTTCGTACGGGTGTTCTAGGAGCGACGTTCATTGCCGCGTTTGGAGGGATGCAGGTGGTGTCGGCCCGCATGAAAAACGAGGGGGAACTCTCAGAAGGAAGAGCGCTGCATCTGGAAAGTTACGGCAACATCATCAACAACTTTGGTCGATTTTTCGCTACAGTAGCGGCAATGATGGGCTCTTCGGCCGTGTTGGGCCATATTCGATCGGTGCCCGTCGACACCAACACAGTGATCGGTTGGGGGATTCAGGGAGTGTTTTTTGCTCTAGTAACCGCGCCGTTGTGGTTCAAACGGCTTTTTGGTGATTCCACACGCGCGGGCCTTGTGGCGTACGATCTCCACCTGCACAGAGATCCCAGCCATCCGTATAACGGTCCAGTGCTCGGGAGATTTCGCCGTTGGTGTGCGGGGGCTGTAGCGGCATTTAGTCGTCTCTACACGCCCAGGCGTGTGCCGAAGTCGATCAGTGAGTGAACTGGGCGGCAAAATTGAAATCCTTCGATGCGCGATGCGCTCGTTTGGCGTCAAAGCGCATTTAGGTAAAAATAGTAGACAGTAAATAGCGTAAAAAACGCAATTCCTGCCAGGCTTGCGTAGCGAAGAGGCTGAGAAAGCCGGTGGCGTGCGCGGAAATCGGAAAGTACGGTTAGGCGGTGATTGAGCGCGGCAAAGATCGGGCAAATTAGAAACGAAATCGTGGTGGCGAAGTCTACGAGTGCGGTCAGCGCGCCGGAGAAAGCCAGCAAGATGGCAGAGGCGCCCGCGAGCTGGGCCCAAGAACTGAGGTGTCGGTAGCGGGTGCTATGAGTAGGGGCGTTCGAGCCGGGGGCGGCTACAAGCGAGAGCACCTCCGATAGCACGCGCGGAAAGCCGTCCGCTACGACAGCGAGAGTGGAGAAAATGGCCAAAAAGAGCGTGACCCCGATGACCCAACGGCCGGGTGTGCCGAGTGTTGCGGTGTACGCGTCAAGGAGCTGTCGTGAGAAGCCTCCGGCCGCAGTCGCCATTGGAATTCCCGTCCCGTAGAAGAATACGGCTCCAATAACCAAAAACAAAACTGCCAGCACGGTAGTCGAGAGATAGCCGAAGTTGAAATCCTCTATCGCATCCGCACTAGGTTTTCCTTTTGCGAGCAGCCACTGCGAATGCATCATCGGCAAGTCGAGTCCCGCTGGCATCCACCCGATGAGTGCGGCGATAAAGAATATTTCCTCTTTGCGTAGTGCGGTCCATTGAATTTTAAAGCTTACTGTCCGCCACTCCGGTAGGGCCATGGCTAACGAGAAAATGCTGAGCGATACCAAAATGAAGAAAATTACTTTCATCGACTCCTGAAATCGCTGGAAAGGAAAGTACAGTGAGAAAACCGTACTAGACGCAATTAATACTATCGCCAGTACAGTGATGTTGGTTTTTGCGCCGGTAGTGGCTAAGGCGATGCCAGCGGACAGCAAAGCCACTGCAGATACCACGGTAAACATTACGCACAGGAAAGAAATCCCAACTAGTGGCAGCGTCCATTTTCCGATTCGCGAATAACCGCGCACCACACTTTCTCCAGTAACAGTTGTGTAGAGGGGGCCAAAGAGAAACGCGGGGTACTTGAGCACTAAACAGAGAAGGATCGCGGGAAGCAAGGCCATGCTGAAGTCCGCACCGGCTCGAGTGGCTTGTACGACGTGCGATACGCCGACAGCCGCGCCGGAGAACAGAACGCTGACGCCGAGTTTGCGAAAAAAATGGTGAACCCCTTTTGTGGTAGCGGCTGTCGGATCGGCTGACATGCTTTCAACCATAGAAGAAATCTATCGCCCTGTCCAAGTCCTCCTTCCTGTGTTACGACTTCGCATCATGGTTTATTTGTATACGGCCCTGGGGCTCGTTGCTGCTGTCATCCTCTATGACGTTCTACAAAGAAAGCACGCGATTCTTCGGAACTTTCCGCTAATTGGACATTTTAGGTATTGGTTGTAGCTCATCGGTCCTGAGCTTCGCCAGTATATCGTGACAAGTAATACGGAAGAGCGTCCTTTTGATCGCAGCCAGAGGCGGTGGATCTACGCTTCATCAAAAAAAGAGAATAACTATTTTGGTTTTGGTTCTGATCGGGACATGGAGTTGGCGCCGAACTACTTGATCATCAAGCACAGCGCTTTTCCCTATCGGGATCCGCAGGAAACGGATCGATCTAAAGAGCTGTATCGGATTCCGTGTGCCAAAGTGATGGGCGAATGGCGGCAACGATCCAAGGCATTCCGCCCTAATTCTATTGTGAACATCTCCAGCATGAGTTTTGGTTCCCTAAGCGCCCGCGCTGTCGAAGCCATGAACTTGGGAGCTTCTCTTTGCGGTTGTATGCAGTGGACTGGTGAGGGGGGGATTTCTCGCTACCATAAGCTAGGGGGAGAGCTAGTCTGGCAGTTGGGAACTGGCTATTTTGGTTGTCGCGACAAGAACGGACGTTTCTCTATGGAAGCGTTTAAGGAAAACGTAGCGTCCAATCCCGTCAGGGCGATAGAAATCAAGCTCTCTCAGGGCGCGAAACCTGGCGTGGGAGGGATGCTACCCGGCCGAAAAGTAACCGCTGAGATTGCTGAAGCCCGTGGTATTCCCGCGGGTAAAGACTGTTTGAGCCCGGCCTTTCACACCGAATTTTCCTGCGTGGACAGCTTGCTGGATTTTGTGGAAAAGCTGGCCGATGCGTCGGGTCTGCCCGTGGGCATCAAGTCCGCCGTTGGAGATTTGGGATTTTGGAGAGAACTCGCCCGGCTCATGAGTAGCGGGAATCGTGCGGTCGACTT